>NZ_JBITGG010000015.1:0-202977 GCF_044456765.1 Micromonospora sp. NPDC050784 | reverse complement strand
GGTGAAGGCGAGGCCCGCGGCGGTCAGGGCGGTCTTACGGATCAGATCGGTACGCATGATGGCGTGCTCCTCTGCATCGGGGGTGCCCACACCACCCACCTGGGGGTGGTGTGGTCGTGCGGGAAAGTTCGAGGGGATGTTCTTGCCCGGCGACCCGCAATGGGGGTCGGCGTCGGGACAGTGTGTAACGGTTGCCGGTGGCGGGTCATTCCGCCTACCCACCGACGGCTGTGCTGCTGGGCCGTGCGGGGGGTTTCGGCCGTTGTGGTGCTCGGCCGTGCGGGGGATGTAACCGAGGCGGCCTGCCGGAGTGTTCCCGGCGGCTGCCGCGCCCCACGACCCGAGAGTCGCGGTGGCATGCCAGGTATAACGACCCCGGCCGGCCCCCGATTCCACCGCCGGGGTGGCCCCGACCACCCGACAGCAACGGCAAAACCGGACATCCAGCCCAACCCGTCGACCTGACGACTACGGACACGGCGGCCGAGACGGGGGGATCGACTCGGGTTCACGGAATCCGCGGCGTGCCAACGCCGGAACACCCCGACATCATGAAAGCCGAGTCGATCATGCCCGTTTGCGCCGATCGCGCACTCCGCACCGGCCTGACCCTGCCAATCGACATGGCGGGGCGAAGAGGTGTGATCGACTCGGGTTCCCGGAAAACGCGGTGTCCCGGCGCCGGGAACACCCCGACTTCAAGGAAGCCGAGTGGATCATGGCCGCCTGCACCGCAACCACAACCGCAAGCGCAACCACACCGCCACCGGCCCGGCCCAGCGCGATCCCAGGGCCAGAACGTCACCGCGACACGCGCCAGCCCGTCCATGATCGTGCTCGATCCAGGAAAGAGGCCCCTCCCCACGCCACGAGGCCACTACATCCAGGATCGAGCACGATCATGCACGGCACGGCACGGCACGGCGTGGCTCGGCGTGGCTCGGCACGATCGACCAGAACCGGGCGAGTGAGGGCAAGCTGGGTTGACCGCGCCTCGAGCCAGTTGGGGCGAGAACCGCACTCAGGTGGTGGGCTTCGCCTCCGCGCCGTCGCCGGCCTTCGTGTCAGTGTCCAAGGCGGCCAGGATCGCCTCGGCGGTGCGCCGACCCACGCCCGGCACCTCGGTGATCTCTTCAACCGTCGCGGCCGACAGCCGCTTGAGCGAGCCGAAGTGCCGCAGTAGCGCCTTGCGACGCACCTCGCCCAGGCCGGGTACGTGGTCCAGTGCCGACTCGGTCATCCGCTTGGAGCGGCGCTGCCGGTGGAAGGTGATGGCGAACCGGTGGGCCTCGTCACGCACCCGTTGCAGCAGGTAGAGACCCTCCGAGGTACGCGGGAGGATGACCGGGAACTCGTCGTCCGGGAGCCACACCTCTTCCAGCCGCTTGGCCAGCCCGCACAGGGCCACGTCGTCGATGCCCAGGTCGGCGAGGGCCTGCGCGGCGGCCGCGACCTGTGGGGCGCCGCCGTCGACGACCACCAGCTGTGGCGGGTACGCGAATTTTCGGGGCCGGCCGGTGGTCGGATCGATCAGGACGCCGACCTGCGGCTCGACCGCGTCCTGGGGGGCGGCCGAATCGTCGGCCGACTCCACGCCCACCTCGCCGGTCTCGGCCCTGGCGTCCAGGTAGCGGGCGAAGCGGCGCCGGAGCACCTCGGACATCGCGGAGAGGTCGTCGGTGGCGCCCCGGACGATGAAGCGCCGGTACTCGCTCTTACGGGGCAACCCGTCCTCGAAGACCACCATGCTGGCCACCACGTCGGTGCCCTGGATCTGGGAGATGTCGAAACACTCGATGCGCAGCGGCGAGGTGCTCATGCCCAGCGCTTCGCTGATCTCGTCCAGTGCCTTGCCCCGGGTGGTCAGGTCACCGGAGCGCTTGAGCTTGTGCCGGGCCAGCGCGTCCTTGGCGTTGCGTTCCACCGTCTCCATCAGTGAGCGCTTGTCGCCGCGCTGCGGCACCCGCAGCGACACTCGACTGCCCCGGTGGTTGGAGAGCCATTCGGCCAGCGCGTCGGCGTCCGCGGGCAGCTCGGGGACCAGCAGTTCGCGGGGCACGTCGGCTTCGCCGTGCTCGCCGCCGTACACCTGGGTGCAGAAGTGGTGCACCAGGTCGCCGGTGGTCAGATCCTCGGTCTTCTCCACCACCCAGCCGCGTTGGCCGCGGACCCGCCCATCGCGGACGTGGAAGACCTGCACGGCCGCCTCGAGCGGGTCGTCGGCGAACGCGACGACGTCCGCGTCGGTGCCGTCGCCGAGCACCACGGTCTGCTTCTCCATGGCCCGGCGCAGTGCGGCCACGTCGTCGCGCAGCCGGGCGGCCCGCTCGAACTCCAGCTGCTCACTCGCCTCGGTCATCTCGCGTTCGATCTTGCGGACCATGGTGTCGGTGCGCCCGGCCATGAAGTCGCAGAAGCCGTCGACGATGGCCCGGTGTTCGTCGGCGGAGACGGTGCCGACGCACGGCGCCGAGCACTTGCCGATGTAGCCCAGCAGGCAGGGACGACCGACCTGGCCGGCCCGCTTGAACACCCCGGCCGAGCACGTCCGCGCGGGGAACACCCGCAGCAGCAGGTCGAGGGTCTCCCGGATGGCCCAGGCGTGCGAGTAGGGACCGAAGTAGCGCACACCCTTGCGCTTGGCGCCGCGCATCACCTGCAGCCGTGGGTACTCCTCGTCGAGGGTGACGGCGAGATAGGGGTACGACTTGTCGTCGCGGTAGCGGACGTTGAACCGCGGGTCGTACTGCTTGATCCAGGTGAACTCCTGCTGGAGCGCCTCGACCTCGGTGCCGACGGTGATCCAGTCCACCGACTCGGCGGTGGTGACCATCTGCCGGGTGCGCTCGTGCAGGTTCCAGACATCGCCAAAGTAGGAGTTGAGCCGGCTGCGCAGATTTCGCGCCTTGCCGACGTAGATCACCCGGCCGGTGCCGTCGCGAAAGCGGTAGACCCCCGGTAGCTCCGGGATGGTGCCGGGTGCGGGGCGGTAGGTCGAGGGGTCAGCCACGCCGACAAGCCTAGTCCGCGGCACCGACAGCCCACCGCAGGCGCGTGATCCACTCGGTGGCCCGGAAGTCGGGGTGTCGGCACTCCCCGGACACCCCGACTTCCCGAACGCGAGTCGATCCTGCGACGCCGGGCCGACCGGTCGGTCCGCGTGCGGCGGCCGGGCCAGCCCGCCGGGTCAGGCCAGCGAGATCTGGTCGCCGGTGACCTTGATGTTCTTGGGCGGCAGCGGCTTGGTGGCCGGGCCGGCCTTCACCGAGCCATCCTCGATCGAGAACTTGCTGCCGTGGCAGGTGCAGTTGATGGTGCCGCCGTCGACGTTCGTCACCGGGCAGTTCTGGTGCGTACAGATCGGGCTGAAGCCCTTGAACTGGCCCGCCGCGGGCTGGGTGATGACCACACCTTCGGCGGCGAGGACCTTGCCGCCGCCGACCGGGATGTCGGCGGTGGTGGCCAGCGACTGGGCGTTCTGCCGGTCGCCGCCGCCGGCGTCACCGGTGCTCGGTACGGCGGGACCACCACTGGTGGGTGCGTCACTGCCGCTGCCGCCGTCGTCGCTGCCGCAGGCAGCCAGGACGACGGCCGCGCCGACCGCCCCGACGCCGGTGAGCAGGGTACGACGTGTCTGCGTACCCGTACCGGTCAGCGCCTGATCGTCACTCATGCCTCGCCTCTCTCTAGCCCGCTGCGCCGGTCGATAGCCGGCCACACTTCTCCACACGGGCAACTGTGCCGGATGGTTCATCGCGGCATTCGTCCGACCCGGCAAATGGGGCGGGGCGGGCCGTCAAGCGACCCGCCCCGCCCCGCGAACACGCACCGAGAGGTCAGCGCGCGCCGGCTGGCACCTTACGGCTGGCCCGCGCCTTGGTCACGCCGTTGGCCTTGGCGGCCCGCGTGGTGGCGGCAGCGGCACCCTTGGCCTCACCGTCGAGCTTGAGCACCTGGCGCAGGAACTCGCCGGTGTGGCTCTCGGCCACCTCGGCGACCTCCTCGGGGGTGCCGGTGGCGAGCACGCTGCCGCCGCGGTGGCCACCCTCGGGACCCATGTCGATCAGCCAGTCCGCGGTCTTGATCACGTCGAGGTTGTGCTCGATGGTGATCACCGTGTTGCCCTTGTCGACAAGCCCTTCCAGCACCATCAGCAGCTTGCGGATGTCCTCGAAGTGCAGACCGGTGGTCGGCTCGTCGAGCACGTAGACCGTCCGCCCGGTGGAGCGCTTCTGCAGCTCGGAGGCGAGCTTGACCCGCTGCGCCTCACCGCCGGAGAGGGTCGGCGCGGGCTGGCCGAGGCGGACGTAGCCGAGGCCGACGTCGACCAGCGTCTTCAGGTGCCGGTGGATGGCCGGGATGGCGGAGAAGAACTCGGCGGCCTCCTCGATCGGCATCTCCAGCACGTCCGAGACGGTCTTGCCCTTGTAGTGCACCTCCAGGGTCTCCCGGTTGTACCGGGCGCCCTTGCAGACCTCGCAGGGGACGTACACGTCGGGGAGGAAGTTCATCTCGATCTTGATGGTGCCGTCACCCGAGCACGCCTCGCAGCGCCCGCCCTTGACGTTGAAGGAGAACCGACCCGGGCCGTAGCCGCGGACCTTCGCCTCGGTGGTCTCGGCGAAGAGCTTGCGGACGTGGTCCCAGACGCCGGTGTAGGTGGCCGGGTTGGAGCGCGGTGTCCGGCCGATCGGCGACTGGTCCACGCCGACGACCTTGTCCACGTGCTCCAGACCGGAGACCCGGGTGTGCCGGCCGGGCACCAGCCGGGCGCCGTTGATCTGGTTGGCCAGCACCGCGTACAGGATGTCGTTGACAAGCGTCGACTTGCCCGAGCCGCTGACCCCGGTGACCGCGATCAGCTGACCCAGCGGGAACGAGACGGTCAGGTTGCGCAGGTTGTGCTCCCGCGCGCCGTGCACCACCAGCTCCCGGGCCGGGTCCTGCGGACGGCGGCCCGTCGGCGTCGGGATCGACCGGCGACCGGACAGGTACGCCCCGGTGATCGACTCCTTGTTCTTCAGCAGCGCCGGCACCGATCCGCTGTGCACGATCTTGCCGCCGTGCTCACCCGCGCCGGGCCCGATGTCGACGATCCAGTCGGCGGTGCGGATGGTGTCCTCGTCGTGCTCCACCACGATCAGCGTGTTGCCCAGGCCACGCAGCCGGATCAGGGTCTCGATCAGCCGGTGGTTGTCGCGCTGGTGCAGCCCGATCGACGGCTCGTCGAGCACGTAGAGCACGCCCACCAGGCCAGAGCCGATCTGGGTGGCCAGCCGGATGCGCTGCGCCTCACCGCCGGAGAGCGTGCCGGCCGGGCGGTCCAGGGAGAGGTAGTCCAGACCGACGTCGAGCAGGAACCGCAGCCGGGCGTTGATCTCCTTGAGGACCCGCTCGGCGATCATCTTCTGCCGGTCGGTCAGCTCGATGCCGGCGAGCAGGTCGGCGCACTCCCCCACGGACAGGTTGCAGACCTCGGCGATGCTCTTGCCGGCCAACGTGACCGCGAGCACCTCGGGCTTGAGCCGGGCACCGCCGCACGCCGCGCACGGCACGTCGCGCATGTAGCCCTCGTACTTGTCGCGGGACCACTCGGACTCGGTGTCGGAGTGCCGGCGCTCGATCCACTGCACCACGCCCTCGAAGCCGGTGTAGTAGGAGCGCTCACGGCCGTACTTGTTGCGGTAGCGCACGTGCACCTGATCGTCGGAGCCGTGCAGGATCGTCTTCTGCGCCCGCGCCGGCAACGCCCGCCACGGGGTGTCGATGTCGAAATGCTGGGCCTCGCCGAGCGCCTCCAGCAGACGCAGGAAGTATTCCAGGTTGTGCCCGGTGGACCAGGGCTGGATGGCGCCCTCGCGCAGGCTGCGCTCCGGGTCGGGGACCAGCAGCTCCGGGTCGACCTCCTTCTTGGTGCCCAGGCCGGTGCACTCCGGGCAGGCGCCGTAGGGCGCGTTGAAGGAGAAGACCCGGGGCTCGAGATCCTCGATGGCGAGCGGGTGGTCGTTGGGGCAGGCCAGGTGCTCGGAGTAGCGGCGCTCGCGGTCCGGGTCGTCCTCCGGAAGGTCGACGAAGTCGAGCAGGACCAGGCCACTGGACAGGCCCAGGGCGGCCTCGACCGAGTCGGTGAGCCGCTGCTTGGCGCTCGGCTTGACGGTCAGCCGGTCGATCACCACCTCGATGGTGTGCTTCTCCTGCTTCTTGAGCTTCGGCGGCTCGGTCAGCGGGTGCACCACGCCGTCGACCCGGGCCCGGGCGTAGCCCTTGGCCTGCAGCTCGGCGAAGAGGTCGACGTATTCGCCCTTGCGCCCACGGATCACCGGGGCGAGGACCATGAACTTGGTGCCCTCGGCCATGGCGAGGACCCGGTCGACGATCTGCTGCGGACTCTGCCGGGAGATGCGCTCGCCACAGACCGGGCAGTGCGGCTCGCCGATGCGGGCGTAGAGCAGACGCAGGTAGTCGTAGACCTCGGTGATGGTGCCGACGGTCGAGCGCGGGTTACGCGAGGTGGATTTCTGGTCGATCGAGACGGCCGGGCTCAGGCCCTCGATGAAGTCGACGTCCGGCTTGTCCATCTGGCCGAGGAACTGCCGGGCGTACGAGGAGAGCGACTCGACGTAGCGGCGCTGCCCCTCGGCGAAGATCGTGTCGAAGGCCAGGCTCGACTTGCCCGACCCGGACAGCCCGGTGAACACGATGAGTGCGTCCCGGGGCAGGTCGAGACTGACGTCACGCAGGTTGTGCTCGCGCGCGCCACGGATGATCAGTCGGTCGGCCACGGTGCGTGTACTCCCGGGAGAAGACGAAGCGAAGGATGTGTCCCGCTCTGGGCGGTCTTGAGCGGTCGTGCGGGCGCGGAAAACACGCCTCGGCAACTCTAGCCCCGAGGTGTGACAGTTTCCCCCGCCCGCACATTCCCCCAGCTCAGCCCGGTCGGCCGCGCCACCCGAAAGCCCGCGCCACCCGACAACGCGCACCACCCGAAAGCCCGGGCGCCCGCGCGCGCCATCCGCAAGCCCGGGCGCCCGCGCGTCGGCGGGCGCCCGGTCAGTAGCCGCCGGGCGTTGGCGGGCGCGCGGCCCGACGTCGGGCCGAACGCCACCCGCCGCGCCGCTCCGCCGCCACCCGGGCCTCCCGCCGTCGGCTCTCGTGGGCCACCTCACCCTGCAGCCGCCGCCAGCTCTCCCACCGACGGGTGGAGAGTTCGCCGGTGTGCAGCGCCTCCCGGACCGCGCAGGCCGGCTCGCCGTCGTGGCCGCAGTCGGCGTACCGGCAGCCCTCGGCCAGCCCGGCGATGTCGGCGAACGCCCGGTCGAGCCCGGCCGCGCCGTCCAGCAGGCCGACCGCCCGCACACCGGGCGTGTCGATCACCGCACCGCCGCCGGGGATGGGTACGAGGGCCCGCCAGGTGGTGGTGTGTCGACCCTTGCCGTCGACACGCCGGATCGCCTGGGTGGGCATCATCACCGCCCCGACGAGGGCGTTGACCAGGCTCGACTTGCCCGCACCGGACGGGCCGAGCAGGCCGAGCGTGCGACCGGGTGCCACCTCGGCGCGCAGCGGGTCCAGCCCGAGGCCGAGTTCGGCGCTGACCGGCAGCACCGGCACCCCGGGGGCGACGGCGGCCAGCTGGCGGGCCAGCGCGGCCGGGTCGGCCGCGAGGTCCGCCTTGGTCAGTACGACCAGGGGGCGGGCGCCGGACTCATGGGCCAGGGCCAGCAGCCGTTCGATCCGGCCCACGTCCGGTTCGGGGTGCACCGGCTCCACCACGGCGGCGGCGTCGAGGTTGGCGGCCAACACCTGGCCGCTGGCGTCCTTGCCGGCGGTACGCCGGATCAGCGCGCCTCGCCGTGGCAGCACCACCTCCACGGTGACGCGGCGGTCCGGCCAGTGGGTGAGCAGCACCCAGTCCCCGGCGCAGGGCAGCGCGGACGGGTCCCGTGCGGCGGCGCCCAGCACCGCCCCACCCAGGCTGGCCCGAACCGGGCCGACCGCGGTCAGCACGGTGCAGACCCCCCGGTCCACCCGGGCCACCCGACCCGGCTGATGCTCGCCGCGGCGCGCGGCGTACGCCGTCCGCTCGGCGTCCCAGCCGAGGGCGGTCAGATCGATCGTCATGGCATCCTCATCGGTGTCGAAGCTGGTGATGGCGGAACACGCGTGCCACGTCCGGCATGATCACCACCTCCGTCCGATGTCCCGGTGCCGCGTCTGCCGCTGACGGTAGGTGGCGTGCCGACGCGCCGAAAGCGATTTCCCCGGCGACGGCACGACGACGGACCGCTAGGGTCGACGGGTGACCACGGATCCGCTGCTGCTGATGGGCGAGGTGGACGCGGCCACCAGCCGACTACTCCGTACCGCTGCGTCTTTCGACGCCGCGGACCTGGCCGCCGCGTCGCTGCTGCCGGGCTGGACGCGCGGCCACGTGCTGGCGCACCTGGCACGCAACGCCGACGGCTTCGTCAACCTGCTCACCGCGGCCCGCACCGGGCAGGCGCTGCCGATGTACGCCTCGCTGGAGGCCCGCACGGCGGACATCGAAGCCGGTTCGAGCCGGCCACCGGCGGAGCACCTGGACGACCTGCGACGCACCGCGGACCTGTTCTCCGAGGCGGTCGCGGCGATGCCGGCCGAGGCCTGGGCGGCGACGGTGCAGGCGCGTAAGGGGCCGTGGCCGGCCGCGCTGCTCGTCTGGGGCCGACTGCGGGAGATCGAGGTGCACCACCTCGATCTGGCCGCCGACTACCGGGCCGCGCACTGGTCGGAGACGTTCGCCCACCGGCTGCTGCGCGAGGCGGCCAGCCACCACGCCATGGGGCCGACACCACCGTCGATGGTGTTGCGCCTCGACGGCAGCGAGCACGAGGTGGTGATCGGTGAGCGCGCCGGCGCCCCGATCGTCGCCGGTCCCGCCCCCGACCTCGCCGCCTGGCTGATCGGCCGTGCCGACGGCGCCCCACTCTCCGTCACCCCCGACGGTCCCCTGCCTACTCCACCGGAATGGATTTAGAAACGTCATGACATACAGCGGAGACGTCACGCACGGCGGCGCCCCGGCGGTTCGGGAGCTGGACGGGCTGACCATCAGCAAGCTGTCGGTGGGCCCGATGGACAACAACGCCTACCTGCTGCGCTGCACGGGCACCGGTGACCAGGTGCTGATCGACGCCGCCAACGAGGCACCCCGGTTGCTCGAACTGATCGGTGACGGTGGGCTCACCGCCGTGGTGACGACCCACCAGCACATGGATCACTGGGTGGCGCTGGAGGAGGTCGTCGCCAAGACCGGCGCCCGGGCGCTGGTGCACGCCGATGACGCGGCGGGGCTGCCGATCGAGGCGGAGCGGCTGGCCGACGGCGACACAGTGGCGGTCGGCGACTGCGCGCTGGAGGTCATCCACATCAAGGGGCACACCCCGGGTTCGATCGCGCTGCTCTACCGCGACCCGGCCGGCACCCCGCACCTGTTCACCGGCGACAGTCTCTTTCCCGGTGGGGTGGGTAACACCGACAAGGACCCGGAACGCTTCGCGGCGTTGATCGGCGACGTCGAGCACAAGCTGTTCGACCAGCTACCGGACGACACCTGGTTCTACCCGGGCCACGGCAAGGACAGCACCCTGGGCGCGGAACGCCCCGCCCTCCCCCAGTGGAAAGCCCGAGGCTGGTAACCCCACCACCAACCAAGATCACCAACCGTCGACCAAGAACCACCCAGATCAATAGCCCCCGACGACGGGCGGCGGCACCCCGCGCGCGAGCCGGCACCACGACGGGGGCGGGGGCCCGCCGTGCCCGGCGCAGGGATCAAGCCTGACCGCCCGGAGCCGGGCACGGCGGGCCCCCGCCCCACCCACCGCAACCCGGCCCCGAGCGCCCCCAGAGAAAAGCTCAGCCGACGACGGAGAACAACCGCCGCCGCGCCCCCAGCAACGCGACGGAGGCCAGCACCAGCCCGACGCCCATCGTGACCAGCAGCGGGCTGGGGTCGCCCGGCAGCAGCCCGGCCACCGACCGTGACGCGGTGCCCAGGGCGAGGTAGAGACCGGCCCAGGCGGCCGCGCCGATCGTCGCGCAGCCGAGAAATCGGCGGTACGACATCCGCAGCCCACCGGCGGCCAGTGGCAACAGCGCGTTGAAGACCGGCAGGAACGGCGCGACGACCATCATCCGGCCGCCGCCGCGGCGCAGGATTCCTTCCGCCGCCGTCCAACGGGTCTCGCCGATCCAGCCGCCGACGCGGCTGTGGCGCAACCGGTCGGAGTAGCGTCGGCCGATCAGGAAGCTCAGCGACCAGCCGGCCAGGCAGCCGATCAGCACCGCGGTGAAGGTGGCCAGCCCGGTGCTCGGGCGGCCGACGCCGACGGCGGCGAGGATCGCGACGTCGCCGGGGACGAGGACACCCAGCAGGGGTACGGCGTCGAAGAGCATGACGAGCCCGAGCGCGCCCATCAGCAGCAGAACCGGTAGTTCTCCGATCTGGGCCAGCCATTGCGTCATGCGTCGACGCTATGGCCGTCGCGCCACTTCGGACATCGGGTCGTAGCCCCCAGTGACCCCTGGGATCGGCCTCGGGGTCGCCCCTGAGTCGTGGTCGGGCCTCAGGCGGGGCGCAGCACCTGCACGTGGCGTAACGACGAGTCGACCGACGGTTCGGTGGTGGGCACCGGGTAGTCGGCCAGCACGGTCAGGCGGTCCGTCGGTAGGTGTCCGCGGCCGGGGTCGCCGACCAGCACGTCGGCGCCCGCGGCGGCGGCCCGCTGCAGGAAGGGCAGCATCCGGTCGGCCATCGCGCGGTCGTAGAACACATCCCCGGCGACCACCAGGTCGACCTTCGCGTCGGTGCTGTCGAGCAGGTCGTCCCCGGTGACGTCGACGTCGACGTGGTTGGCCCGCGCGTTGAGGGTGACGGCGGCGACGGCGTACGGGTCGATGTCGTTGGCGATCACCTCCGCGGCGCCGGCGAGCGCGGCGGCGATGGCCACCAGCCCGGACCCGGCGGCGAGGTCGAGCACCCGGCGGCCGGCGGCCATCTCCGGGTGGTCCAGGAGGTGGCGGGCCAGGGCCTGCCCTCCGGCCCAGGCGGACGCCCAGTACGGCGCCGGCAGCGCGTGCCCGGCGGCGGCCTCCATCCGGGCCCACCAGACGATCGCGTCCTCGGCCAGGTGCAGCCGCACCTCGGGGACGAACGGTGTGGGCATCAACCGGAGCCGGTCGAGACCGGTGCCGGGCGCGTGGATTTCGCGTTCCAGCTCGGTCAGCGCGTCGGCTGCGGCATCCCTCATCGGCGCAAGCATGCCCCAGCGGCGGTTGGTCGGGGCGGGTTTCGCATGCCGGCGCGCAGAGTTCACCCGAGTTCCGTCAAAGACCTACGGCACTTCGGCCAGCGGATTGGGGTTTTGCCCGTTACTGTCGAACAGGTACGGGCGATCATCGGCCAGAGGCCGAGGGTCAGCCGCTTTGAACAGGGAGAGATGCATGGCAACCGGCACGGTTAAGTGGTTCAACTCGGAAAAGGGCTTCGGCTTCATCGAGCAGGACGGTGGAGGGCCGGACGTCTTCGTCCACTACTCCGCCATCGCTTCGAGCGGCTACCGGGAGCTCAACGAGGGCCAGAAGGTCGAGTTCGAGGTGACCCAGGGGCAGAAGGGTCCGCAGGCGGACAACGTCCGCCCGATGTAGCTCCGTGCCGGTGACGGCGGCCGGTCTCCGGCCGCCGTCGCAGCGCACTCAAGACGCCGCCGGGGCGGCGGGCAGGTCCCGCCGCCTCCGGATCGGCCCCACCAACAGAATCAACGGGGTGACCGCCAACCAGGCGGTCATCACGACGATTGCCGTCCCGACGCCGTAACGCGCGCCGACCGCACCGGCCAGCACGGCTGCCAACGGGATCGTGCCGTAGTTGAGCAGGTGCATGCTCACCGTCACCCGGCCCAGCAGGTGGTGCGGCGTGTACGTCTGCCGGAAGGCGCCCTTGACCACGTTGCCGATGGCCACCCCGAGGCCGATCAGCAGACCGCCGACGGCCGGCCAGGCCAGCCCGACGCCGGGTGCGGCGAGCGGAATGAGTAGCGCGGGTGGGCCGGTGAGCGCCGCCGCGATCAGCAGGGCTCGCGCGGTGCCGTAGCGCCGCGCCACCGTGGTGGCGAGCAGCGCTCCGATGATCCCGCCGGCGCTCATCACTCCGACGAGCCCGCCCACCAGGCCCGGCTCGAGACGCAGGTCGCGCACCAGGAAGACCACCAGGACGGCCTGGTAGCCGGTCAGCCCGATGTTGCTGGCCGCGCCGAAGACCGTCAGCACCCGCAGGTACGGGTCCCGGATGACGAAGCGCAGCCCCTCGGTGATGTCGCGGCGCAGCGATCGGGTTCGGTCCGAGGGGCGTACCCGTGGTTCGCGGGTGCGGATGCGCAGCAGGAACACCGCGGAGAGCAGGAACGTGAGCGCGTCCAGCAGCAGTGCGGCGACGGCACCGGTGAGCTGGGCGATCAGACCGGCGAGGCCGGGCCCGACGACGTAGCTCACGGTCTGGGTGGCCTGGAGCTTGGCGTTGCCTTCCGGCAGTTGCCCGGGTCGCAGCAGCACCGGCAGGTAGACCTGGTCGGCGGTTTCGAAGAAGACCCGTGCGGTGCCCGCGCCGAGGGCGACCACCAGCAGTTGCGCGACGGTGAGCCGGTCCAGCAGGGCGGCCAGCGGCACGCTGAGGAAAGCCACCGCGCAGAGCAGGTCGCAGATCACCATCACCGGCCGGCGGGGCAGCCGGTCGACCCACGCGCCGGCCGGCAGGCCGATCAGCAACCAGGGCAGCCAGGCCGCGGCGGTGAGCACCGCCACCTGGAAGGTGCCGGCGTCGAGGACGGTGACCGCGACCAGGGGCAGCGCGACCGTGGTGACGTTGCTGCCGACGCTGCTGACCGCCTGGCCGGCCCAGAGCAGCCGGAAGTCGCGGTGCCGGAGCAGCCCTCCGCTCGGCCGGACGTCGGTGGAGTCGCCGCGGGTGGCGGTGGTCACGGTCGGGCCGGTACGCCGTGGACGAACACGAAGACCGGCCTGCGGTCGGCGTCGTCGTCGGGCAGGTCCCGGTTGGCCCAGCGCGCGAGGACGTCGATCAGCTCGTGGCTCAGCTCGGCCAGTTCCTCGGGGGTGAGGCGCAGCCAGTGGTCGGTGGAGAACGGCGCGTCGTTCCAGCTGGCCTGGGTGGTCTCGTCGGCGGCGTGCCAGGCCCGGGCCAGGGCGACGTGCCGGTCGAGGTTGAGTGAGGTGGCGGCGTCGGCGACCGCTCGGGAGGCCGGGTCGGCGTCGAAGTCGGTGTTGGACCAGCGCAGCGCCCGGGTGACCAGGCGCCACCACCGCTCGCGCCGGTCCCGGGCCAACTCGGGCGCCTCGGTGACCAGATCCGCGCCGGCGAGGACCTTGAGGTGGTGGCTGACGTTCGCGGGAGCCTGGTCGGTGCGCTCGGCGAGCAGGCCGACGGTGGAGGGGCCGTGCACCTTGAGCACGTCCATCAGCCGGCGGCGCAGCGGGTGGGACATGGCGGCCAGCACCCGGGAGTCGGTGATCTGGCGTACGTCGGAGCTGTCCATGCCGACAGAATGACATCCGCAACGACTGTTGCGCAATAAATATTGCGCAACAGTCGTTGCGGATCAGTGTCATCTCGCGCCGGCAGAGCCGGCTGGCGCCGCTCAGGCGACCATGCGTCGCGCCAGTTCGTCGGCGACCTGCTTGGCCAGGGTCGGTGGAATGGCTGCGGCTATCTTCTCCGGGGTTAGTCCGGCCAGTACGCCCTGGATGATCGCCAACTCGTCGGTGACGTCCTTGCCGGCCAGCGTGGTGAGCGCGAGCTGCATCGTGGCGATCTGCGCGCCGAGCGTCTTCAAGGTCGGATGCGTCGCAACGAAGCCGGTGACGGTGGCGTCCTCACCCAACGCTATCCGCGTGTAGGTCTGTCCGATCGGGTTGCGGCCATCCAGCACGGTGAGGTTCTTGTGGACGGTGGCCAGCCAGTTGTGTTCTTCGGGGGTCATGTCGTCGTCCTCCAGGAGTCCGATGGTGCTGAGGTAGCGGCGGAACAACGGCCGCTGGTCGCGGCCTGCCTTGATCGCGTCGCGGAAGAAACTGAAGTGCGTGTGCCAGCGGTGTGAATCGTCGCCGCTGCTGCGCTTGCCGAGGCGATCCCACCGCTTCACCGTGGTGCCGTTGGGGCTGTAGATGATCTCGCGGATGTCCCGGGTGTCGGCTGCGCTCGCGGCGCACTGTGCGACGCACCAGACCGAGAAGCTGGCCAGAGTGCTCGTGCGACCACCGGAGTGGACCTCGAACGGGCCGACGTCCAGCGCCGCCGCGTCGAGGGTCAGCCCGGCCCTGTCCCGGGGCGACTCGACCACCGAGTAGTCGTTGGTAACCACCCGGTCCGATCCGCAGTGGTAGCCGCCCCGGTGGGCCGGGTCGCCGACGATGCCGACCTCGCCCGGATCCAGGTCGTCGGGCCCCGGGGCGTTGTCGAGGTGAGTGAGGAGAAGGCTTCGGACGGCCAGAAGATTAGCCGGGGCCCGGGTCATGGGGTCCCCCTTTCGAGAGGCGGGGACCGGGCGCGACGTCACACCGCGTACGCGGTGTTGGGCTTTGGACGAGCCCGGCCTACTGATGCACGGCGCCGGGCGTTGACTCAACCATAGCCCGTGTTTTGGACAAACGCCCAGCTCAGAGCAGGTCAGTTCAGATTGGAGATTGCCGAGGTTCAGAGTGGACGATTGGCAACAGCAGCGCCGAGGGGTGAGCCGGATCGTGCAAAACTTGCCGCTGGCCGGCACGCAGCGTCACCGCCGTGCCGAGGGGTTCCCCGGTGCCGGGGTTGCGGGCCCATCGTGGATGGGCACCACCGGAGACCTGCACCCGCAGTCGGTGCCCGGCGGCGAACCGGTACGCGGTCGGCCAGAGCGGCACCGGAACCCGCAGCACGCCGCAGGGATCGGCCGGGAAGCGCTCCGGGGTGACCCGCACCAGACCGTCGCACACGTTCCACGAACGACCCTTGCGGTCCACGTCGCACAGACGAACGAAGACGTCCAGGTACGGCAGGTCACTGCGGACGTGGATCTCGGCGCGGACCGGGCCGATCACCTCGACCGGCTCGGTCAGCGGGTCGCTGGTGTAGGTCAGCACGTCGGGGCGGGCCTCGACGCGCCGGTTGTCCACCGGGCCGGCCCGCTGGGCGACGAGCAGTGGCCCGCCCAGCGACGGGGTGGGGTCGGCGGGGTCGTAGCGGAACTCGTCCGGCGTCGACGCGACCGGCGGGCGCGCCGCCAGCGCACCACCGGGTTGCAGGTGCCAGGCGGTCTCGACCGCCGGTGGTGGCCAGTCCGGCAGGTCCCGCCAGCCGCCGCCGGCACCACTGACGTACAGCCGGACCGGCGGCGCGGCGGACCGCGCCCGTGCGGGCGGCCGGGGCGCGGCGGGCAGGTGCTCGTCGAGCCAGGCCAGCCCCTCGCGCAGCGCGGCCACGAACAGTCCGGGGCTGCCGTGCGTCCACGGGCCGATCACCAGGCGCGCCGGTGTGCCGGCGGCGCGCAGAACGGCGTGGTCGTCGAGCTGGGCGGGAAGGAAGATGTCGTGCCAACCGGTGACCATGACCACCGGCGCCCGCACCTGGGCGACCCGGTCGGCGAAGACCCGGGTCCGCCAGTACGCGGCCTGCGGGGTGTGGTGGCGCAGCCACTCCTGGAAGAACGGGATGGTCACCCCGGTGGCCACCCGGTCGGCGTCGGCCAGGGGGAGGTGCTCCAGCGCGGCGGCCAGCCGGGGCTGCCCCCGCTTGAGTTCCCACTGCCGGGCCAGCCACGGCACGGTCTGGGCGTGCAGCAGCTCCGCCCAGGTGAGCACGGTGTCCAGGGCGAAGGACTCCCCCGCGTACGTCGAGTCGCGGGTGGCCGAGGCGGTCACCACGGCGACCATCGCGCGCAGCTCCTCGCCGGCGTCGGCGGCCAGCGCCCACTGGGCGAAGCCCTGGTAGCTGACCCCGAACATGCCCAGCTGCCCGGACCACCAGGGCTGGCGACGCAGCCAGTCCAGGGTGTCCGCGCCGTCGTCGCGCTCGTGCACCAGCGGGGCGAAGGTCCCACCGGAGCCGCCGGTGCCCCGGCACGACTGGATCACCGCGTGTCGACCCCGCGCGGCGAGCAGCCGACCGAGCAGCCGCAGTGGACCGCCCCGCCCGTAGGGGGTGCGGATCAGCACGGTCGGCGCGCCGCCGACGCCGGGGGCGTAGTGGTCGGTGCGCAGCACCACACCGTCGCGGGCCCGCACCGGGAGGTCCCGGGTGACCCGCACCGGGCCGGGGCGGGTCGGCGGCAGCCGCAGCGCGGCGCTGGCGAGGCGGGTGACGAGCCGGTCCGGCACCGGTCAGCCCGTCGGGCGGCGGGGTGACTCCGGCCGGGCGGCGCGCACCGCGTCCCGGTGCCCCCGCAGCGACTCGCTCATCTCCGCCATGAACCGGTGCACCACCTCCAGCTCGTCCTCGCCGAAGCGGTCCATCACCGTGTCGGTGCGGGCGCCCAGCGGCTGGAAGAACTGCATGGCCAGGGCGGCGCCCTGGTCGGCGTAGTGCAGCAGCACCTTGCGGCGGTCGACGGTGTCCCGGTCCCGGCGGATGTGCCCGGCCCGTTCCAGCCGGTCGATCAGGGCCGTGACCGAGCCGGAGGAGAGGTTGAGCTGCTCACCGAGGCGGCCGGGGGTGATCGGGTCACCGAGCAGCTCGGCGTCCATCACCGCGATCAACGCCTGCAGGTCGGTCGGGTTGAGGCCGTGCAGGTTGGCGAAGGCGTGGCCGACCTGCTGGGCGTCCACCGCGTACCGCCGGAGGTTGTTGGTGATCTCCGCGACCAGCTGCTCGCGGCGCGTGTCGCGCCGTCGGTACATGCCGTGAGTCGCCACCTCGCGCCGCTCTTCCCGTCGTCGGTCCTTCGGGTTGCAGCATAGAACAGCCCTGGATAATCTCGGTTACCGAGATACTCGGCTTTCGAAAGACCTTGAGGTCACCTGATGTCTGTGTTCACCAGAGTCGCTCGCGGCCGGCTGGCCGCCTGGCTCACCGTGGCCGCCGCGATCGTCGTGGGCGCGGCCGTCTTCGCGACGCCCCAGCCGGACAACCCGGCGCCGGTCTCCGCCACCGGCCTGTCCGCGCAGTGGCAGTCGACCCAGGTGCAACGTCTCCAGGACCAGCTGCCCTCCAGCGAGGTGCAACCGGCCATCGTGGTGCTCAGCCGGGGCGACGGTGGCACCCTGAGCGAGGCCGACCGGGCCACCGTCGGCGCTCGCGCCGAGGGCCTGCGCCGCTTCGCGGTGGGCGGGCAGGTCAGCCCCGCCCAGGTCTCCCCGGACGGCGCGGTCGCCCTCGTCGCCGTACCGCTGGACACCGCCGGCGGGCAGGAGGTCGTCACCGAGACGGTGACCCAGCTGCGCGCCACCCTGGCCGACCTGCCCGACGGGCTGACCGCCGAGGTGACCGGCGCCCCGGCGTTCACCGCCGACCTCTCCTCGGTCTTCGACGGCGCCGACGTCACCCTGCTCGTGGTGACCGCCGCCGTGGTCGCGCTGCTCCTGCTGATCACCTACCGCAGCCCGTTCCTGTGGATCGTGCCGCTGGCCGTGGTCGCCGCGACCGAGCAGCTCACCCTGCGCGCGGTGGACGTCATCGTGCCCGGTGTCGGCATCAACCTCCAGCAGGGTCAGGTCACCGGCATCGCCAGCGTGCTGGTCTTCGGCGCCGCCACCGACTACGCGCTGCTGCTCATCGCCCGCTACCGGGAGGAGTTGCGCCGCGAGGAGGACCGGTTCGCGGCGATGCGCGCCGCGCTACGCCGCACCGCGGAGCCCATCCTGGCCAGTGGCGGCACCGTCGTGCTCGGCGTCCTCACCCTGCTGCTCAGTGAGCAGGAGACCAACCGGGCGCTGGCGGTGGCGTGCGCCACCGGTGTGGTCTTCGCCATGCTCTCGGCCCTGTTCGTGCTCCCCGCCGTGCTGGTGCTCTTCGGTCGCGGCCTGTTCTGGCCGTTCGTACCCCGCGTCGGCGGCCCGGTCCGCGAGGGCCGACTCTGGGGTCGACTCGGCGCCGCCGTGCAACGCCGCCCGATGGTGGTCGCCACGCTGGCCACGCTGCTCCTCGGCGGCCTGGCGTTGGGTGGGCTCGGCATCCGTACCGGCCTGTCCGAGACCGAACAGTTCCGGGCCGAGCCCGAGGCGGTGACCGGGGCGCAGACCCTGGCGCGGGCCTTCCCGGCCGGCAGCACCCAACCCGTCGCCGTGCTCACCACCCCGGCGGCGGTGCGGGCGGTCACCGACGCCGCCACCGCGGTACCCGGTGTCGCCTCGGCGCGCCCCGGCGACGCCGGCACGGCCGTCGCCCAGGTCGACGTGGTCCTCGACGCCGAACCCGGCACCACCGCCTCGGACCGGGCGATCGAGGCGCTGCGCGAGGCGGTCGCCGTCGTTCCCGACTCGGCGCCGCCGGCCGCCGCCGGCGCCGACGCCCCGTCCGGGGCGATCGTCGGTGGCTCCGTGGCCGCCACCTACGACTCCGACGAGGCCAACGAGCGTGACCTACGACTCATCCTGCCGATCATCCTGCTGCTGGTCGGCGCCGTGCTCGTGCTCCTGCTGCGCGGCCTGCTCGCACCGCTGCTGCTGGTGCTCACCGTGATCGCGTCGTTCTTCGCCAGCCTCGGCGCGGCCTGGCTGCTCTTCGACCACGTGCTGGGCTTCCCCGCCCTGGACAGCGGCGTGCTGCTGCTCGCCTTCGTGTTCCTGGTGGCGCTCGGGGTGGACTACAACATCTTCCTGGTCACCCGGGCCCGGGAGGACGCCCGCAGCGTCGGCACCCGCGCCGGGACACTCTCCGCCCTGCGGGTCACCGGCGGCGTGATCACCAGCGCCGGAGTGCTGCTCGCCGCGGTCTTCGCCGTGCTCGGCGTGCTGCCGTTGATCACCCTGACCCAGATCGGCATCATCGTCTGCATCGGTGTCCTGCTCGACACCCTGCTGGTCCGCACGGTCCTGGTGCCGGCGCTGGCGTTCCTGCTCGGCGACCGCTTCTGGTGGCCCGGCCGCATCGCGCGGGACCCGGTGCCGGCCACCCCGAGGTCACCCGAACCGGTCGCCGCGCCCTAGGGCTCGACCGGGCGGCGGTCCCCCTGCGACGGCCGCCCGGTCTGGTCCACCGGCGGTTGACGATCCCCCACCGCCCGGTCCCGGGTCGCCCAGGCGATCATGAACACCACCGTCCAGAGCACCCCGAGCAGCACCGCCGCCGCGGTCCCGCTCGCCGTGTCCAGCCCGAGGTAGAGCCGCGCGCCGCCGATCCCGAGCACCCCCGCCGCGGCGGCGGTCCAGGCGGCGACGGCCACCGGCCAGTGGGCGCTGCGCGACACCAGCCAGGCCAGGGTGCAGAAGCTCGCCGCGACCACGGCGTTCTGGGTCGAGAGGGGGGCCACCTCCCCGCCGCCCGGGGCGGTCCCGTTCGGGCCGGTCAGCTCGGCCACCACGGCCAGGACCACCAGCGGCACGAAAGCGCCCACCGTGCCGACCACGCTGAGCAGGTCCGCCCGCCAGGGCCGGTTGCGCCACGCCAGCACCGCCGCCACCAGCGCCACCAACAGGATCAACACCCACCCGCGTACCACCGACACCACGACCAGCGTGGCGTCGGCGGCGTCCGGGGTACGCCGGGCGGCGAACCACCCGGCGATGGCCCCGTCCAGCGCGGCCAGACCACTGTTGCGGACCGCCACCGCGAGCAGACCGGCGATGGCGAGCCCGGCGGCGAACAGCAACAGCAGCCCGGCGGCCAGATTGAGCAGCAGCGTCCAGGCCGGGCCGATCCGCATCGCCACCAGGAAGAACAGCACCCCGTAGCGGGCCGTGAGCCACCGCACCGGGGGCAGCGCGCCCGCCCGGGACAGCAGCGCGCGCACCGGGTCGGGGTTACGACCCAGCCACCGGCCGACCAGCACCACACCCACCAGGCCGGCCAACAGCAGGAACGTCACCCCGGTGGCCCGACCGAGCAGCCGGGAGACCGTGTCGTACGACTCACCCGCGAGGTGACCGAGCAGCACCGAGCCGCCCACCCAGGTCACCACCCCGGCCAGGTTCCACAGGGCGAACCGCCGGTACGGCATGCCGGCCGCACCGGCCAGCCGGGGCACCAGGGTGCGGGCGAAAGCCACCCACCGGGCGGCGAACACGCCCCGCCCACCGAGGCGGGCCAGCATGGCGTCGGCGCGGGCCCACCGCTGCGGCCCGACCCGGTGACCCAGCCCGGCGCGCAGCCGAGAGCCGTACCGCCGTCCGGCGCGAAACGCCAGCCCATCGCCGAGGAACGCCGCGACGATCATCGCGAGCAACGCCGGCCCGAGCCGCAAGGTACCGTTGTAGGTGAGGAAGCCGACCAGCAGCAGGGTAGCCTCACCCGGCACGAGCAGGCCGAAGATCACCGCGGTCTCGCCCGCCACGATCAGCGCGGCGACCAGGTAGATCCACAGGGTGGGCAGACTCTGCACCCAGGTCAGCAGGTCGTGCACTCAGGCCCCCGGGACACGGGAGCCAGCATGCCAGCCGGAGGAACCACCGGCACAGCGGTTTCACCATAGATCAGGGGCACCTGGGGGTGACCCCGACGCAGCCTGCGCGAGCGCAGGCGGAAGGATAGAGGGTATGCAGCTTCGCACCGACCTCCGCAACGTCGCCATCATCGCTCACGTCGACCACGGCAAGACCACCCTGGTCGACGCCATGTTGCGGCAGGCCGGCGCGTACGGCGCACGCGGCGAGAACACCGAGCGGGTGATGGACTCCGGTGACCTGGAGCGGGAAAAGGGCATCACGATCCTGGCCAAGAACACCGGCGTGCGTTACCTGCCGGCCGACGGCTCCGACCCGGTCACCATCAACATCATCGACACCCCCGGCCACGCCGACTTCGGCGGCGAGGTGGAGCGCGGCCTGACCATGGTCGACGGTGTGGTGCTGCTCGTCGACGCCAGCGAGGGCCCGCTGCCGCAGACCCGCTTCGTGCTGCGCAAGGCGTTGCGGGCCCGGATGCCGATCATCTTGGTGATCAACAAGGTGGACCGCCCGGACGCCCGGATCAAGGAGGTCGTGGACGACACCTACGAGCTCTTCCTCGACCTGGACGCCGACGAGGAGCAGATCGACTTCCCGATCGTCTACGCCTGCGCCCGCGACGGCATCGCCTCGCTGACCCAGCCCGCCGACGGCTCGGTCCCCGACGACAGCACCTCCCTGGAGCCGCTGTTCCGCACCCTGCTGGACACCATCCCGGCACCCTCGTACGAGGACGGCGCGCCGCTGCAGGCGCACGTCACCAACCTGGACGCCTCGCCGTTCCTCGGCCGGCTGGCGCTGTGCCGGGTCCGTCAGGGCACCATCAACAAGGGTCAGACGGTGGCCTGGTGCCGCACCGACGGCAGCACCCAGCGGGTCCGCATCTCCGAGATGCTGATGACCGAGGGCCTGGAGCGCACGTCGGCCGAGACCGCCGGCCCGGGCGACATCATCGCCGTCGCCGGCATCCCGGAGATCATGATCGGTGAGACGCTGGCCGACGTCGAGAACCCGGTCGCGCTGCCGCTGATCACCGTCGACGAGCCGGCCATCTCGATGACCATCGGCACCAACACCTCGCCGCTGGTCGGCCGGGTCAAGGGCTCCAAGGTCACCGCGCGCATGGTCAAGGACCGGCTCGACAAGGAGCTGATCGGCAACGTGTCGCTGCGGGTCCTGCCCACCGAGCGGCCGGACGCCTGGGAGGTGCAGGGCCGCGGTGAGCTGGCGCTGGCCATCCTGGTCGAGCAGATGCGCCGGGAGAGCTACGAGCTGACCGTCGGCAAGCCGCAGGTGGTCACCAAGGAGATCGACGGCAAGACCTGCGAGCCCGTCGAGCGACTGACCATCGACGCCCCGGAGGAGTACCTGGGCGCCATCACCCAGCTCCTCGCCACCCGCAAGGGCCGGATGGAGCAGCTGGTCAACCACGGCACCGGCTGGATCCGGATGGAGTGGCTGGTTCCGGCGCGCGGCCTGATCGGCTTCCGCACCGAGTTCCTCACCGACACCCGGGGCACCGGCATCCTGCACCACGTCTTCGAGTCGTACGAGCCGTGGTTCGGCGAGCTGCGCACCCGCAACAACGGCTCGCTGGTCGCCGACCGGGCCGGCGCGGTCACCGCCTTCGCGATGATCAACCTCCAGGAGCGCGGCCAGCTCTTCGTCGACCCCACCACCGAGGTGTACGAGGGCATGATCGTCGGGGAGAACTCCCGCTCCGACGACATGGACGTCAACATCACCAAGGAGAAGAAGCTCACCAACATGCGGGCATCGACCTCCGACGAGACGGAGAAGCTGATCCCGCCGCGCAAGCTCTCGCTCGAGCAGGCCCTGGAGTTCTGCCGCGAGGACGAGTGCGTCGAGGTCACCCCGACCGCGGTGCGCATCCGCAAGGTGGTGCTCGACCAGC
Organism: Micromonospora sp. NPDC050784; assembly: GCF_044456765.1. Classification (NCBI taxonomy): domain Bacteria; kingdom Bacillati; phylum Actinomycetota; class Actinomycetes; order Micromonosporales; family Micromonosporaceae; genus Micromonospora; species Micromonospora sp. NPDC050784. Next base: position 180,437 of record NZ_JBITGG010000015.1, on the reverse strand, counting down.
AGCAGCGCGGCCGCGCCGCCGCCCGCCGCAAGCACGCCGGCTGACCCACCAGCACCCGACACCGGGCGCGTCGGCCGCTTGCGGCCGGCGCGCCCGTCCGCTCTCCCCCCACGGGTACGCGAACCCGCCCACCCCGTGATCCGCTACGGTCACCGGCATGACCTGGGATGATCTCGATGCCCACCTGGACCGGGTGCCCGGCACCGTCTCCGCGTACGTGGGGCGGCTCGACGCGCCGCCCACCTGGACCCGCCACCCGGACGCCGCCCACTACGCCGCGAGCACCATGAAGGTGGCGGTGCTCGCCGCGCTGCACCGCGCCGCCGAGGCCGGCACCCTGGACCTCGACGCCCCGGTCCCGGTCGTCAACGACTTCGACTCCGCCCAGCCCGGCGCACCCCGCTTCGCCAACGCGCAGCACTACGACAACGACGACGCGGTCTGGGACCGCCTCGGCGGCACGGCGACGCTGCGCTGGCTGGCCGACCGGATGATCGTGCGTTCCAGCAACCTCGCCACCAACCTCGTCCTCGGCCACGTCGGGCTGCCCGCGGTCGCCGAGGTCTGGGCGCTCGCCGGCGCCCGCAACAGCGTCACCGGCCGCGGCATCGAGGACTTCGCCGCCCGCGAGGCCGGCATCACCAACACGGTCACCGCCGCCGACCTGGCCGCCCTGCTCGGCACCCTGGCCACCGGCGCCGACACCCCCGGTCACCTCGCCTCGCCGGCCGCCTGCACCACCATGCTGGACGTCCTGCTCGCCCAGGAACACCGCGAGGACCTCGCCGCCGGCCTGCCCGAGGGCACCCGCATCGCGCACAAGAACGGTTGGGTACGCGGCGTCCGCCACGGCGCCGGCGTGGTGCTGCCCGACGACGCCCCGCCGTACCTGATCGCCGTCTGCACCACCACCGACCTGGCCGGTGGCGACGACGTGGAGGACGACGCCTGCCTGCTGCTCGCGCACATCTCGGCGCAGGTCTGGGCCGCCCGCCACCAGCTCTGACCCGACAGCCTCGGCGACCGGGCCCAACGCCGCCGACTCCGGTTAGGCTGCACGCACCCCCACCCCGGAGCCGCCGATGCCCCGCAGTCGCACCGTGCTGATCGCCTTCCTCGTCGTGACGGCCGCGAACCTGCTGGCCAACGCCACCGGCGGCGGCGTGGCCTTCCTGCTCACCAAGCCGCTGCTGATGCCGCTGCTGGCCGCGTACCTCTGGCGGGCCAGCGCCGAACGCGCGGCCCGACCGGACCGGCTGCTGCTCGCCGGGCTGGCCTTCGCCACCGGCGGCGACATCGCTCTCATGATCGACGGCACCGGCTGGTTCCTCGCCGGCATGGCCTGCTTCCTCGGCACGCACCTCTGCTACCTCGCGGCCTTCACCCGACACGGCGCCGCCGCCGCGCTGCGCCGGGCGCCGCTGGTCGCCGTCCCCCTCGGGTACGCGGTGCTGACCGTCGTCGCCCTGACCTGGATGTGGGCCGGGCTCACCGACGCCGGGCTGGCCGTGCCGGTGGCCGGCTACGCGCTCGCGCTGGCCGCCATGGCCAGCACCGCCACCACCCAGGGCTGGCGCGTCGGCCTCGGCGCCGCGCTGTTCCTCGGCTCCGACCTGCTGATCGCCGCCGGGGTGGCCGAGGTGGCCCAACCACCCGGCGCACCGGTGCTGGTGATGGCGACCTACGCCGCCGGTCAGGCGCTGATCGTCACCGGCCGCGCCGCCCACGCCGGCACACCCACCGACGCACCGGTCACTCCAGCAGCTGCGCCCGCAGCGCGCTGAGGTCGGAGTCGGTCAGCCCCAGCCCGTCGCGCAGGTACGCGTCGAACGAGCCGTGCACCCGACGCACCTCGGCGTACCCGGCGTCGAGGTACTCGGCGCGGACCTCCAGCACCGGCAGCACCGCGTCGACGTCCAGCTCGGGATTGCGCCGACGCATCGCCTCGACGATCACCGCCCGCAGGCTGTCGGTCAGCTCGTTGTTGCGCAGGTAGTCGGCGCGGATCGCCGCCTCGTCCACGCCGAGCGCCGTCAACAGGATGACGGTCAACCACCCGGTGCGGTCCTTGCCGGCGGAGCAGTGGTAGAGCAGCGGCAGGTTCTCCGGCCGGGCCGCCAGCCGCACCGCCTCGGCGAAACCGGCCCGCGCCGACTCACCCGTGACGAACCAGCGGTAGATCGCCGCCATCGCCCCCGCCGTGCCCTGCCGGGCCAGCTCCGCGTACGCGTCCAGGTCGTGACCGAGCAGCACCGCCGAGACGTAGGTGAAGACCGGGTGCTCCGGATCGTGCACCGGCAGGCGCACCACCCGTGGCTCACCGGCGAACCGGTCCTGCGGGGCAACCGCGATCTCCGTGCCGTCGCGCAGGTCGACCACGCACGCCGGACCGAGCTTCGCCAGCACCGGCAGGTCCTCGTCGGTCAGCCGACCCAGCGCCGGGGTGCGGATCAGCTGCCCGACCCGGACCCGTCGCCCGTCCGCGCCGACGAGCCCGCCCAGATCACGCGCGTTCGGTGCACCCACCAGCTCCCAGCCCTGCCCGGTCATCCGGTCTCCCCTCCCGCCGTGAACCTCCGTATAGGGTGCCTCACATGACGATCTCGGCGGTACGCACCCACCGGGTTTCCGCTCCCCTCCACACCCCGTTCGTCACCGCACTGCGCCGTACCACCACAGTGGACACCCTGGTCGTCGAACTCGTCGACAGCGACGGCCGGTCCGGCTTCGGCGAGGCGCCCCAGGTCTGGCAGGTCACCGGCGCCTCCGTCGCCGGTGCCCAGGCCTGCGTCCGCGAGATGCTCGGCCCACAGCTGATCGGCCGTGACCCGGACGACCTGGTAGCCCGTTGCGCCGAGGTGCAGCGCGCGGTGGTCGGCAACGAGGCCGCCAAGGCGGCGGTGGACGTCGCCCTGCACGACCTCGCCGCGCGGCGGCTGGGCGTACCCCTGGTGCGGTTGCTCGGAGGCACCTCGCTGCGGGTCCCGACGGACGTCACGCTGGCGGCGGGCGACGCGGTGGACCTGGCGACCGCGGCACGGCAGCGGCAGGCCGACGGCTTCGACGTGCTCAAGTTGAAGGTCGGCACCGACGCGGCGAGTGACCTGGACCGGGTGCGGGCGGTACGGACGGCGGTTGGCCTCGGCACCCGGATCCGGCTGGACGCCAACCAGGGCTGGACGCCCCGGGAGGCGGTCCGGGTGATCCGCGGCATCGAGGACGCCGGGCTCGACGTGGAGCTGGTCGAGCAGCCGGTTATCCGCTGGGACCTGGACGGGCTGGCCTGGGTCAGCGACCGGGTGTCCGTGCCGATCCTGGCCGACGAGGCGGTCTTCGGGGTCCGTGACCTGGTGGAGGTGATCCGCCGCCGGGCCGCCGACCTGGTCAACGTCAAGCTGGCCAAGTGCGGTGGGCTGCACCCGGCCCGTACCCTCCTCGACCTGGCCACCGCCCACGGGCTCGGCACGGTGGTCGGCTCGATGATGGAGAGCCAGGTCGGTATCGGGGCGGCGGCGAGCCTGGTCGCCGCGTACGGCACCACTGCGGTCGCCGACCTGGACGCCGCGTGGTGGCTGGCCTGGTCGCCGGTGCAGGGCGGCATCCGCTACGACGGGGCGGCCGTGGTGCTGCCGGACGCCCCTGGCCTGGGCATCTCCGGCCTTGCTGAAGCAAAAGTGCAGGCTCGTGGTTGAGGACCGTGGGTTTCTTTCATAGGGTTTCCCTGGACAGCCGACCGAGCTGGGGGTTGACGTGGAGCTGCAACCGGGCCGCGAGGCCGTCGTCCGGGTCGCCGTGGCGACGCTGTGGACCTCCCCCGAGGCGGTCCGCCCGGTCGACTGCCCGGCGCTGACCGCCGGTGTCGACATCCCGACCTGGGTCTCCGGACTGGACACCGACCAGCAGGTCGGCGACTGCGTGCTGAGCCAACTTCTGCTCGGCGAACGGGTCCTCGTCAGCGAGCTCCGCCCGGACGGTTGGGCCCGGGTCGTCGCCGTCGAACAACCAGCCGCCAAGCTGGATCCTCGCGGCTACCCCGGCTGGCTCCCCGCGGGGCAACTGGCCGTTCCCGACCCGGCCCACACCAGCACCGAACACCCGCTGGTGGTGGACGCCACGGTCACCGGCCTGCACGCCGCCCCGAACGGGCCGGTGGTGCTGCCCGGCGTCGTCGTCGGCACCCGCCTCGTCCCGGCCGGCCCGGCGTACGACGACTGGCGGCCGGTGCACGTCCCCGGCCTGGGCACGCCGCTCTGGCTGCCCGACGGGCACCTGGTCCCGGCGCCGGCCACGTCGCCGACCGCCGAGCAGGCGCTCGCGGTGGCACAGCGACTGCTGGACGTGGTCTACATCTGGGGCGGTCTCTCCGCGCACGGCATCGACTGCTCGGGGCTGGTACACCTGGCCTGGCGGCGGTTCGGGGTGCTGCTGCCCCGCGACGCCGACGACCAGGCCGTGGCCACCACCCCACTGCCGTTGGGCGCGGAACGCCCCGGCGATCTCTACTTCTTCGCCCGACCCGGCCGCAAGATCCACCACATCGGCATCGTCACCGCCCCACCCGGCGACGGCGGCCAGCGCCGGATGCTGCACGCCTGCTACCGGCGACGGCGGGTCATCGAGGAGCCGCTACCGGCCGACCGCACCGCCACGCTGGTGGGCGCCCACCGGGTCTAGGGCGTGTTTCGGAGGCCGCACTTTGCCGGCCGGGCGCGTGTCCGCACCCGGCCGGTGACCGGTCAGCGTCGGGCGTCGGCCAGCTCGCGACGCCGGTCCCGGGAGGACTTGATCAGGCTGGCGGCGGTGGCGACGCCCAGCGTGCCGATGATGACCAGCAGCGACAACCAGATCGGGATGTGCGGCGCCCAACCGACGTGCTCGCCACCGTTGATGAACGGCAGGTTGTTGTCGGCCAGCGCCTCCAGCACCAGCTTGACCCCGATGAAGCCGAGCACGACGGCCAGGCCGTAGCTCAGGTAGATCAGCCGGTCGAGCAGGCCACCGAGCAGGAAGTAGAGCTGACGGAGGCCCATCAGCGCGAAGACGTTCGCGGTGAAGACCAGGTACGGCTCCTGGGTGATGCCGAAGATCGCCGGGATCGAGTCCAGTGCGAAGATCAGGTCGGTGGTGCCGATCGCGATCATCACGATCAGCATCGGGGTGAACAGCCGCCTGCCGGCCACGTGGGTGGTGAGCTTCGCGCCGTCGTAGTCCTTCGAGATCGGCAGCGCCTTGCGGCTCCACCGGATCAGCACGTTCTCGGAGAACTCGTCCTCGTCCGGCTCACCCTGGCGGGCCAGGTTCACCGCGGTGTAGATCAGGAACGCGCCGAAGATGTAGAAGACCCAGGAGAACTGCGTGATCAGGGCCGCACCAGCGGCGATGAACCCGCCGCGCATCACCAGCGCCAGCACTATGCCGACGAGCAGCACCTTCTGCTGGTACTGCCGAGGCACCCCGAAGCGGGCCATGATGATCACGAAGACGAAGAGGTTGTCCACCGAGAGGCTGTACTCGGTGAGCCAGCCGGTGTAGAACTGCCCGGCCGCGCTGGCCCCGGAGGTCAGCCAGACACCCGCGCCGAAGAGCAGGGCAAGACCGACGTAGAAGGCGACCCAGAGGCTCGACTCCCGCACACTGGGCTCGTGCGGGCGCCGACCAATGATCAACAGGTCGACGAGCAGGACCGCAGTCAGTGCGACAAGCGTCCCCGCCCACACCAATCCGGACACGTCCAACGTTCATTCCTCCGGCAGACACGCGGCGTCGGGCACACCGTACGCCCCTGCGGGAGCCGGCGCGCCGCTGTCGCTCACTCTGGTGACTGTCGGAGGTCTCTTCCGCCGTCGCCCCACCTGGGGCGGCGACCTACGGGGCCGGGTCGGGCCGCCGTGGTTCCGGCGATCGACCGTGCTGACGACTCCGTTGCGGGGGAATACTCCCCTCCTCGGTGACCATTGTTGCCCACCACGCCCCGTGATCACACCCCGGGCACCCGGTGGTGCTGGCCACCCGCGCGATGCGTCACACCCCCTGTTGCTTCCTAGGAGGCTAGTGCAGGTCGGGTGCGGCGATCGGGTCGGCGAGTGACCAGCCGGCCGCGAGCAGGTCGTCGCAGGCCCGCACCGCCCGGGCCAACCGCTCGGCGTGCGATCCGGTCAGCTCCACCACCGGCACCCCGCACCCCGCCAGCTCGCTGCGGAACCGCTCGGTCATCCAGGCACGCAGGTGCTCACCGTCGCGCAGCCCGTCATCGGTGAACGGCACCCCCCGGTGATCCGTCAGCAGGTACAGCGCCGGCCGGCGGGCCGCCGCGCGCACCTCCTCCGACGCGCTGCCCAGGTAGCGCTCCTCCCACACCGCCGTCGCCCGCGCGTCGGTGTCGCAGACCAGCAGCGGCCCGCTCGTCCGGGCCGCCGCGTCCTCGGCCGCCTGCTGTTCGCGGACCACGGCGCGGAAGTCGTCCCGGTCCCACGTGACGTCGAAGACGGTCGCCTCCGGAGTTCGCTCGCGCAACCGGGCCAGCTTGCGAGCGGTCAACTCCCGGCCGTACTCCGGCACCCAGGACGTGCCGTAGTGCCCGGCGAGCGCCGCCGCCATCGTCGTGGTCCCGGTCGACTCGGCCCCGACCACCACCACCCGCCGGACGAACCACGCCCGCACCGGCGGACTCAGCCACCGCCAGTGAGCCGCCGGGTCCGCGCGCACCGCCGTTCCGGACACCGGCACGGTCCGCCGATCCGGATCCACCGACACGGGTACGGCGTCGAAGCGGCGCGCCAACTCGGCGCCGTACGCCTCGGAGGAGAAGACCGCGTCCACCGGCACCGACCCGACCGCCTCGCGGAACACCGCGCAGTGCGCGTCCCAGACGGCCGGATCCGCGTAGTCCACCGGGTGGTCGTCGTACCTGCCGACGAAACGGACCCACGGCGTGTCCGCGTGCGCCTCCCGCAACCAGTCGAGGCGCAGCGCGAGTGGAATGGACTCCCGACGTGAGGGCGCCACGACGACTGTCACCTCGGCGCAGCGGGCGGCGGCGGCCCCGATCAGCGCGTGGTGCCCGGCGTGCGGTGGATAGAACTTGCCCACCACCATCCCGTGCCCGAACTCCGCACCGGCCGAACGCGCCGGCACGCGTGGTGCCGGCGCGGGGCCGGACGTCTCGGCGCTCACGCGGTGACCGGGGCCGGGCCGGGCGGAACCGCGCTCGGCCGGTCGGCCCGAAGCCTGTCGGCCCGCCAGGCCCGCAAACCGAGTACGCACAGGGCGAGGAAGACCAGGTAGAGGCCGGCGGTCAGGTGCAGCCCCTTGTACGCGTACAACGGGATGTAGATCAGGTCGGCGGCGATCCAGAGCCACCAACTCTCCACCCGCTTGCGGGTCTGCCCGTACGTGGCCAGCAGGGACAGCGCCGTGGTCAACGCGTCCGGCAGCGGCACGGTCGAGTCGGTGGCCCGGTCCAGCAGCACCCAGAGCGCGCCGGTGAGCAGCACCCCGGCGGCGGCCAGCGCCAGCCACTCCCGTCGCCCCGTCCGGCTCACCGTGAGCCGGCTGCGCCGCTCGCCACCGAAGAGCCAGTGCCACCAGCCGTAGCAGCCGAGCGCGACGTACACGACCTGGAGCCCCGCGTCGGCGTACAGCCCGGCGGTCCAGAACAGCAGCATGAGCAGCAGCACGTTGGCGATGCCGATCGGCCAGTTGGCGATCTTCTGCCGGGCCACCAGCCACACGTTGAGCACACCTGTCGCGAACCCCAGCAACTCCGCCCAGGTGGTGCCCGTACCGGCCACCCGAAACGCGGTGCCGGTGAGCCAGTCGATGATCATTGAGCCACCCTAGGGGCGGCGCCGACGCCGGAACAGACCCCCGCGACACCGACTGCCCCCACCACCGTGGGAGGCTGTCCGACATGGTGCTTGAGGTCGCGCTGATCGATGTACTACCCGGACACGAGGACGCGTTCGCCGCCGCGTACGCCGAGGGTCACCCGGTGCTCGCCGGTGCGACCGGCTGCCGGTCCGTGCGGATGACCCGAGGAATCGAGTCACCGACCCGCTTCGTGCTGCTCGTCGAATGGGACTCGGTCGAGGCGCACGAGAAGAACTTCCGGGCCACCGAACGGTTCGACAAGTGGCGGGCGCTGATCGGGCCCCACTTCGCCGGACCGCCAGTGGTGGAACACTTCCTCGACGTACCCGCCTGAGCCGAGCTGTCGTACCCCGCGGTTATCGTGCCGTGCGCACGCGCCGGCCGCCGGTCCCGACGGACTCGGGGGCGCCGGGCCCGGTGGCCGCGCGGCGCCGCACCGTCGACACCCGCAACCGTTACTCGCCGACGCGGCGGGCCAGCACGGTGACCGTCTCTTCCGGTGACAGCGCCGCGGCCAGCAGCGCCGCGGTCATCCGCTCGTAACGGTCGACGTCGAGCACGGTGGCCAACCGCACGTCGGTGGTCAACGCCTCGAGCATCACCGTCCGCGGGTCCGCCGGGTCGGGAAAGGCATAGCAGGAATACGGTGTGAGCGGGTGCAGCCCGCCACCGGCCGCCCCCCGTGGCAACAGCCGCACCGTGACGTGGGACAACCCGGTCACGGCGACCAGATGCCGCAGCTGTTCACGCCAGACCGCCACCGGCAGGTCACCCTGGTCGCAGACCGCCTCGGCGAGCACCGCCGTGTAGCGCGGCGGATAGGCCCGCCGCAGCACCTCCTGCCGCAGCGCCCGGGCGCGCACCTCGGCCTCCACATCGACCTGGGGCGTGAGCTGGGCGCCCGCCGTGACCAGCACCCGGGCGTACGCGGGCGTCTGGAGCAGCCCCGGCACCACCGACGGTTGGAACTCGACGATGTCGGCGGCGCCCGCCTCCAACTCGGCATAGGTGCGCTGCCGTTCGCTCATCTCGCCCAGCGTCTTCCACCAGCCTCGGCTGGTCGCCGCGTCCCGGGCGATGACGATCAGCGCCTCCCGGGCGGGCGTGGGCACCTTGTAGACGTCCAGCAGGTCGAGCACGTCGGCGAGGTCCGGGCGACTCTGCCCCAGCTCGATGCGGGACAGCTTCGACGTCGAGGCCCAGCCCAACCTGTCGCAGACCTGCTCCAGGGTCAGCGACTCGCGCCGACGGAGTTGGCGCAGCTCTGCGCCGAGACGTGCACGTCGAATGACAGGACTTGTTGGCAGCGGCATCCCGGCCTCCCCACCGAGGGAGACTACGCAGGACGATCACCCAGTGCAATACCTCGCTCGCGCACCGCAATCAGGGCATTCGGCCCCGCCGACCGGCCGGGCCGGCCCGCACGTACCGTTTCCGCAGGTCAGCAGCGGTTACTGCCGGCGAATTCCGATCTCGGCGGCCCGTTGGTCCTGGTCGGTGCGGCGGGCTCAGGGCCGGTAGGTGCCGAAGGACCAGACGTTGCCGGCCAGATCGCGGGCGGCGTAGTCACGGGAGCCGTAGTCGGTGTCGAACGGCTCGCGGGTGATCTCGGCGCCGGCCGCGCGCGCCCGGGCGCAGTGCGCGTCGACGTCCGGCACGGCCACGTAGACCGACCAGTCGTCGGCGGCCGGCCGGGACGGGGCGTCGGCCCGGCCACCCAGCATGATCATGCCGGTGTCGAGGACCAGTTCGGCGTGCGCCACCGTGCCGTCCGGCGCCTCGTGCACGGCATGCACCTGGAAACCGAAGGCGGCGCCGAGCCAGTCGATCGCGGCGCGGGGATCGGGATAACGGAAGATCGGATAGATGGTTCGCATGACCCGATTCTGCGGCCGGCGGCGCCGATCCGGATTGGACGAATGTGACCTCCGCTGCCCCGGGTAGCAGTAAACGGGGGCGGTCGCCGGCGCGGCCGCGGTCAGCCGGCCGTCGTCACCGGGCGGTGAGCAGCGCGGCCGGCGTCGCCCCCGCGAACTGGTGGAAGTCCCGAATCAGGTGGGACTGGTCGTAGTAGCCGCAGCCCGCCGCCACCGCGGCCCAGTCGACGGCCCGCCCGGTCGCGCCGACCTGGGTCGACGCCGCGTGAGCCTGCTGGAAACGCAGCAGCCGGGCGGCCATCTTGGGCGGCAGCCCGACGTCCTGCCGGAACCGGGACGCGAGGTGCCGCCGGCTCCAGCCCAACTCGTCGGCGAGCATCCCGACGCTTCCCCGCCCCGCGCTGGCGACGAGCCACCGCCACGCCCAGTCGAGCCGCGGATCCACCGGCGGGGACGCCGCCAGCCGGGCGGTGAGCACCCTGTCGAGCAGGGCGAACCGCTCCGGCCAGCCGGGGGCCTCGGCGAGCTGGCCGCGCAGCCGATCGAGCCAACGGCCCGGGAGCTGCCCGACGTCGACGGCCCGATTGGTCAGCTCGCTCAACGGCAGGCCGAGGAGACGGCGGGCGGTCAGCGGGGCGAGCAGCAACTCGACGCCCTCCCCCACACCCACCGTGCGCGTGGTGCACCAACTGTCGAAGGTGCCGGCCACGAACGAGTCGACAGCGGTGACACCGCGCTCCGCGCTGCGCGGGTCGGTCACGTCCAGCGGAGCGCCCCAACCCAGGATCAGCACCACGAAGACGCCCGCCGACTCCCGGCGGACCAGTGGCACGTCCGCCCGTTCCCGGTAGCCCACGTACCGGTCGACGAACGGACGCAGGCTGGCGTCGGGCAGCCCGAGGACCATCTCGCCGATCGGCGCCACCTCCGTCAACGGTGCCCGCCCTTCGCGTGCCCCGGCCGGCCGGGGCCGAGCGGAGCGCTGGGCGTGGCCGACCGGGTGGCCGTCACTTCACGCCGGCGGCGTCCATGCCGCGCAGTTCCTTCTTCAGGTCGGAGACCTCGTCGCGGATCCGGGCCGCAAGCTCGAACTGCAGCTCGCGTGCCGCGGCCAACATCTGGTCGTTGAGCTCCTGGATGAGCTGGGCGAGGTCGGCGCGGGCCATCCCCTCCCGCGAGGTGGTGGCGGCGGCGGACCGGCTCCGGCTGCGGGTCTCCTTGACCGGCGCCTTGCCCCGGGAAAGCTGACGCACCGCGCCCCCGACCCGGGAGTTCTCGGTGTCCTCCGCCTCGCGGTAGATGTCGTCCAGGATGTCGTGGATCTTCTTGCGCAGCGGCTCCGGGCTGATGCCGTGCGCCTCGTTGTGCGCGATCTGCTTCGCCCGACGCCGATCGGTCTCGTCGATCGCCGCCGCCATCGATGGGGTGATCTTGTCGGCGTACATGTGCACCTGACCGGAGACGTTACGGGCGGCCCGCCCGATGGTCTGGATCAGCGACCGGCCGCTACGAAGGAAGCCCTCCTTGTCGGCGTCGAGAATCGCCACCAGCGACACCTCGGGCAGGTCCAGACCCTCGCGGAGCAGGTTGATGCCGACGAGCACGTCGTAGTCGCCCTTGCGCAGCTCGCGCAGCAACTCCACCCGGCGCAACGTGTCGACCTCCGAGTGCAGGTAGCGCACCCGGATGCCGTTCTCCAGGAGGTAGTCGGACAGGTCCTCGGCCATCTTCTTGGTCAGCGTGGTGACCAGCACCCGCTCGTCCCGGTCGGTGCGCAGCTTGATCTCGTGCATCAGGTCGTCGATCTGGCCCTTGGTCGGCTTGATCACGACCTCCGGGTCGACCAGACCGGTGGGTCGGATCACCTGCTCGACGAACTCGCCCTGGGCCTGCTCCATCTCCCAGGTGCCGGGGGTCGCGGAGAGGAAGACCATCTGGCCGACCCGCTCCAGGAACTCGTCGAAGCGCAGCGGCCGGTTGTCGGCCGCGCTGGGCAGCCGGAAGCCGTGGTCGATGAGCATCCGCTTGCGCGACGCGTCGCCCTCGTACATGCCGCCGATCTGCGGGATGGTCACGTGCGACTCGTCGACCACCGTGAGGAAGTCGTCGGGGAAGTAGTCGAGCAGAGCGTGCGGCGGGCTGCCGGGCAGCCGCCCGTCCATGTGCATCGAGTAGTTCTCGATGCCGGAGCAGAAGCCCACCTGCCGCATCATCTCGATGTCGTAGGTGGTGCGCATCCGCAGCCGCTGCGCCTCCAGCAGCTTGCCCTGCCGCTCCAGCTCGGCGAGCCGCTCGGCCAGCTCCACCTCGATGTCGCGGATCGCCCGCTCCATCCGCTCCGGACCCGCGGCGTAGTGGGTGGCCGGGAAGATCACCAGCTGGTCGACCTCGCGGACCACGTCGCCGGTCAACGGGTTGAGGTAGTAGAGCTTCTCCACCTCGTCACCGAACAGCTCGATGCGGACCGCCAGCTCCTCGTACGCCGGGATGATCTCCAGGGTGTCACCGCGGACCCGGAAGGTGCCCCGCTGGAACGCCATGTCGTTGCGGGTGTACTGGATGTCGACCAGCCTGCGCAGCAACTGGTCGCGGTCGATCTCGTGCCCGACCTGCACCTTCACCGCCCGGTTGAGGTACTCCTCCGGGGTGCCCAGACCGTAGATCGCCGAGACGGTCGCCACCACGACCACGTCGCGGCGGGTGAGCAGCGACATCGTCGCCGAGTGCCGCAGCCGCTCCACCTCCTCGTTGATCGAGGAATCCTTCTCGATGTAGGTGTCGGTCTGCGGGATGTAGGCCTCGGGCTGGTAGTAGTCGTAGTACGACACGAAGTATTCGACCGCGTTGTGCGGCAGCAGCTCGCTGAACTCCTTGGCCAACTGCGCACAGAGCGTCTTGTTCGGGGCGAGCACCAGGGTGGGGCGTTGCAGCCGCTCGATCAGCCACGCCGTGGTGGCGCTCTTGCCGGTGCCGGTCGCGCCGAGCAGCACGGTATTGCGGTCGCCACGCCGAACCCGGCGCTCAAGATCGTCAATGGCCGCCGGTTGGTCGCCGGCCGGCTGGAAGTCACTGACGACCTGGAAGCGGCTGTCCAGCCGGGGAATGTCGAGCGCCATGCCATCAACGGTACGCCGGAGGTCCGACAGGAACGGCCGTCACGCCAGGTACGTGATCAGCTTCAATATTCCCATTGTGTGGCCCATGTCACCGGGACTACCCTCTTCATGTAGGCCGCTCGCGGCGGCCGACCGGGCCGGTGGCCAGGCCAACATCAGGCCGGTCACCCCCGGCACTGCGGTCGCAGCACCCGGCTCGTCCGGCGTGCGCACCCGTGTGGTCGCGCTCGAGGCGCAGACCGGCCGCCGCGAGCGCCCCTGCTCGTCACCCCGGTGCCTCCCCGCCCGTTTCACCTCCGTGGACACCTCTCCGACCCCGGCGCCCGACACCGCCCGCACCGACTCACCCCGGCCGGACGACCCGAGCACCGGCAGCGGGCCCACCAGCGGTGGCAGCGGGCCCACCAGCGGTGGCAGCGGCCCGACCAGCGGCAGCGGGCGGCACCGCACCGGCTCGGCCGGCGGTGCATCGGCGGCCGGCCGCACCAACGACACCAATAACACGTCCAAGGCCCGCCGGACCAACGACTCCGGAGGCAGGTCCACGACCAGCCGAACCAACGACACCGGGAACAGGTCCACAGCCGGCCGGTCCGCCGGCGGCGCGCGCCGGGCCACCGCCGGCCGCAAGACCACCGACCCGCAGCGAGCCGCCGCGCGAAGCCTCGCGGAGAACCGCGACACCACCCGCCACGACGACACCCCGGACACCGCCGACACCACCGGAGCCGAGGACACCAGCGGAGCCGCCGACACCGCCGGCCCGACCTCGGCGGGCCGTCGTCGGCGTACGGTGCTGCTGTTGCTCGGTCTGACGGCGGTGACGTCCGCGACGGCCCTGGTGCTCGGGCTGTTGAGCTGGGCACCCGACCCGCCCGAGCCGGCCCGGCCGCTGACCGTGTCGGAGGGCGAGCGGCTGGCCGCCGTGCGGGTCACCAACCTGCGGGACCTGCGCGCCGGCGTACGGGTCACGGCCGGCACCGGCGCCACCCGCATCGAACTGGTGGGCTGGGTGGACTGGTCCCGGTCGCTGCTCTACCTCGACGTGGGCGGGCCGGGCGCGGGTGCCGAACGCGGGCTGTTGCAGAGGAGCGGACCGGTGCTGGTGATCCGGCCCGACCCGGCTGCGGTACCCACTCCCGCCGCACCACCACTGATGCCCCCGGCGGACCGGTGGCGGCTGCACCGACTGGCACCCGGGGCGCACCTGGCACCGGTGCTCGACCTGCTCCTCGACCTCGCCGCCGACCGCCCGGACCCCACCACCCGGACGGCACCGCCTATTGAGGCGCGTTGGATCGCCCGGGAGACCGTGCCGGCCGGCCCACTGGACGTCATCCAGGCACCACTGCCCACCGGCGCACCGGCCGCCGCCGGCACGGCGACCGGCGCCCCCGGCGCCGCGACGCCCGCCCCGGACGGACCGACCCGGTACTGGCTCGACCAGGACGCCCGGCTGCACAAGCTGGTGACCCGGCTGCCCGGCGCCGACCCGGTCACGATGATCTTCAACCGGGCGGACCGGCCGACCCTACGGCCGGTGGACGCGCTCGGCGGCCGGCCCGGTCTGCCCCGCGCGCTGACCGACGCCGAGCAACGTCGGCTCGACCGGCTGCCGGCCCGGCTCCGCGCCCAGGGTGGTGCCACGGCAACGCTGACCGCACCGACGGGCACGGACACGAACCTGCGGGGCGCCGGCTGGTTGAGCTGGACCGCGCGTACCGCGTACCTCGCGGTCGCCGACCTGGGCGTACCCGATCGTCGGACCCTGCTGCGACGCGACGCCGCCGGTCTGGCCCGGGCGGACCTGCCGGCGGTGGAGGCCGGCGGCGGCACGGCGGAGGTGCCGGCCCGGCCGCCGCTGCCGCCTCCGGCCGGGGCCTGGCGGGTCTCCCGACCCGGCCGGGACGACCTGAGCGTGCTGGTCGACGCCGCGGTGACCGCCGGGTCGGTCGGGCACCGCGGCGCGGCCGTGCGGGTACGCGAGGACGTCACCGCCGGACGGACCGTGGACGTCATCGAGTCGGGTCCGGCCGGCGCGCGGCTGCGCTACTGGATCGACCGGGACGGGTCGCTGCGCCGGATCGAGTTGCAGACCGACGCCGGCACGTGGGCGCAACTGGATCTCCACCCCGCTGTGGTGCCCCGACTGGCTGCGAACCCTCGGCCCGCCGCCCCTCGACCTTCAGCCCCTCGGTCCTCGGCCCCTCGGCCCGGCGCCCATTGAGCGGTTCCCTCAGGGCCGCCAGCCGGTCTGCGCGGCCCACTGCTCGGCCCGCAGGTACTCCTCGTCGAACCACGGGTTCCGGGCCGTGCCGGAATCGCCGGCCTCCGGTGCCGCGTCGACCAGGTCCCGCTTGAGCAGCAGGTACGCGGCCCGCTGATCCGGGTCGGCACGCAGGTGGTCGCGCATCAGCAGCGCGTACCGCCAACCCGGCGAATCCGCCATCCGCACGTGCAGACGAACCGGGCGGGCCGGATCCGCACTGCCGTGCAGCCGCTTCTCCCACCGGCCTCTCCCGGCCGGGCGCGGGTCGTCCCACCACTGCCCCGGCACCCGCGGGAACCCGGCGCCCGCCAGCCGATCGGCCAACGGCCCGTCGGCGTCGGCGAGGCTGGAGACCGCCACCTGCACGTCGATGACGTTCTGGGCGGCCAGGCCAGGCACCGCCGTCGAACCGATGTGATCGATCCGTAGGGCGTCCGAGCCGAGCGCGTGCTGGATCCGGGCGGCCAGCCGCGCGTACTGCTCGGGCCAACTCGTGTCGGCCTCGGCTAGCTCGGCCGCGTCCGGTGGGACCACCCGCCGCTGGCGCAGATTGTCCTCGTAGGGCACCAGCCGCCGCTTCCAGAGCACGTCGACGGCGTCGTGCAGCGCCGTCAGACTCCCGTCGTTGGTCAGCACCACGTCGGCCGCCGCCCGGCGGCGGGCATCGTCGGCCTGGGCGGCGATCCGCCGCTCGGCCTCCGCGCGACCCATCCCCCGGTCGCGCGCCAGCCGCTCCAGTCGGGTCGACACGGCCGTCTGCACCACGACCACCAGGTGGTACGTCGGCGCGAGACCCACCTCGACCAGCAGCGGTACGTCGTTGACGACGATCGCGTCGGGTGCCGCCGCGGCGGCCAGCTCCGCGGTGCGGGCCCGGACCCGGGGGTGGGTGATCGCCTCCAGCCGACGCCGGGCGGTCTCGTCGGCGAACACCACCGCTCCCAGCGCGGCACGGTCCAGTGCACCGTCGGCGTCCAGCACCGCGTCGGAGAAGGTGGCGACGATCTCGGCCAGCCCGTCCGTACCCGGCGCCACCACCTCCCGGGCCACCCGATCGGCGTCGATGAGCACCGCGCCCCGCTCAACGAGCCGCGCGGCCACCGCGCTCTTGCCCGACCCGATCCCGCCGGTCAACCCCACCCTCAGCACCCGAACAGTCAACCGGATCAACAAGCCCGCCGCCAAACCCACCCACGGCCCGGCGACCTCCCAACCCACCCCAGCCCGGGCCCGGACCGGGCGAGTTGCGGCGGGGTGGGCGTGCCCCAGGCGGATTGCCCCAGGCGGACCACTCCGGGCGGATTATCCCGGGCGGATTACCCCGGGCGCGGTCCGCCCGCCGGCTGGTGCGGACCGCCAAGATCGCGCTCGATCCATGATGTAGGGGCCTCGCGGACGCCGCATACCACTACATCCTGGATCGAGCACGATCTTGCGGGTGCGGGTGCGGGTGCGGGTGCGGGTGCGGGTGGGCGCGGGCGGGCGGGTGCCGGTGGGTACGGCGAGGGCCCCGCCCCCAGCGATCCGGAGATCGCGGGGACGGGGCCCGTCGTCGTTCAGCGGGTCACTTACCGCCGGCGAGCTTCTCCCGCAGTGCGGCGAGCGCCTCGTCGGTGGCCAGGGTGCCGGCCGGCTCCTCGGCCTGCCGGCTCGGGGCCGGGCTGGACGAAGAGGTGGTGCCACCGCCACCGCCACCGGCAGCGGCCGGGACGGCCGGAGTCGGGTTGGCGGCAGCCTCGGCGTCGGCGGCCCGAGAGGTCTGCACCTGCTTGGTGTGGGCCTCCCAGCGCAGACGAGCCTCGGCGTACTGGTTCTCCCAGGTCTCGCGCTGCTTGTCGTACCCCTCGAGCCACTCGCCCGTCTCCGGGTCGAAGCCCTCGGGGTAGATGTAGTTGCCCTCGGTGTCGTACGTCGCGGCCATGCCGTAGAGGGTCGGGTCGAAGTGCTCCTCGCCCTCGACGAAGCCCTCGTTGGCCTGCTTGAGCGACAGCGAGATCCGGCGACGCTCGAGGTCGATGTCGATGACCTTGACCATGACCTCGGAGCCGACCTGGACGACCTGCTCCGGGATCTCCACGTGGCGCTCGGCCAGCTCGGAGATGTGGACCAGGCCCTCGATGCCATCGTCCACGCGGACGAACGCACCGAACGGCACCAGCTTGGTGACCTTACCCGGCACGATCTGCTGGATCGCGTGGGTGCGGGCGAACTGCCGCCACGGGTCTTCCTGGGTCGCCTTCAGCGACAGCGAGACCCGCTCGCGGTCCAGGTCGACGTCCAGGACCTCGACCTCGACCTCCTGGCCCACCTCGACGACCTCGGACGGGTGGTCGATGTGCTTCCAGGAGAGCTCGGAGACGTGCACCAGACCGTCGACGCCGCCCAGGTCCACGAAGGCGCCGAAGTTGACGATCGAGGACACGACGCCCTTGCGGACCTGGCCCTTCTGCAGCTTGTTGAGGAACTCGGTGCGCACCTCGGACTGCGTCTGCTCCAGCCAGGCCCGGCGGGACAGAACCACGTTGTTGCGGTTCTTGTCCAGCTCGATGATCTTGGCCTCGAGCTCCCGCCCGACGTACGGCTGCAGGTCGCGCACACGACGCATCTCGACCAGGGACGCGGGCAGGAAGCCCCGCAGCCCGATGTCGAGGATGAGGCCGCCCTTGACCACCTCGATGACCGAACCGCGGACGACGCCGTCCTCGTCCTTGATCTTCTCGATCGTGCCCCAGGCCCGCTCGTACTGTGCCCGCTTCTTGGAGAGGATCAGACGACCCTCCTTGTCCTCCTTCTGGAGGACCAGGGCCTCGATGTGGTCGCCAACCGTCACAACCTCGGCGGGGTCCACGTCGTGCTTGATCGACAACTCCCGAGAGGGGATGACACCCTCGGTCTTGTAGCCGATGTCGAGCAGGACCTCGTCCCGATCGACCTTGACGACGGTGCCTTCGACAATGTCGCCGTCGTTGAAGTACTTGATGGTCTCGTCGATCGCGGCGAGGAAAGCCTCCTCGGAACCGAGATCGTCGTGGGTGACCCGGGTGGCGCTCGAGGGGGCCTCGATGCTGCTCGTCATGTGGGCGGTTGCTCCGGTCGGTGGGTTGTCACAGCAGGCTGGTGTGTCGCAGTGACCTGTTCGCGCCAGCGGATCCGTCGCCGGGCACACCGAACGATCGCCTAGTGAGATCATGATGTGGCTCCGTCGACCGCGCACCTGCTCCCTGCCGAGGCAACGCGATCCGCGAGCGCATCGTCTAGCCTACCGTGCGCATTACCACAGCGTGCAAGCCCTCCCGGGTTCTCTTCGTGCGATGACCTGCGAAAGCCGAACAATCGCCCGGAAAACACCCCTGCTGTCTCCTGCGTCACAGCAGACCCTCGCGTCCCGCCGGCCGCGGCCACCGCCGCCGCGCTTGATCCACTCGGATCCTGGATATTCGGTGCCTCCCACGACCCCAACACCGCGACTTCCACCGAAGACGAGTCAATCAGGGCCATCGCGGGAGGAGTCCCGCAGATCGTGGCCGCGCCGTCGTACCCAATGGGGTGGGTGGGGCCTAGCGTGAGCGCGTGGATGACGACAGCCGGGTTACCCGGCGCCGGGTGGGTGACGCCGAGGCCCGGCGGGCCAACCGCGGCTGGTGGGACACCGACGCCGACGAATACCAGGCCGAACACGGCGCGTTCCTCGGCGACGTGGACTTCGTGTGGTGCCCCGAGGGCCTGCGCGAGGCCGACGCCCGGCTGCTCGGCGACGTGTCGGGGCGGCGGGTGCTGGAGGTGGGCGCCGGCGCCGCGGCCGCCGCCCGCTGGCTCGCCACCCAGGGCGCCCGGCCGGTCGCCTTCGACCTGTCCGCCGGCATGTTGCGGCACGCCGCCGAGGCCGCCGACCGCACCGGGGTACGCGTACCGCTGGTGCAGGCCGACGCGCTCGCCCTGCCGTTCGCCGACCGGTCGTTCGACATCGCCTGCACCGCGTTCGGCGCGATCCCGTTCGTGGACGACTCGGCGGCGCTGCTCGCCGAGGTGCACCGGGTGCTGCGCCCGGGCGGCCGGTGGGTGTTCTCGGTGACCCACCCGATGCGATGGATCTTCCTCGACGACCCCGGCGAGGGCGGCCTGACGGCCGTGCACTCGTACTTCGACCGCTCCCCCTACGTGGAACAGGACGAGACCGGCGTGGCCACCTACGTCGAGCAGCACCGCACCCTCGGCGACCGGATCCGCGAGTTGGTCGGCGCCGGGTTCCGACTGCTGGACCTGGTGGAGCCGGAGTGGCCGGAGGGGCACGAGGGGGTCTGGGGGCAGTGGAGCCCGCTGCGCGGACGACTCTTCCCCGGCACCGCCATCTTCGTCACCGAGAAGCCCACCGGGTGAGCGCCGCACGCGGAGTGCGACGGACCCGCACGCCACGGACGCTACGGTCCGCCGGTGAGCGCATGGCCGAACCCGACACCGCCGGACCGCTGGCGTCCGGACCCGGCACGACAACAGCGCGCCGACTATCAGGTCGTCGACCTGCAGAACCTGCCGGACGACGACTCGCCGCGCGTCGAACTCGTCGACGGAGCACTCCAGGTGATGCCCTTCCCCACCTTGGGCCACCAGGACATCGCCGGCCTGCTCTGGACGTGGCTGCGCTGCCACGCACCGGCGGACATCCGAGCCACCCAGGCCGTCGCGGTCGAGCTCAGCTACGACACCAGCCGACGCCCGGATGTCCTGTTGTGCCGCGCCGACGTGCCGTCCGACCGGTCCTGGCTACGACCGGAGGACGTCGTACTCGCCGTGGAGATCGTTTCGCCCGGTACACGACGCATCGACCGGTTCGCGAAGCCGGGTGAGTACGCCGCAGCCGGCATCCCCTTCTACTGGCGGATCGAGCAGGACCCGGTGCACGTGTACGCGTACCGGATCGGCGACCGGGTGGGGCCGGGCGGTGAGCGACAGTACGAGCTGGTCGCCGACGGCGCCGACGTGATCGAGCTGACCGAGCCGTTCGGCATCAAGCTGCCGGTCGCCGATATCACCCCGTAGTCGTTTCGTCCCGGCCGCCTCGGGTAGCCGACGACCATGGCCGAACAGAGATTCCACGAGGGCGACCATGTCTCCTGGTCGGCCCACGGCAGCCGCGCGTACGGCGTGGTGCGGGGGACGATCACCGAGCGGACGCGGATCCGCGGGCGGGCCGTGAACGCGGCCCCTGACGACCCGCAGTACCGGGTCCGCAGTGACGGCACGGGCCGCGACGTGGCCCACCGCCCCGAGGCGCTGCGTCATGAGCAGAAGTGACGACGGCCGGGACACCTACCGGGAGTTCACCGAAGCGGTGAACATGAAGCCCGGTGAGCTGTCCACGTGGCTGGAGACCGACGAGTCCAAGCGGGTCGGCTGGCACAAGGGCGGCCGCGCTGGTGGTGGCGAGTCCGTCGGGCACGAGTCCGGCCGGAAGATCATCAACTTGCTCCGTCGCAAACGTGGTGACCTGTCCGAGGGCGACTACAAGCACATGCGCAAGGTGGTCGGCTACGTACGCCGGCACATGGCGCAGCGCCCCTCCGGCGACGTCCGCGACACCAAGTGGCGCTGGTCCCTCATGAACTGGGGCCACGACCCCATGAAGTAGTTGGTCGTCCGCCGCAAGATCTGCGCAACTTCGGTGGAGTTGGTGCCTCCCGACGCCACGACCCAGCACTTTCCCCGAAGTTGCGCCAATCTCGGAACGGTGCGCGCCCGGCGGGGCCCTGATCGACAACACCAACGCCCGCGACCAGGACGACCCGGTCAGGGGTTCCGGGCGGCCCGACCCACGCAGGGATCAAGCCCGCCCGGAGTGGGTCGGGCTGCCCGGAACCCCCGCACCGCAACCACTGGAAGCCGGGCCCCGGAACCCCCACACCGCAACCAAGATCTGATCAGTGATCAGCGCTGTTCCAGTCGCGGCCCAGACCGACCGACACCTCCAGCGGCACCGACAGCGGGTAAGCCCCGCCCATCTCGTGCCGGACCAGGGCCTCCAACGCCTCCCGCTCACCCGGCGCGACCTCGAAGACCAGCTCGTCGTGCACCTGCAACAGCATCCGTGAGCGCAGCCCGGCGTCGCGGAGCGCGGTGTCGACGTGCAGCATCGCCACCTTGATGATGTCGGCGGCGGAGCCCTGGATGGGAGCGTTGAGCGCCATCCGCTCGGCGATGTCGCGGCGCTGCCGGTTGTCGCTGACCAGGTCGGGCAGGTAGCGGCGCCGGCCCAGGATGGTCGAGGTGTAGCCGTCCTGCCGGGCCCGGGCGACCACCTGTTGGAGGTAGTCGCGCACCCCGCCGAAGCCGGCGAAGTAGTTTTCCATCAGCCCGCGCGCCTCTTCGGTGCTGATGTTGAGCTGCTGGGACAGACCGAAGGCGCTGAGCCCGTACGCCAGGCCGTAGTTCATGGCCTTGATCTTGCGGCGCTGGTCGGGGGTGACCTCGTCGAGCGGCACCCCGAAGACCGACGAGGCGGTGGCGGCGTGGAAGTCGGCGCCGGAGTTGAACGCGTCGATCAGCGCGTCGTCCGAGCTGAGGTGCGCCATGATGCGCATCTCGATCTGGCTGTAGTCGGCGGTGAGCAGACTCTCGTAGCCCTCCCCCACCACGAAGGCCCGCCGGATCCGACGACCCTCCTCGGTGCGGATCGGGATGTTCTGCAGGTTGGGCTCGGTGGAGGAGAGCCGACCGGTGGCCGCCACGGTCTGGTTGAAGGTGGTGTGGATCCGACCGTCGTCGGAGACCGACTTGAGCAGCCCGTCGACTGTCGACTTGAGCTTGGCCACGTCCCGGTGGCGCAGCAGGTGGGCCAGCACCGGGTGCGGCTGCTGCACGTAGAGCCACTGCAGGGCGTCGGCGTCGGTGGTGTAACCCGTCTTGATCTTCTTGGTCTTCGGCAGACCCAGCTCGGTGAAGAGGATCTCCTGCAGCTGCTTGGGCGAGCCGAGGTTGAACTCCCGGCCGACCGCCTCGTACGCGCCCTGCGCGGCGGCCTTCACCTCGGCGGCGAAGTGGGCCTCCAGCTCGGACAGGTAGTGGGTGTCGGCGGCGATGCCGGTGCTCTCCATGGTGGCCAGCACCCGCATCAGCGGCAGTTCCACGCCGGCCATCAGCCGGGCGGACTGCTCGCCGTCGCGGGACAGCTCGGCGTCGATCGCGTCGGCCAGGTCGAGGGTGGCCCGGGCCTGGAGCATCAGGTTCTGCTCGACCACCCCTTCGTCGCCGAGGCCGTCGAGAGTGAGCTGGCCGGACTCCGGGACGTCCACCCGCAGCTCCCGATGCAGGTAGCGCAGCGCCAGGTCGGTCAGGTCGTAGGACCGCTGGTCGGGGCGGGCCAGGTACGCGGCGATCTGGGTGTCGCGGACGATGCCGGCGAGCTGCCAGCCGTGCGCGGCGCAGGCCAGCACGGCCGGCTTGCTGTCGTGCAGCACCTTGGGGCGCTGCTCGTCGGCCAACCAACTGCCCAGGGCGCCCTCGTCGGTCGGGTCGAGCTGGGCCGGGTCGACCCAGGCCGCCGCACCGCCGGCGGTGGCCAGCGCGAGACCGGTGATCGAGGCGGTGTGCCGGCGGTTGGGGCCGGTGTCGAGTTTGACCGCCAAGCCGACCTGGGTGCCGGTGGGGACGTGCGTGGTCAGCCAGCCGGCCAGCGCGCCGGGCTCGGTGAGCACCTCGCCGGTGAGGTCGAAGCCGGACTCGGCCTCCGGCTCGACCGACTCCAGGTACTGGTAGAGGCGGTCGCGCAGGATGCGGAACTCCAGGGTGTCGAAGACCTGGTGCACCGCCTCCCGGTCCCACCCCGTCCAGCGGGAGTCCTCCGGGCGCAGCGGCAGCTCCAGGTCGGAGACGAGGCAGTTGATCTCGTAGTTGCGGATCACGTCGGCGAGCCGCTCCCGCAGGCTGTCGCCGGCCTTGCCCTTGATCTCGTCGGCCCGGGCGATCACGCCCTCCACCCCGCCGTACGTGGTGATCCATTTGGCGGCGGTCTTCGGGCCGACGCCCGGGATGCCGGGCAGGTTGTCACTGGTCTCGCCGACCAGGGCGGCGAGGTCCCGGTACTGCTGGGGCGGAACGCCGTACTTCGCCTCGATCGCCGCCGGGTCCATCCGGGCCAGGTCGGAGACGCCCTTGCGCGGATAGAGGACGGTGATCTGGTCGTCGACCAGCTGGAACGCGTCGCGGTCACCGCTGCTGATCAGCACCGACATGCCCTGGTCGCGGGCCTGGCAGGCGAGCGTGGCGATCACGTCGTCGGCCTCGAAGCCCTCTTTCTCCACCACCGGGATCTGCAGCGCGGCCAGGACCTCCTTGACCAGGCTGACCTGGCCCTTGAAGTCGGTCGGGGTCTCGCTGCGGCCGGCCTTGTACTCCGCGTACTTGTCCGTGCGGAAGGAACGGCGGGAGACGTCGAAGGCCACGACGATGTGGGTGGGCTGCTCGTCGCGCAGCACGTTGATCAGCATCGAGGTGAAGCCGTACACCGCGTTGGTCGGCTGACCCGTCGTGGTGGAGAAGTTTTCCACGGGCAGGGCGAAGAAAGCCCGGTATGCCATGGAGTGTCCGTCGACGAGAAGCAGGCGCGGTGTCGTAGCTGTCACGGCAGCGACTCTAGCCCGTCGTACCGACATCCCTGGCCCTCGGCACGGGGTGCCGCGACGTCGAGCCAAACGGCGGCGGCCGGCCACCCGCGAGGGGATGACCGGCCGCCGACTCGGGTGGCTCAGGCCACGCCGAGGTACGCCTCCTTGACCGACGGATCGTGCAGCAGGTCCTGACCGGACCCCTCCTTCACGATCTGACCGGTCTCCAGCACGTAGCCGCGGTGTGCCCGCGACAGCGCCTGCTGGGCGTTCTGCTCCACCAGCAGGATCGTGGTGCCCTGCTGGTTGATCTCGGTGATGATGTCGAAGATCTGCCGGATCACCAACGGGGCCAGCCCCATCGACGGCTCGTCGAGCAGCAGCAGCTTCGGTCGGCTCATCAGCGCCCGACCGACCGCGAGCATCTGCTGCTCGCCGCCGGAGAGGGTGCCACCGGCCTGCTTGCGCCGCTCGGCCAACCGCGGGAAGAGGGTCAGCACCCGCTCCAGGTCGGAGGCGATGCCGGCGGAGTCCCGCCGGGTGTACGCCCCCATGTCCAGGTTCTCCATGACCGTCATACCCGGGAAGATCTGCCGTCCCTCCGGCGACTGACACAGCCCCCGGACCACCCGCAGGTCGGCCCGGAGCTTGCTGATGTCCTCGCCGTTGAACGTGATCTTCCCGTCGGCCAGGGAGCGGGTGCCGGAGATGGCCCGCATGGTGGTGGTCTTACCGGCGCCGTTCGCGCCGATCAGGGCCACCACCTCACCCTCGTTGACGGTGAGGCTGATCCCGTGCAGCGCCTCGATCCGGCCGTACGCGACGGCGACGTTCTCCAGCTCAAGCAGCGTCATCGGCGGGCTCCCCCAGGTACGCGGCGATCACCTTCGGATCGCGGCTGACCTCCGCGGGCGCACCCTCGGCGATCTTACGGCCGAACTCCAGCACCACGATCCGGTCGGTGACCCCCATGACCAGCCGCATGTCGTGCTCGATGAGCAGGACGGTCAGGCCCATGTCACGGATCTTGCGGATCAGGCTGAGGAGTTCCTCCTTCTCCGCCGGGTTGAAGCCGGCGGCCGGCTCGTCCAGGCAGATCAGCTTCGGCTCGGTGGCCAACGCGCGGGCGATCTCCAACCGACGCTGGTAGCCGTACGGCAGGTTGCGCGCCTCGTCGTTGGCCCGGTCGGCGATCCCGACGAAGCGGAGCAGCTCGAGCGCCTTGTTCTCAGCCGCCCGCTCCTCCAGGATGTGCCGGGACAGGCCGAAGATCTTGGCGGCCGACAGGCGCACCTGCTGCCAGGTCCGGACGATCCCGGACGCGGCGGTGACCTGCGGCAGCTCCTCCGGCTTGGGCCGCACCCGGTAGAGCCGGAACAGCGCCCCGGGCACGCTCGTCTTGTGCCGGGAGTCGGTCCCGACCATGACGTTCTCCAGCGCCGTCATCTCCGGGAAGAGCCGGATGTTCTGGAACGTCCGGGAGATGCCCAACTGGCTGATCTGGTGCGGCTTGCGACCGGTCACCTTCTGGCCGCGGAACCGGACCGCGCCGGAGGTCGGCTTGTAGACCCCGGTCATCACGTTGAAGCTGGTGGTCTTGCCGGCGCCGTTCGGCCCGATGAGGCCGAGGATCTCGCCCTCGTAGATCTGAAAATTGATCTTGTCGAGGGCGACCACCCCGCCGAAGCGGAGCGTGACGTCATCGACTTCGAGCAGGACCGTCCGGGGCCCCGCCTGCGTCGGGATCTTCGGCGTGGTGGTGCTGGTGGACTGGTCAGACATGAGCGGGCGCCTCCTCTGCCTCTGCCGCGCGGTCCTTCAACTCGCGGGCACGCCGCCGGCTCGGGACCAGGCCCTGCGGACGCAGGATCATCACCAACACCATGGCCAGACCGAAGACCAACCACCGGTAGTCGGCGAAGTCGCGGAACCGCTCCGGCAGGTACGCCAGCAGCACCGCGCCGAGCGAGACGCCGATCATGTTGCCGGAACCACCGACCACCACCATGGCCACGAACAGGATGGACAGGTTCGCGTTGAACTGGGTCGGGTCGATGAACGCGTTCCGGCTGCCGAAGAGGAAGCCGGACAGGCCACCGAGCGCCGCACCGATGGCGAACGCCCAGAGCTTGAACTTGAACGGGTACACGCCCATCACCGCGGCGGCGTCCTCGTCCTCCCGCACGGCCAACCACGCCCGGCCGACCCGGCTGTGCTCCAGCCGACGGACCAGGAACACCATGATCAGTACGAACGTGATCGCCAACCAGTACCAGGGCTTCGCGTCGATCAGACCGAAGACCTTGTTGTCCGGCGACGGCGCGCCCTCGGGACCGGGGATGGCCGAGATACCGACCGGGCCGTTGGTCAGCCCGGTGGCGTTACGGGCCACGATGCGGATGATCTCGCCGAAGCCCAGCGTCACGATGGCCAGGTAGTCACCGCGCAGCCGCAGCGTCGGCCAGCCCAGCAGCACCCCGGAGATCATCGTCAGCACGATCGCGATGAACAGGCAGATCGCCCAGGTCACCGCCCAGGTCGGCGGCAGGTTGAACTCCTGCTGGATCCACTTCACCACCGGCGAGTTCACCGAGCCGAACAGCGCCACGCTGTACGCCCCGATGGCGAAGAAGCCGATGTAGCCCAGGTCGAGCAGGCCGGCGAGACCGACCACCACATTAAGGCCGATGGCGACCAGCACGTAGATGGCACAGACGAAGAGCACACCCGCCCAGTTGTTACCGCCCTCGATCGAGTCGGTACGCAACCAGGTCAGGCCCGGGATGCCAAGCAGGGGCAGGTAGTAGAGGAACGCCACGAAGGCGGCGAGCCCGAGGGCCTGCTGCCACTTCGTCAGCGCCCGCCAGCGGTCGCCGACCGAGGTCAGCATGCCGACCCGACGGCGGTCTGCGGTGCGAATCTTGTCGATCATGCGCGGGCCCTCCCGAGCGACTCACCCAACAGGCCGGTGGGCCGGAACATCAGCACCACGATCAGCACCACGAAGGCGATGACGTCCTCCCAGTTGGACGCGAAGAGCGTGGCGCCGTAGACCTCGACGATGCCGAGGAAGAGACCACCCAGCAGCGCGCCGCGCAGGTTGCCGATGCCACCGAGCACGGCGGCGGTGAACGCCTTCAGGCCGAGCACGAAGCCGATGCTGTTCTGGGTGAAGCCGAACCGCATGCTCCACAACAGCGCGGCGGCGCCGGCCATGATGCCACCGAGCACGAAGATCAGCATGATCACGCGCTCCTGGTTGACGCCCATCAGCGCGGCGGTCTCCGGGTTCTGGGCCACCGCCCGCACGCCCCGGCCGTACCGGGTGCGGTTGATGAACCAGTCCAGCACCGCCATCATCGCCACCGCCGCCACGAAGACGATCAGCTGGATGTTCGTGATCGCGGTGTTGCCGATGGTGAACAGGGTTTCCTGCTGGATGATCGTCGGCATACCGACGATCTGACGGGGCCGGCCGAACGCCTCCGGCAACACGCCGCCGAGCAGCTTCGGCAGCACCTGGCCGAAGAGTTCCACGAAGACCAGCGACAGGCCGATCGCGGTGATCAGGAAGATCAGCGGCGGCGCGTTCTTCCGCCGCAACGGCCGGTACGCGATCCGCTCGAGGGCCAGAGCCGTACCGCCCGAGGCGACCGCCGCGACGATCAGACCGAGCACCAGGAACAGGATCGCCTGGCCGACAGGCGGGTTATTTTTCACCCCGAGTTGGGTCCACAGGATCAGCACCGAGAAGGTACCGACCATGAACACCTCGGAGTGCGCAAAGTTGATCAGACGAAGGACGCCGTAGACGAGGGTGTAGCCAAGGGCGATCAGGGCGTAGATGGCGCCCTTGGACAGGCCATCGACCGTGTGCTGGCCGAGATGGCCGATCAGTTCATCGAAATGCACCGGGGGTCTCCTTGAATCGAGAGCGGCCGGGGTGAAACACCCCGGCCGCACTCCATTTCGTGGGCGTCAGCTGAGCTTGAGCTCCTGCAGCGCCTCGATAGCGTTGCCCTTGATCTGGTAGGCCCAGATGACAACCTTCGTCGGGTCGACGTCACCCTTGGAGTCGAACTTGATGTACTTCGACACACCCTGCTTGTCGTACGACTTCACGAACGCCAGGATGTCCGCCCGGCTCTTCTTGCCAGCCTTGAAGGCGTCCAGGTAGACGGTCGCGCCGTCGAAGCCCTCAGCGCCGTAGGAGCCCGGCGGGATGCCGTACTCCTTCTGGTAGTCGGCGGAGAAGGTGCCGCCGGCCTTGTCGGCCGGGAGGCACGGGCAGGTGATGATCGCGCCCTCGGCGCCACCGGAGGCACCCGACGGGAACGCGGTGTCGTAGAGACCGTCCGGGCCGACGAACTTGGCCTGGACACCAGCGGCACGCATCTGCTTCACCAGCGGAGCGGCCTCACGGGTGTAGCCGCCGTAGAAGACGAAGTCGGCCTGCGCGGACTTGATCTTGGAGATGGTGGCGTCGAACTGCGCCTGCCGCTCCTGGATCTTGTCCTTGTTCACGACCAGCGGGCCGAGCTGCTTGCCCAGCTCATCGGTGATGCCCGCGCCGTACGCGCTGGCGTCATCGATCATGAAGACCTTCTTCGCGTTCTGGGTCTTCAGGTAGCTGGCCACGGCACCGGCCTGCGTGCCGTCGTTACCGACCACCCGGTAGAAGGACGTGTTGCCCTTCTGGGTCAGGTCCGTGCGGGTCGCCGACGGGCTGACCATCGCCAGGCCAGCAGCCTGGTAGATCGGCATCGTCGCGTCCGACTCACCGGAGAAGTGACCACCGATGACACCGAGGAACGAGTTGTCCCCCGCGATCTGGTTCGCGAACGGGGTCGCCACCGCGGGGTCACCCTGGGTGTCGAACTCCTGCATCGTGACCTTGCAGTTCGGGTTCGCCGCGTTGAACTGCTTCACGGCCAGCTTCGCGCCGTTCAGCGACGGGATCACCAGACCCGCGTTGTCACCCGTGAACGCACCGAAGATCGCAATCTTGCCACCGCAGTCACCCGACGCGGTCCCACCGTCGCCGCCACCGGAATCCTGGCAACCAGCCGCAACCACCAGGGTCGCGGCGAGCGCCACGGTACCCAGCGCCCGTACATAGCTTCGCCTCACGGCTTCCTGACCTCCTCGAGATGCGGACGCGGCTGACCCGAAGCGACGGCGACAGCAGCTGACCCGCAATTCCACCCACCCCGCAGGGACTCCCCCTGCGTTACGGCTCGTGATGGCGGAGCGTACCGACACGACATACCGTCCCGGAAGGCCTGAAGGCTGGGTCTGCGAAACCGTTACGAAGACGTGGGCAATCATGTCGATGTCCGTAACAGGTGAATCCGCCAGACGGTCCTTAAATCCACGTCCGGTCGAAGTCCACCCGCACCAACCCGGACCGCTCGCACCTGACAAGAAGCCGACTGACCTGCGGAAACGTCCGCGTGGGTCGCGCACCGGGGTGAAGCGTCACCGCACCATCGCCGTTCAGGCGCCCGGGCCGGCCGCCCACCACAACCCGGCGCGGGTGCCGTCGTCCGCCGCCAACCACCACCGGTCACCCACCGCCACCAGCGTCACGTCCCGATCAACGCCCGCCGGCACATCGAGTGGCGTCGCCGCCTCCCGCCACGACCCACCCCGATCGGTCGACACCCACACCGAATGCCGCGCCCCGTCCGTCACCGCGGCGAACAGACTGCCGCCGGACGACACCAGCGACCCCACCCCCGGCACCCCGGCCCCAGCCCGCCGCCCGAACGTCCCGGCGGCCACCCAACCCGCCGCCTCCTGCCGCCACGCGCCGAACGTCCCCCCACGCAGCCCGACCGCCACCGGCACGCCGTCGGCCAGCACCACCCGCTGCATCTCCTCGTACTCCGACCCACCCGGCAACACCGTGCGCCGCCACGACCGCCCGTCCGGAGACGACCACACCGCCGGGTCACGGTCGATCCGGCCAGCCGGCAACAAACCCCCCACCGCCAACCACCCCGACGACGTCGCCACCGCGTCGAACGCCCAGGTCACCCCCACCGCGTCACTGGCCAACTCCGGTGCACCCTCGACCAGCGCGAACTCCGCGGCGTCCGGCGACCCCACCCAGGACGCGGCACCCGCCGACCGGTTACCGACGATCAACCAACCCCGCGGACCGGCCGCCAACCGGGACACGTTCACCGCCGTCGGCCCGCCGTACGTCTCGAACGACGCCTGCACCTCGACCAACGCCCCGTCGGCCACCTGCCGCCACGTGCTCACCCGCGGATATCCGTGCGCACCACCGACCTTCGCGCCGATCAACGCCACCTGCCCGTCCCGGCAGGCCGCCGACAG
Organism: Micromonospora sp. NPDC050784; assembly: GCF_044456765.1. Taxonomy (NCBI): domain Bacteria; kingdom Bacillati; phylum Actinomycetota; class Actinomycetes; order Micromonosporales; family Micromonosporaceae; genus Micromonospora; species Micromonospora sp. NPDC050784. The sequence continues at coordinate 150,364 of NZ_JBITGG010000015.1, read as the reverse complement.
GAACACGTTCTGCCGCCCGTAGAACGAATCCGGACGCACCGTCAGCACCGTCCACGTCGTACCGTCCACGCTGGTCCAGGCCGCCGGGCGCGTGCCACCGGCGGCGTCCACGACGCCACCGACCACGAACCACCGACCCGCGCACGACGCCGCGTCCCGCACAAGCGGACGGCCCGGGCCATCCGGCGGCGCCGGCAACGTCAGCGGCTGCCAACCCGGCCGCAGCGCCGGCGCGGCGGCCGTCGTCGACCCCCCGCCGCTCGGCGCGGCCGGCCCGTCGCACCCGGAAAGCAGCAGCGCGAAGAGGCCGAACACCGCGATCACCCGTCGGACGGACACCCGTCGATGCTAGCCACCAGACCCCGCGCACGGTGGCCCAGCGCAGCCCGTTGTCACCAGGAGCGCTCAGACGGTCGGCTGCTGCGACACCTCGCCGCCGGCGGTCTCCGCGAGGATCCGCTCGGCGACCTCTTTCATGGTCATCCGGTGGTCCATCGCCGTGCGCTGGATCCACTTGAACGCCTGCGGCTCGGTCATCCCGTACGTGGTCATCAGCGCGCCCTTGGCGCGCTCCACCGACTTACGGATCTCCAGGCGGTCGGTCAGGCTGGCGACCTCCGCCTCCAGGGCCGCGACCTCCGAGTAACGCGACAGCGCGATCTCCACCGCCGGGACCAGGTCGCTCTTCTGGAAAGGCTTCACGAGGTACGCCATCGCGCCCGCCGCCCGCGCCCGCTCCACCAGGTCACGCTGGCTGAACGCGGTCAGAATGATCACCGGGGCGATCCGGGCGCCGGCGATGCGCTCGGCGGCGGCCAGCCCGTCCATGATCGGCATCTTGATGTCGAGGATGACGAGATCGGGCTTCAACTCCTCGGCGAGGCGCACGGCTGTCTCGCCGTCACCGGCCTCCCCCACCACCTCGTAGCCCTCTTCGACAAGCATCTCGGCGAGGTCCAGCCGGATCAGCGCCTCGTCCTCGGCGATCAGTACGCGCCTGCGCTCGGCATCCGTCGGCATCTCAGCCACCAGCCCTACCCCCACCAGTTCGAACGCGGCACCCGCCCAGCCGGGTGTCACCGCCCTCAGCGTAGTAGGTAACCTATGGGAGGCCACCAGAGCATTCGGCCAAGCGTCCCCGTATTCCAACCGGCAGAGAAGCGGAGCTCAAACCTCCGACAGTGTGGGTTCGAATCCCACCGGGGGCACCAAACTTGTCGTACGGCTGTTCCAAAATCGTGCTGTGCACCTACCTGAACTGCGCCTACGAGCACGGCAGCAGCACCTCGCCGGCAGCACGGTCGCTGAGGTCGCCCGACGACTGAGACTTCCCTATCCGACCGTCCGCGGCTGGTGCAGGGGGCAGGCTGAGCCACAACAGCAGGGCACCGAGTCCCGTTGCTTCCGCTGCCGGCCCAACGTCAACATTCAGACAGATCCGTCTTCATACCTATACCTGCTCGGCCTCTACCTGGGCGACGGTCATCTCGTCACGTCCGCCCGGGTCCCGGTGCTTCGCATCGCCTGCAGCGACAGCTGGCCAGGCCTGATCGAGGCCTGTGACGCCGCTATGCGAGCGGTGCTAGCCGCGAGGGTGCAGCGCGTCCGGCAGGTCGGCTGCGTCAGCGTGCAAAGTTCCGGCAAGCACTGGCCGTGTCTGCTCCCCCAGCACGGCCCTGGCAAGAAACACGAACGCCCAATCATCTTGGCCGACTGGCAGCGCGATCTCGTGACGGCACACCCGGGCGACTTCCTGCGCGGGCTGTTCCACTCCGACGGCTGTCGGTTCGCCAACCGGGTGACCGTGCGCGGCAAGGCGTACGTCTACCCGCGCTACATGTTCGTCAACGAGTCGGCCGACATCATGGCGCTCTGCCAGTGGAGCCTCGACCTGCTCGGCGTCGCCTGGCGGATGAACCGACGCAACTCGCTGTCGGTGGCGCGACGCCACGCGGTCGCCACGCTGGACCGGCACGTCGGCCCGAAGTCCTGACCGCTACCCGCGCGAACCACGCCGACCGTGGGAGCCTGGCTGACGCGCGGGCGGATGGCCGGTGGCAGCGGCGACGACAGGGGTGAGGTCTGATGCGGGTGGTTGTCTTCGGTGCGACCGGGATGGTCGGTCAGGGCGTGTTGCGCGAGTGCCTGCTCGCCGACGACGTGCGGGAGGTGCTGACTGTCGGTCGGCGGCCGACCGGTCGGCAGGATCCGAAGCTGCGGGAGTTCACGGTTGCCGACGTGGGCGAGTTGGACGCGATGCGGGCGGAGTTGACCGGGGTCGACGCGTGTTTCTACTGCCTGGGGGTGTCCTCGTTGGGTCTGGACGAGGCCGCGTACACGCGGGTCAGCTACGACTACCCGTTGGCGGCGGCGCGGTTGTTCGCGGAGGTGAGCCCGCAGGTCACGTTCGTCTACGTCTCGGGTCAGGGGACCGACTCGTCGGGTCAGGGTCGGGTGATGTGGGCGCGGGTCAAGGGTCGCGCCGAGAACGCGATCATGGATCTGCTGCCCAACGGTTACGCGGCGCGGCCGGGGTTCATCCAGCCGACGTACGGGGCGGTGTCGAGGACGCGGTGGTACCGGTTCGGGTACGCGGTCACGCGTCCGCTCTTCCCGGTGCTGCGTCGGTTGCTGCCGAACCAGGTCACCACGACCGACGGGATCGGTCGGGCGATGTTGCGGGTGGCTCGGCAGGGTTCGCCCGTGCGGGTGTTGGGCAACCGCGAGTTGCGCTGACCGGTCAGGTGATCGTGTCGAGGGCCTGGGCGAGATCGGTGCGCAGGTCCTCGGGGTCTTCGAGGCCGACCGAGAGGCGCAGCAGGGCTGCGGCGGGCTTGGCGTCGCCCTCGACCGGCCGGTGGGTGAGGGAGGCGGGGTGCTGGATAAGGGTGTCCACCCCGCCGAGGGACACCGCGTGGGTGATGAGGCGGCAGGCGCCGGCGACGGCGGCCGCGGCGGGCGCGCCGCCGCGTACCTCGAAGGCGAGCAGGCTGCCGGGTCCGGCCATCTGACGCCCGACCAGCGCCGCCGGGTCGTGCACCGAGGGGTGGTGCACCCGGTGTACGGCGGGGTGGCTGGCGAGCCAACCGGCGAGTTTCTCGGCGGTGGCCTGTTGGGCGCGGACCCGCAGCGGCAGGGTTTGCAGGCCGCGGTGCAGCAGGTAGCCGCCGAGGGGGTGCAGGATCGCGCCGGTGACCGCGCGGACCTGGCGTAGCCGCACGGCCCAGGTGTCGTCGCAGGCGACGACGCCGGCGAGGACGTCGCCGTGCCCGCCGATGCTCTTGGTGGCGCTGTGCAGGACGAGGGTGGCGCCGTGCCGGGCGGGTTGTTGCAGGACGGGGGTGGCGACGGTGTTGTCGACCAGCAGCGGGATGTCGCCGGCCTCGGCGGCGAGGGCGGCGATGTCGACCAGGTCAAGGGTGGGGTTGGCGGGTGTCTCGACGATGACGAGTGCGGTGTCGGGGCGGATGGCGGCGGCGACCTCGTCGGGGCGTGTCCAGGTGACGGTGGTGCCGAGCAGGCCGGTGGCGAGGACGTGGTCGGTGCCGCCGTAGAGGGGTCGGACGGCGACGACGTGCCGGTGGTCGTCGCGGGCGGCGGCGAGCAGGGTGGCGGTGAGGGCGGCCATTCCGCTGGCGAAGGCGACGGCCTGGGCGGTGCCTTCCAGTTCGGCGAGGGCGGTTTCGAAGCGGGCGACGGTGGGGTTCCAGAGCCGTTGGTAGACGGCGCTGCCGTCGGCGGGGAGGGTGCCGCCGGTGGCGAGTTGTTCGTACGCGGCGCCGCCGTCGTCGACGGACGGCAGTGGGTTGGTGGTGGACAGGTCGATGGGTGGTACGTGCACGCCGAGGGTGCGGAGGTCGTCGCGGCCGGCGTGCACGGCCCGGGTGTCCATCGTTGTCATGGCGGTAGCGTCGAACATCTGGCTGCCAACGGGCAACAGTTCGGCAGATCATTCTGCGAATAGCATTTGTTTCGGTGCTGAGTTCGGGCGAGGATGTCGGAATGCTCCCTGAGCCGAATGATGTGCGGCCGTACCCGGCCCTGGACGAGGTGGACCGCGCGATCCTGACCGAGTTGGCCGCGGATGGCCGGCTGCCGAACAACGCCCTCGCCGAGCGGGTGGGTGTGGCGCCGTCGACGTGCCTGACGCGTACGCGGGCGCTGCGTGAGCGCGGTGCGATCCGTGGTTTCCACGCCGAGGTGGATCCGGCGGCGCTCGGTCTGCCGCTTCAGGCGTTGGTGTCGGTGCGGTTGACCGCGCACGAACGGGCGGCGGTGGACGCGTTCCGGGCCCGGTCCGTGCGGCTGCCGGGGGTGGTGTCGGTGTTCCACGTGGCCGGTGCGGAGGACTACGTGCTGCACGTGCGGGCGGCGTCCGGCGACGCGTTGCGGGACTTCGTGTTGGACCACCTGGCGGTCGACCCGGTGGTGCAGCACACCCAGACGAGTCTGATCTTCGAACAGGCGCGCGGGATGGGTTGAGCGGCGGGTGAGGTGGCCGACGAAAACCCGTATGCCGGAACAAAGCCGGCCGGCGACGGGTTGGCTGACCGTGTGATCACCGTACCGTTGTCTGTTCTTGATCTTGCCCCGGTCGCCAAGGGCACCACCGCTGGCGCGGCGTTGCAGGCCACCACCGAGTTGGCCCGGCGCACCGAGGAGTTGGGCTACCACCGGTTCTGGGTGGCCGAGCACCACAACATGCCGGCGATCGCCAGTTCGGCCCCCGCGGTGCTGCTGGCGCACCTGGCGGCGAACACGTCGACGATCCGGCTGGGCTCGGGCGGGGTGATGCTGCCCAACCACGCGCCGCTGGTGGTGGCCGAGCAGTTCGGCACCCTGGAGGCGCTGCACCCCGGTCGGATCGACCTGGGCATCGGGCGGGCGCCGGGCACCGACCAGGTGACCGCGCTGGCGTTGCGGCGCACCATGGAGGGCCTGTCGGCGGAGGGTTTCCCGCGCGAGCTGACGGACCTGATGAACTACTTCAGCGGGGAGAAACCGGGGCAGATCATCGCCACTCCGGGCCGCGGTGAGCAGCCGGCCGTGTGGCTTTTGGGCTCCAGCGGTTTCAGCGCCCAGCTCGCCGGCCTGCTCGGTCTGCCGTTCTCCTTCGCGCACCACTTCAGCTCGCAGAACACCCTGCCGGCGTTGGCCCTGTACCGGCAGAACTTCCGGCCGTCGCAGTGGCTGGACAAGCCGTACGCGATGGTGGCGGTCAACGCGGTGTGCGCGGAGACCGACGAGCGGGCCGAATGGCTGGCCGGGCCGAGCGCCCTGTCGTTCCTGAAGTTGCGCTCCGGGCGGCCGGAGCCGTTGTCGACGCCCGACGAGGCGGCGGCGTACCCGTACTCGGAGATCGAGCGGGAGTTCGTCCTGCAACGCCGTGACGGTCAGGCGATGGGCTCGCCGGAGACGGTGCGTCGACAGCTGACCGAGCTGGTGGAGCGCACCGGCGCGGACGAGCTGATGCTGACCACGCTGGTGTACGACGTGCAGGACCGGGTGCGGTCGTACGAGTTGATCGCCGAGCAGGTGGCGGGCGGTCTACGCCAGGACGCGTGAAACACGATCTTCACGTCAGCGTCACCCTGCCGACCCGGACGGTGCCTAATGTTGGTGCCGGTGGTGGTACGGCATTCCCGGTCGGGACGGGTTGGGAATGCCGCGGTGTGGCGCACCGGGCCGGAGCTGAGCGGATTCCGCGGCTGCGGCCCGGTGCCTGCCACCCTAGGCGACCCCGCTCGGGACCGCCAGGGTTTGCATCAACGTAGGTGGATGTCCGGCGTTGGTGGGGTGCCCATTCCGTTGCCGATGAAGAACCCCGGATGCGGCGGTTGGTTGTAGGCCGTGTTCTGCCACGCGATCGCCACCCGATACTGCGGGTCGTGCATCAGCGTGTAGATCCGGGTAGTGGTCGGGGTGGGTGTGCTGTACATGCGCAACGCCCGGCTGTCGGTGGTCCGCCAGACCACCTCCTCGCGCCAGTCACCCAGGATGTCGCCGGAGAGCGCCGGCGTGGACTTGGTGCCGTTGTTGGACGCCACCCCGCTGCCGTCGAGCAGCCGGGTCTCACCGCCGGTGCCGTACTTGTCGATCTTCGTGCCGTCGAGCAGTTCCCGCACCGGGTCGCCGTCCCACCAGGCGAGGAAGTTGGCCGAGGAGGGCTTGCGGCCCACGTTCTGCCCCCTGGTGTTGGACAGTCCGGCGACCGCTGACGACCACGACTCCGCGCCGGGGCTGCCCGCCCAGATGTCCGCGGAGACACCCCGGCCGTTGTCGCCGGACGCCGGCGTCGACCAGAGGACCTGACCGGTACGGGCGTCGGCGAAGTAGGAGCTGGGCTTGCTGGCGTCCTCGTCGACCTTGAACACCTCCAGGCCGGCGCGGCCCGGGTCCAGGTCCCCGACGTGCAGGGCGTCGCCGTGGCCGTTGCCCGTCGAGTGGAGCAGTCGGCCGTTGTCGTCGATGGTGGCGGCCCCGTACACGATCTCCTGGCGACCGTCGGCGTCGACGTCTGCGACGGAGAGCTGGTGGTTGCCCTGACCGGCGGCGGCGCCGTTGCCGGAGGAGTTCGAGTCGAACGTCCAGCGCTTGCGCAGCGTGCCGTCGCGGAAGTCCCAGGCCGCGATCACCGCGCGGGTGTAGTAGCCCCGGGCCATGATCAGCGAGGGGCGCTGCCCGTCCAGGTACGCGGTGCCGGCGAGGAAGCGGTCCACCCGGTTGCCGTACGAGTCACCCCAGGACGACACGGTGCCGCGCGGCGGGTCGTAGTTGACTGTGGAGGCGACCGCGCCGGTCTGCCCGTTGAACATGGTCAGGTACTCCGGGCCGGACAGCACGTAGCCGCTGGAGTTGCGGTAGTCCGCCGAGGACGAGCCGATGAGCTGGCCGGTGCCGGAACGGGTGCCGTCGGCGGTCTTCATGGCCACCTCGGCGCGGCCGTCACCGTCGTAGTCGTACACCTGGAACTGGGTGTAGTGGGCGCCGGCCCGGATGTTGCGGCCCAGGTCGATCCGCCACAACCGGGAGCCGGTCAGGGTGTACGCGTCAACGTAGACGTTGCCGGTGTAGCCGGACTGGGAGTTGTCCTTGGCGTTCGACGGCTCCCACTTGAGCACGATCTCGTAGCTGCCGTCGCCGTTGAGATCACCGACGGAGGCGTCGCTGGCGCTGTAGGAGTAGCTCTCGCCACTGGGGGTGCTGCCCCCGGCCGGGACCTGCAACGGCACGTCCAGGTAGCCCGCGCCGAACTGCAACGCCGGTGCCGACGCCGCCTGCTCGGCGCCGCCCACCACGGCCCGCACGGTGTACGCGGAGCCGGCCGCCGCGCCGCTGTCGAGGTAGTTGGTGGCGCCGGTGATCGGGCTGGCGTTGACCCTGGTGGATCCCCGGTAGAGGTTGAACGCCACCCCGGAGGTCTCGGTGCCGAGCAGCCGCCAGGAGACCAGGTTGCCGCTGCCGGAGCGAACGCTGATCAGCCCTCGGTCCAGGTCCTCCATCTGCACCAGCCCGGCGGCAGGCGGAGGCGTGGTCGGGGGTGGCGTGGTGGGTGGCGGGGTGGTCGGTGGCGGGGTGGTCGGCTCGTCGGTGGGTGGGGCGCCGGTGCAGGTGGTGCCGTTGAGCGCGAAGCTGCTCGGCACCGGGTTGCTGCCGGTCCACGAACCGTTGAAACCGAACGCGGCACTGCCGTTCGTGGCGATGGCGACGTTGTGGTCGACGTTGCGCGCGGTGACCTGGGCGCCGGACTGGGTGACGGTGGCGTTCCACGCCCGGGTGACCTGTTGGCCCGCCGCGTACGACCAGGTGAGCGCCCACCCGTTGACCGGGTCGCCGAGGTTGGTGACGGTGACGTTGGCGCCGAAGCCGCCCTGCCACTGGTTGGTGATCTGATAATCGACCCGGCAGCCGACCGCGGCGGCCGAGGCGACGACCGTGCCGAGGGTGCCGGCCACGACGGTGGCCGCCGTCGTGGCGGCGAGCAGGATCAGCCGATGTCTGGACGGGTGCATGCACTGCCTCCGGGGATCCGGTGACGATCGCTGCGGCCCACCAGCCCTGCCCGGGGAAGCACGGTGGACCGACCCCACCGCGACGGCGGCGGACGGCGATCTGATCGGGGTGAAGCGCCCTGGAACTCACGGATCCGACTCACGGCGATCGTAAGGCAAGCGCTTTCCGCCGCGCAACATCGATGACCGTTGCTTGGTCGGAGTCTTGCCCCCGCGATCGATGCCTGATCAACTCGTCCGGGTGAGCGTTCACCACATGGACCCCGCCGAGTTCCGTCGCGCCGGCCACGCCGTCGTCGACTGGATCGCCGACTACTGGGCGACAGTGGAGCAACGGCCTGTCGCCCCGGCCGATCCCCCGGGCACGGTGGCCGCCGCGCTGCCCAGCGAGCCGCCCACCACCGGCGGCGAACCGGTCGAGGCGATCCTCGCCGACCTGGACTCGATCGTCGTACCGGGGCTGACCCACTGGCAGCACCCGGGCTTTTTCGGCTACTTCCCGGGCAACACCTCCGGCCCGAGTGTGCTCGGCGACCTGGTCAGCTCCGGCCTCGGCGTACAGGGCATGCTCTGGGCCTCCAGCCCGGCCTGCACCGAGCTGGAGACGGTGATGATGGACTGGCTGGCCCACCTGCTGGACCTGCCACCACGGTTCCGCTCGACCGGCACCGGCGGCGGGGTCATCCAGGACTCGGCCTCCTCGGCGACGCTGGTGGCCACCCTGGCCGCCCTGCACCGGGCCAGCGGCGGCCGCTGGCGGCACACCGGCATCGACCGGCGCTACCGCGCCTACACCTCCATCCACGGGCACTCGTCCATCGAAAAGGCGGTACGGATCGCCGGGCTGGGCAGCGACGGAGTCCGGCCGATCGACGTGGACCCGGACACCCAGGCGATGCTGCCGGGCGCGCTGCGGGCCGCGATCGAAGCCGACCTGGCCACCGGTGACGTACCGGCCATCGTGGTGGCGACCATCGGCACCACCTCCACCACCGCCGTCGACCCGCTGCCCGAGATCGGGGCCATCTGCGCCGAGTACGGAATCTGGCTACACGTGGACGCCGCGTACGCGGGCGCCGCCGCCGTCTGCCCCGAACTGCGGTGGTCGCACGCCGGCCTGGAGTACGCCGATTCGTACTGCTTCGACCCGCACAAGTGGCTGCTCACCGGCTTCGACTGCGACGCGTTCTGGGTGGCCGACCGCGCTGAACTGATCGAGGCGCTGACCGTCCTGCCGGAGTTCCTCCGCAACGCGGCCTCCGAATCCGGCGCGGTGATCGACTACCGGGACTGGCAGGTGCCACTCGGACGGCGGTTCCGGTCCCTCAAGCTGTGGTTCGTGCTGCGCTGGTACGGCGCCGAAGGGCTGCGGGCGCACATCCGCTCCGGGGTGGCGCTGGCCGAACGTTTCGCCGAGCGGATCCGCGCCGACGACCGGTTCGAGGTGGCCGCCGCGCACCCGTTCTCCCTGGTCTGCTTCCGACTGCGCGCCGACGACGACACCAACGCGGCGTTGCTGGCCTCGGCGAACGCCACCGGACGCGTACACCTGACACACACCCGCGTCGCCGGCCGCTACACGCTGCGGCTGGCGGTCGGCTCACCGCAGACCACCGAAGCGCACATCGACGAAGCCTGGGTCCTGCTCTCCAAGGCAGCCACCACCCTGCATACCCCCTAGTCCCGCCGCCGCCCCGCCCGCTCCCCGCACCTCCCGCGCTCCCGCGCCCCGCGGCCCCGCGCCCCGCGCCCCGCGCCCCCGCGCCCCCGCGCTCCGCGCCCCGCGCCCCGCGCCCCGCGCCAAGATCTGCGCAAGTTCCCGGATGTTGCTGCCTCCGACCCGCGAGAGACAGCAACATCCCTGATATTGCGCGGATCTTCACAAACACCGTGCCCGACCGACCGGGAGCGGCCTTCGGGCGCCCACCGCCGTCAAGGTCACGCTCGATCCAGGATGTAGTGGCCACGAAACGCCGGGAGGCCACTACATCCCGGATGTAGCGCGATCTTGGTGATTCACCATCGGCGATGACGACGTTGACGGGGCGTCAGCGGGCGGGCCGGGCGGGGTTCAGCGTGGGGTGGACGTACCCGTTGCGGCGAGATCGACCCGGACTTCATCGGCAGCAGGGGTGGTAGCGGCGGACGGGCCGGCAGCGGCGGCGGGAGCGTTCGCGGCTTCGGCGCGGGCGCGGCGGGTACGGCGTAGGGCGCGCACGGCCAGCACCAGGGCGGCCAGCCAGCCGGCGGCCAGCAGGGCGTACACGGCGGGGCGGGCCGGGCCGTCCAGTTCGGCGGAGCGGATCAGGGTGCGGGCGTTGGTCAGCACGATCACGCCGCCGATTGCCGCGCCGAGCAGTTGGGCGGGCACGATTCGCACCAGCCAGGCGGCCAGCGGGGCGGCGATGAGCCCGCCGATGAGCAGGGCGGCGACGGTGGGGAGCAGGAATCCCTCCGCGCCCAGCCCGATCAGGAAGCCGACGCTGGCCGCGCCGGCCACGACGAACTCGGCGGTGTCCACCGAGCCGATCACCTTGCGGGGTTCCATGCGGCCGGAGACCAGCAGCGCCGGGGTGGCCACCGGGCCCCACCCACCGCCGCCGGTCGCGTCGACGAAGCCGGCGACCAGGCCCAGGGGGCCGAGGAAACGACCGCGTAGCCGCCCGCCGGCCCGGTCGGTGCGCAGCGGTCGGGCGAAGCGGACCAGGAGGTACGCGCCGAGCGTGAAGAGAATGCCGGCCATCCACGGTGCGGCGGCCTCGGTGGAGATCGAGCTGAGCAGGGTGGCGCCGGCGAAGGCGCCGATCGCTCCGGGTAGGGCGATGCGGGTCACCACCCGCCAGTCGACGTTGCCGAACCGCCAGTGCGCGACCCCGGCGGCGAACGTGGTGCCGATCTCAGCCAGGTGCACCGAGGCCGAGGCGGCGGCCGGGGCGACCCCGGCGACCAGCAGCAGCGTGGACGAGGTCAAGCCGTACGCCATGCCGAGCGAACCATCGATCAGTTGCGCGACGAGCCCGACCAGAGCGAGGACCAACAGCTTGCGCACGAGCGCCCCCAGACTTTTCGGCATCTCCTATCGACTTGGTCGACAATGCGGGATGGGGCAGCCAGGGTCAAGCCCCCGATCGATAAATGGGACGCTCCGCGGGGTGCGCCGGGCCGGGAACCGAGCGGCGCACAGACCGACGCGCACGGGTCGGCGGCCAGGTGACGCGGAGCGGCGCACAGACCCAAGCGTGGGTCAGCGGCCAGGTAAGGCGGAGCCGGCGGTCAGATCCAGGCGCGCGGGTCAGCGGCCAGTTCGGTGACGCGCGCGGGCAGGGTGCCCGCGGCCACGTCGGCGACGCTGACCAACTCCAGGATCTCCCGCTCGCTGGCCCGTAGCGCGATCCAGACCTCCTGGAGGGCATGCGCCGGACCGTGGTAGCCGAGCTGCTCGGGGCGTTGCCCGCGTACGTGGGCGAGGGGCCCGTCGATCACCCGGATGACCTCGGCGAGGGAGATCTCCTCGGCGGGGCGGGCCAACCAGTAGCCGCCCTCCGGGCCGCGCTGGGCGTGCACGATGCCGCCCCGGCGTAGCTGGAGAAGGATGCTCTCCAGGAACTTCGGGGGGATCTCCTGGGCGCGGGCGATCTGGTCGGCCGTGACCGGCCGGCCGCGCCCGGGGCCGCTGGCCGTCGCGGCAAGCTCGGCGGCCGCGCGGAGGGCATAGTCGACCCGGGCGGAGAGGCGCATGTCGGCAAGGTTAGTCGCTGGTCAACCGGCCGGGCGGGCGACCCTCGGCCGATCGGCCACGCATCGATGGAAAGTAGCGCCGTCGGAACCCGTGCGGGCCGTCGTCCGGGACCGGTGAAACGGCCGCCGTCCGGGACCGGTGAAGTACGTCATGATCCACGACACGGTGGCGGCGGAAATGCCGGTCCGGAGCGTCCCTATGCTGGGCGGGAGTACGAATGTTCGGCCGTTTACCCGGCCGCCAGCTACATATTGATAAACACCCGGGTGTGCTCGGGGGGAAGGCAACACGATGACCGATGTCGCCACACGCACCTGGGATGGCATGACCATCCCGGTCGCCGGCACCTATCTTCTCGATCAGGCGCACAAGCGGATCGGTTTCCTGTCCCGGCACATGATGGTGAGCCCGGTGCGCGGCGAGTTCGCCGAGGCCACGGCGCAGATCTTCGTGGCGGAGGACCCACTGCTCTCCTCGGTGACGGCCACCATCATGTCGGCCAGTATCACCACCGGGAGCGTCGACCGGGACACGCATCTGAAGAGTCCCGACTTCCTCGACGTGGAACGTTTTCCCACCCTCGAATATCGAAGCACCGGCATCAAATGGCAGGGCAACGAGGACCCCATATTCCAGTGGGCGCGTCTGCGCAACCACCGGTTGGCCGGACGAGGCCGGAGTCACATTGTTCCGCCGCAGTCCGACGGCATTCCCGGACGATTCGTCCTCACCGGTGAGTTGACCGTGAAGGGGATCACCCGGGCCGTCGACCTGGAGGTGAATTTTGGTGGCGCTCGTCAGGATCCGTACGGGCAGAACATCTTCGGATTCAGCGCGACGGCCGAGATGAACCGTGAGGACTACGGCCTGCTCTGGAATGTCGTCCTGGAGAGCGGCGGTGTGCTGGTCGGCAAGACGGTGCAGATCGAGATCGCCGGGGAAGCCATCCACCAGGCCTGAACCACATCATCCCCGCCAGAGGCCTGGGGGGATGAGCGACAACTACCTGGCGGGGAGGAGCCAGAGCGTCAGGCGCCGACGCGGCGCAGCAGACCCTCCTGGACGGCGCTGGCGATCTGCTGGCCGTCCGTGGTGAACATCCGGCCGGTGGCCAGCCCTCGCGCCCCCGACGCCGACGGGCTCAGGCAGTCGTAGAGGAACCACTCGTCGGCCCGGAACGGCCGGTGGAACCACAGCGCGTGGTCCAGGCTCGCGCCGACCAACCCGCCCGGCCCCCACACCTCGCCGTGCGCGGAGAGCACCGAGTCCAGCAGGGTGAGGTCCGAGGCGTGGGTGAGCGCGCAGGCGTGTAGCAGAGGGTCGTCGGGCAGTTTGCCGTCGATGCGCATCCAGACGCGCTGGTGCGGGTCGGCGGGCCGGTCGCCGGGGCGGACCCAGCCGGGCTCGCCCACGTAGCGCACGTCGATCGGTCGCGGGATCTGGCCCCAGATGCCCAGCCGCTCCGGGTAACGGGAGAGCCGGTCGGTCATCGTCGGCACGTCCTGCGGCGGGGGTACGTCCAGCGGGGCCGGGGCCTGGTGGTCCAGCCCCTCCTCGGCCCGCTGGAACGACGCCGACATGAAGAAGATCGGCTTGCCGTGCTGGAGGGCGACCGCGCGGCGGACCGAGAAGGACCTGCCGTCGCGGATGTTCTCCACCTCGTACGCGATCGGCTCGACCGGGTCGCCGGGGCGGACGAAGTAGCCGTGCAACGAGTGCACGAACCGCTCCGGGTCGACGGTGCGGCCGGCGGCGACCAGGGCCTGACCGGCAACCTGGCCGCCGTACACCCGTTGTGGGCCGACCGGGGGGCTCATCCCCCGGAAGGTCATCTCCCCGGTCGGGTCGAGGTCCAGCACTTCCAGCAGCTGGTCCACCGCCGCCTGGCCGACCGCGACCCGACCGTCGCTCACTGCAGGGCCCGCGCCGACGCGGCGTCGACCAGCGAGCCGAGCTGGTGTACGCGCAGCGTGTTGGTCGAGCCGGGGGTGCCGGGCGGGCTGCCGGCCACGATCACCACGTAGTCACCGGGGTTGGCCCGGTCGAGGCCGAGCAGCGCCTGGTCGACCTGGCGGAACATGTCGTCGGTGTGCTGCACGAACGGCATCAGGAAGGTCTCCACGCCCCAGGTGAGGGCGAGCTGGTCGCGCACCTCCGGGACCGGCGTGAAGGCCAGCAGCGGCAGGTCGCAGTGCAGGCGGGACAGCCGTCGCACGGTGTCGCCGGTCTGCGAGAAGGCGACGAGCGCCTTGGCGTTGATGGCCCGGGCGATCGACGAGGCGGCGACGGTGAGCGCGCCACCGTGGGTACGCGGGTCGTGCTGCAACCGCGGCACCCCGATCGAACCGGCCTCGGTGGTCGTCACGATCTTGGCCATGGTGCTGACGGTGAGCACCGGGTACTTGCCGACGCTGGTCTCGCCGGAGAGCATCACCGCGTCCGCGCCGTCGAGCACCGCGTTGGCGACGTCGGAGGCCTCCGCCCGGGTGGGGCGGGAATTCTCGATCATGGAGTCGAGCATCTGGGTGGCCACGATGACGGGCTTGGCGTTCTCCCGGCACAGCTGCACGGCGCGCTTCTGCACCAGCGGGACCTCGTCCAGCGGCATCTCGACACCGAGGTCACCGCGGGCGACCATGACACCGTCGAAGGCCAGCACGATGGCCTCCAGGTGCTCCACCGCCTCCGGCTTCTCGACCTTGGCGAGCACCGGCCGGAACACGCCCTCCTCGGCCATGATGTTGTGCACGAGCTTGATGTCCTCGGCCGAGCGGACGAAGGACAGCGCCACCAGGTCGACGCCGAGACCCAGGGAGAAGCGCAGGTCCTCGGCGTCCTTGTCCGACATGGCGGGCACGCTGACCGCCACGTTGGGCAGGGACACGCCCTTGTTGTTGGAGACCGGGCCGCCCTCGGTGACGAGGCAGCGGATGTCGTTGCCGGTGACATCGGTGACCTCGACGGCGACCCGGCCGTCGTCGATCAGCAGCCGGTCGCCGGGCTTCACCTCCTGGGGCAGCTTGGTATAGGTGCAGGAGACCCGCTCCTTGGTGCCGATGACGTCGTCGCCGGTGATGACGACCGAGTCACCGGTACGCCACTCGTGCGGGCCGTCGGCGAACCGACCGAGCCGGATCTTGGGGCCTTGCAGGTCGGCGAGGACGGCGACCGGCTTACCTGCTGCCTCCGACGCCTCCCGGACCAGTCGGTAGACCGCCTCGTGGTCGGCGTGGCTGCCGTGGCTGAAGTTGAGCCTCGCCACGTTCATGCCGGCCTCGACGAGACCCCGGATGCGCTCCGGGGACGAGGTGGCGGGACCAAGAGTGCAGACGATCTTCGCGCGGCGTGTCACGCCCATCAGGCTAGTCTCTCCTTCAGGTCGGACTCGGGGCCGACCCCTTGCAGGCAGCGGAACAGTTGTCCAACGACGCGCGGTGCGCGTCGGGCCGGCGGGCGGAACCGCACCGGGAACGTTGTGGCGACGGGCATCAGCGACCGCGCGCCGGGAATCGTACGCCTCCGGTGGCGTGCGGTGTCGGGGTGCTCCCGGCGGCGGCTCACTGCGGGTGCCCCGACGGCGGCGGGCGGGGGCTCATTCCGGGTGTCCCGGGGGCGGCAGGGTGGGCACCGCGTGGAGCAGGTCGCGGGGGTCGTAGCGGCGCTTGGCGTGGCGTAGCCGCGCCCAGTTCGCGCCGTAGGCGAGCCGGACCCGGTCGGTCTCCTCCGGGGCGAGCAGGTTGGGGTACCCACCGGGCAGGGCGTGCGGGGCGAGGGCCGCCGAGGTCCGCTCGGCCCACTCGCGGTGCGGGCCGGCCTGGTCGCCGGGCGCCCAGACCGCGATGACCTCGGTCATCAGGTGGTCGGCGCGGAGCCCGAACGCCGTGTCGGCGGGTCGGACCCGGGTGGCCGCGCCGTGGAAGTGGTGCACGGCCAGCGCGGAGAACGGCGAGGTGACCTGCCGGGCCGCGTCGACGAGCGTGTCCACCACGCCGTCGGTGAGCGCGGGCAACCACCGGGTCCGCAGCAGGTAGTGGTTGCCGTCGACCATCCCGCCGTCGAACATGCGCAGGGCGTCCGCGTACGGCATCAGGCCGATCTGGTCGACCAGTGGCGTGCCCAGCGCGCGCAGCCGGTCCATCCACGGTGCCCCGGCGGCCAGGTCCGGGCCGCTGTAGAACGGGCAGACGAAGATCACCGGCTCGCCGGCCGGGCCGGGCAGGAAACCGGCCATCACGGTCAGCTCGTCCGGGGCCTCGGCGACCAGCGCGCCGTAGCCGCGCAGCACGGCCGGCGCCTCGGACAGCGCGAACATGATCATGCCGGCCAGTACGCCGGGCAGTCGGTGCGCGCGGAAGCGCAGCTCGGTGACGACGCCGAGGTTGCCACCGCCGCCGCGCAGCGCCCAGTACAGCTCGGCGTCGTGGCGGGGATCGGCGGTGACCCGGCGGCCGTCGGCGAGGACCACCTCGGTGCCGAGCAGGCTGTCCAGGGAGAGACCGAACCGGCCGCACAGTGGGCCGTACCCGCCGGCGAGGGTGAGCCCGGCCATCCCCACGGCGTCGACCACGCCGGTGGGGACCACCAGGTCGTACGGGCGGGCCGCGGCGAGCAACTCGGCCGCCGTGGTGCCGCCGCCGATGGTCACCGTGGCCGCGCCCGGGTCGACCTGGACCGCGCGCAGCCCGGTCAGGTCGAGCACCAGACCGCCGTCGCGCAGCGCGCGGCCAGCCCAGTCGTGCCCTCCGGAGCGAACCGAGAAGGGCAGGTGACACCGGGCGGCGACGCGGACCACCTCGGCCACCTCGTCGGCGTCCCGGCACTGGGCGACCAGCACGGGCGTGCCCGCCACCGCGCCGTTCCAGAGCCGGGTGGTGGTGGCGTAACCGGGATCGCCCGGCTCGTGCAGCCGGTCGCCGAGCAGGGCACGCAGTCGGGCGGCGGCCGACGCGGCATCGGGGGTGGCGGCGGAGATCATGGCGACTCCTCGACCGGGGCCGACCCACGACACCGGGTACGCCCCGGCGGCGGCGGCCCGCGCTGGGCGCGACCGTAGCACCGGCAGGCGGGCGAGCGCCGTCGCCATCACGACAGCCACCGATGGAGCGGCGGCTCAGCTTTCCGTCTTGACCAGCGGGAACTCCAGGGAACCGGCCGGGCAGAGGAAGGTCAGCACCTCCACCCGGTAGAGCCCGGCCTGCACCGCCGGGTCGGCCTCCAGCACGCTGCGGACGTCGTCGACGCTGCCGGTGCGGGCCAGCCCGAAGCCGATCGGCGGCTCCGGGTTACTTGTCGTTCCGTCGATCGAGCCGGCGACCAGGATGATGCCGCGGCGCTGCAACGCCTGCATGTGCTCGGCGTGCTCGGCCTGCAACCGCTGCACGGTCTCGCCGGGCAGGGCCCGCCCGGCCGCGCCGGGATAGATCACGATGCACTCGTACGTGTCGAGCGCGAAGTTGACCTGCGGCACTCCCATGGGTGCTCCCTCCGCCGTCGCTCCGGAACGCACCGGCTCCGGCCAGCGTCGCACGGACACCACGGTCGTACCGGGCGCTTCCCGGCAACTCGGCTCGGCGCGCCCGTGGCGTGTTCGGGCCCACACTCGGCCGACCGACGGCATGGCGGCGGGGTTCCGGGGGATGATCCGTCGGTGGCGGGTGGGCACTTCACGCCCGCGCTGTCCACGCCCGCCACGACGAGACGATTGGGGATCGGGCAATGGCGACAAATATCAGTGAGCAGCCCGCGAAGGCGTCCGGCACGTACCGGATCGGTGGCGACGTCACCGTCAACCGGCTCGGCTACGGGGCCATGCAGATCACCGGCCCGGGGGTCTGGGGTGACCCGAAGGACCCGGCCGAGGCGGTGCGGGTGCTGCGCCGTGCGGTCGAGCTGGGCGTGACGTTCATCGACACCGCCGACTCCTACGGGCCGTTCGTCTCGGAGTTGTTGATCCGGGAGGCCCTGCACCCGTACGCCGATGACCTGGTCATCGCGACCAAGGCCGGGCTGAGCCGCTCCGGCCCCGGCGACTGGCGGGCGCTGGGCCGCCCGGAGTACCTGCGCCAGCAGTGCGAGCTGAGCCTGCGTCACCTCGGCGTGGACAGCATCCCGCTGTACCAGCTGCACCGGATCGACCCGAAGGTGCCGCTCGCCGACCAGCTCGGTGAGCTGGCGTTGCTGCGGGAGGAGGGCAAGATCCAGCACATCGGGCTGTCCGAGGTGAGCGTCGCGCAGATCGAGGAGTCCCGGGCGATCACCACGATCGCCTCGGTGCAGAACCTGTACAACCTCGCCAACCGCAGCGCCGAGGACGTGCTGGAGTACTGCGAGCGCAACGACCTCGCGTTCATCCCGTGGTTCCCGATCGCGACCGGTGAGCTGGCCCGCCCGGGCGGCCCACTGGACGCCATCTCCACCGCGCACGGCGCGTCGCCCGCGCAGCTCGCGCTGGCCTGGCTGCTGCGCCGCTCGCCGGTGATGCTGCCGATCCCCGGCACGTCCTCGGTGGCGCACCTGGAGGAGAACGTGGGCGCTGCCGACGTGCGGCTCACCGACGACGAGTTCGAGGCGCTCGCCAAGGCGAGCTGACCCGCCGGTCCGACGCCGTCGGATCAGCAGCGTTTTAACCGGGCTACCGGGCGCCGTCGGATCGGCCGGCGGCGTCCGGACCGGGCTCCGGACCGGGCTCTCGGGCGGCGCGCAGCGCCTCGGTGGCCTGGGCCAGCAGGCGAGCGGAGTCGGTCCGTCCGCTCACCTGCAGCTCCACTTCGGTGTCCCCGCTCTGGATCCGGATGCTGGCCTCGGTGCGCTGCTGGTCGACCCAGGACTGCAACAGGTTGAACAGCCCTGGAAGCAGCCCCTGGGCCAGCACCGCGATGATCACCGCGTCGCTGAAGCCCGGTCGGCCCCCGCCGCCACCGGCCGCGCGGACCACCGGCCGGTACTCCGGGCGGCGGTGGATCCAGGTCAGCAGGTCGACGGACGACGGCTGGCGCTGCCGGGGGTTGATGGTCAGCCGGAGGGGCAGCCGCGCTGCGGAATCGCTGTCGGTCACTGTTCAGTCTCCCGCTGAGTCGGCGGCGGGTCGGAAGGTCACGCTGTCCCCGTCGGCGGTGGCGACGCCGGCAACGGTCAACCCGTCCTCGTCCTTGAACGGCGAGCTGGTGCCGAAGTAGGTGGTGGTGCCGCTGACCTGCACCCTGCCCTGGGTCTCGTACGGGGTGGAGACCTGGGCGCTGGCCGGGCCGGTGAGTTCGACGGCGAGCTTCGGGTACTCCAGGATCTTCCAGGTGACCTTCTGGGTGGAGCCGCCGTAGTAGCGGAACGGGCAGCCCGGCGGGGCGGCGACCGTCTGCTTGGCGCACTCGTCCAACCAGGCGCGTACCCGGGCCTCGACCGCTTCGATCGCCGTCGGCTTGAGCACCGGCGCCAGTTGCAGGGTGGCGGCGGTCTCCCCCGGGCCGACCAGCACGGTCGCGCTCGGCGTCTCGCTGAGCGCGCTGGAGGGGCCGGTCGCGGTGTAGCCGCCGGGCAACAGCACCAGCGGCGGGCCCTCGGTGGCGACCGGCAGTTCGACCCCGTTGAGCCGTACCCCGGGGTCGGCGATCGCGGCGTTGAGTGGGGTCGGCCCGCCGCTCAACCGCCAGCCGTGGAACAGCCCGGCGGTGGTCTCGTCCTGGCGGCGCAGGGCGAGGGTGGCGGTCTGCCGCGCGTCACCCAACCGGTACGCCACGGTGGCGGTGGCGGTCTCGCCGTCGCGCTCCAGCGAGCTGATCTCGACGTCGGTGGGTGGTTGGTAGCCCTTGCCGCGCAGCAGTTTGCCGAGAAGGTCACGGTCGGTGCCGTTGCCCTGGTCGGTCAGGTAGCCGAGCGCGGCCTCGCTGTCCCGGTCGGCGAGCGCGGAGAAGTAGCCGTCGATCGCCGCCTGGGGGCGGAAGAACGCCCACTGCACCACGCCGAGCCCGCTGGTGCCGAAACAGGCGACCAGGGCGAGGGCGCCGACCAGCAGCCAGGTGCGGCGGGTGCCGACCGGGCCGGAGTGGTTGAACAGCCGGTCGACGGTGACGGGCTGGCCCGCCCCGGCGGGCGCACCGGCCAGCGACGCCCGCTCCAGCGCGTCGAGCCGGAGCTCGTGTGGTGGGTGGGTGGCGCAGACCGCCTCGTCCCAGCCGCTGCGGCCGGTCTCGAAGGACAGCCGCCGTTCCAGGATGCGCCGCAGCCCATCGACCTGCCCGGTGAGCACGGCGCCGAGGTCGGCCCGGTACTCGGCCGCCCGCACGTCGCGGGCGTGCAGCGGCAGCACCACGTACCGCATGGTGAGCAGCACCGGCCAGAAGAACACGAAGACCACGAAGTTGGTGGCCGGGTGCGGGAACGTCCGCATCAGCCAGGTCGGCAGGGCGTGCGCGAGGGTCAGCGGCAGGCCGACGCCGCGGACGAAGGCGCTGGTGATCTCGTCCCCGGTGCGCCAGTGCACCAGTTCGTGGCTGAGCAGCGCGGCCACCTCGTCGTCCGGTTCGGTCAGCACGGCGGTGGTGACCACCACGTGCCGGGCGTACGTCCGGGCGTTGCTCAGGACCGGGTCGTCCTCCATCAGCAGCCGCGGCACGCTGGGCAGGCCGAGCCGTCGGGCGCACTCGTCGAGCACGGGGCGCAGCCGCGCGTACTCGCGGCGGCTGGGCTGGCGGGCACCCGAGACGACCAGCAGGCGTGGTTCGAGCAGCACCCGGTAGAGCGTGTAGAGGACTCCGATCAGCGCCGCCGCGATGACCGTGCCGATCAGGCCGGTGAGCAGCGCGAAGGGCTCGTCGGCGACGCCCAGCCAGGGCAGCGCCAGCACGACGAGGAAGCCGACCAGGAAGCCGATGACGAAGCCGGCCACACCGCCGAGCACCCCGCCGGAGCGGGTCAGGAACGCCTCGATCAGGGAGCCGATCAGCGGGGCGTCGCGCAGCGCCTGGGGCACCTGGTCGTCGGCGCCCGACCCGAGGGCGAAGAGCCCGGCGATGGCGAACGTGAGACCGCCCCAGAACGCCATGAGCAGCGCGACCGGCAGGTAGAACCAGGTGGCGAGGAACGCGCCGAGCACGCCGCGCCAGTCCCGCAGGATCCCGGCGCGCAGCCAGACCAGCGCGCTGGGGTAGCCGGGTGGGCGGTCGGCGAACCCACCGGTGGGCGGCGGGGTGTCGGCCGACGGCGGTTGGGCGGCCCGGACGTCGAGCTGCGGCACGGTCGGCGGGGTGTTCTCCGGCGGCACGGTGGGCGGCTCGGTCATGAGCGCTGCTCCCTCTGGAAGGATGGCGTCCACTGTCGGGAATGGACAGCCGGAGCAGGCTATCGAGCACATCTGATGTCTGCCACACCGTTTCGCGGGATCGTCGCGCACCCGACACTCGGCGTCGCGACTCCGGTGCGGCGGGCCCCTGGGGACCGCCGCACCGGAGCGGGTCAGAGCGCGAGGCAGTTGGGTCGCACCGGGCCGTCGACCAGGGCGCCGCGCACGATGGTGTACGCCGTGCCGTCGAGCACCAGACCGAGGTGCCCCACCACCCGCAGCGGGCAGTACGCCTGGATCAGCACGTTCGTCGCGCCGTCGTTGACGGCGGCGTTCCCGGTCGGCCGGACCAACTCGTCCTGCAACGTGCGGATGGTGGTGTAGCGCACCGCACCCGGGGTGTCGTCGCCGGCGTTGAGGTCGGCGAGGAACGCCGAGCCGATGGTCATCTGTTGGCAGGCCACGACGCCGGCGCAGCTGCCCAGACCCAGGAACGCCACGATGTTGGCGACGTACGTGCCGTACTGCGGGGTGCCCAGGCTGACGTACCGGCCGACGGTGGCGGTGCCGCCGAGCCGCTTGAGGTAGTACCGGCTGACCAGGCCGCCTTCGGAGTGGGCGACGACGTCCACCGTCGCCGCGCCGGTGCTGGCGCGGACCTGGTCGACGTAGCCGGCGAACGCGCGGGCCGAGGTGGGGATGTCACCGAGGCCCAGCCCGGGCAGCTGGTAGATGAAGGCGCGGTAGCCGTCGGCGCGTAGGCGGGCGGCGATCGGCTCGTACGCGACCGCGACGCCGCTCAGCCCGCCGACCACGATGACGGGGTTGGCCGCCGCGGCGGCGAAGGGTGTGGTGGGGGCGGCGGTGGCCGGGGCGGGATCGGCGGGGGCGGCGGTCGCCGTGGCGGTGGACGCGAGCACCGCGGCGGTGGCGAGGGCCAGGACGAGGGCGGTCTTTCGGAGCAGCATGGCTGCACCTCCGGGGGGAGGCACCCGGCGAACCGGGCAGGTGGGTGGGGTGTCCGGTCGACCGTGCGACGATCATCCCCGCAACAATTTAGAAACGTCAATGACTTGTTACGCGCCGGTAACCCGTTGTTCCGGCGGGGGCGTAAACGGTCATACCGCCACGCTCCATCTCGGACACCGACGACGACTGGCATGCTGTGGCCGTGGCTGTCGACGAACCCACCGAGCGCGAGCTGCGGGTCATGCCGTGGTGGCTGGTCCTGGTCGGCCTACTGGTCGCCGTCGCCCTGGGTTGGCTGGTGCTGGACCTGCTGCTCACCGAGGCCGACCGCGCCAGCCAACCGGACACCCGCGCCACGCTGCGCATCGACGCGATCCGCACCGGCCTGACCGTGGTCGCCGGCACCGGCGGAGGGCTCGCGCTGCTGCTCGCCGCCCGTCGCCAGTGGATCGCCGAACGCGCGCAGCGGCACCAGGAGAGCGTCGCCGCCCGGGACCAGGTGCACCGGGACCGGGTGCAGGCGCACGCCGAGGCGGTGGCCGAGGCCGCGCAGCGCCACCAGGACCGACAGTCCGGGGCCGCCGAGCACGACGCGGCGGAGCGTCGACTGACCGAGCTCTACACCCGGGCGGTCGAGCTGCTCGGCAACGACAGCGCGGCGGTACGCCTCGGCGGCCTGCACGCGCTGGAGCGCCTCGGTCAGGACAACCCGGGGCAGCGCCCGACGATCGCGGCGGTGCTCTGCGCGTACCTGCGGATGCCGGCGCCCGACGGCGAGCCGCGCGAGACGGAGGTCCGGCGCAGCGCGCAGCGCGTGCTCACCCGGCACCTGCGTGCGGACGACGCGGCCCCCTGGCCGGAGCTGAGGCTCGACCTGGCCGGTGCCACGCTCGTCGACTTCGACGCCGCCGGCTGCACGCTCGTGGACGCCAACTTCACCAATGCGGTGTTCACCGGTGCGACCACCTTCGCGGGCGCGGCGGCGCGGGGGCGTCTCCTGCTCGGCGCGGCGGCCTTCGACGACGTGGTCTTCGAGGGGCTCGCGGCCGACGGCGAGGTCGTCCTCGACGGCCTTCGCGTCGGCGGTGGGGCCAGCTTCGACGGCTCCGCCTTTCCCGGCGGCCTGTCCTGCCGGCGAGCCAGCTTCACCGGCCCGACCTCGTTTCGCCGGGTGACCTTCGGTCAGCCGACCAGCTTCGACGCCGCCCGCTTCGAGGACGCCACCTCGTTCCGGGAGGCCGTCTTCGACGGCGCTCTGTCGATGGAGCACACCGAGTTCGGCGGGCCGACCAACTTCCACTCGGTCCGTTTCACGAACATGGCGCTGTTCCGCTGGACGGTGTTCGGCGCGGAGGCGCTGTTCGACAGGGCCCGCTTCGTCGACGCCGCGAACTTCGGCCGGGCCCGGTTCCACGGCATGGCCAGCTTCCGCGACACACAGTTCAGCCGGCCACCGCAGGTCGAGCAGGCCCGGGCGGTCGCCGATCCAGGTCACCGCTGGCCGGCGGGCACGACCGTCGAACGCCTCGACGACGAGTGGCTGCTACTGGTCGACCGCTGATCGGTCAGGCGGGCGTCACCGGCGCGGCGCTTCGGCCGGGGCGTCAACGCCGCGGCGCGTCGGCCGGGGCGTCAACGCCGCGACGCGGCCGGCCGGGGGCGTCAGCGCGGGGCGGCCGGTGGGCGCAGGCCGTCCAGGGCCACGCCGAGCACCCGGTCACGCTGCTCGGGCGACGGGAACTGGGCCATGGTGAGGCCACTGATCAGCCGCACCACGTCGTCGAAGCCGATGTCGTCACGGACCACACCGGCGGACTGGGCGCGACGCATCAGCGGCTCACCGGCGGAGAAGATCTCCGTCCGGCAGCTGGCGAAGATCTCGGAGTCGTGCAGCAGCTGCTCGGCGAGCGCCCGCTTGGTGGCGACGTACGCGACGAAGCGGTGCAGCCAGGCGACGAGCGCGTCCCAGGGTGGCAGCTCGGCAAGACCCTCGGCGGAGTGGCACAGCGCCCGGACCTCCTCGACGTAGACGGCCTCGAACAGGTGACGGCGGCTCGGGAAGTTGCGGTAGAGCGTGCCGATGCCCACCCCGGCTCGCCGGGCCACGTCCTCCAGCGAGGCGGCGGCCCCGTGCTCGGCGAACGCGTCGCGCGCCGCCGCGATCAGGGCGTCGTAGTTACGCCGCGCGTCGGCCCGCTTGGGCCGCTGGGCGAAGACCTCGGGCGCCTGCCCTGCGCTGGCCATGACGTGCGTCACCTCACCCTGGTTGCATCCGGAGGGAACCCTCCGCTAGCTTAGTGGAGGCACCCCTCCGGAATCCCGGAGGCCTGCCTCCGGTTACTCTACCTCGGGACCCGCCCGATCGCCGCCTGGCCACCCCGATCGCCCGGACCCCGACAGACCTCCCGTCACAGACGACGGGTGACAAGCCTCATTCCCGTACGTAATCAGGGAGTTTTCTCTCGTGGCAGTGACCTCCCGACGCAGCTCGCGTCGGCTCACCTTCACCGTGCTCGCGGCCGGCGCCGGGTTCTTCGCGATGCTCCAGTCGCTGATCACCCCGGTACTGCCGACCATCCAGCAGGACCTGCACACCTCCCAGAACACCGTGACCTGGGTCCTGACCGCCTACCTGCTCAGCGCGTCGATCTTCACGCCGATCCTCGGACGCGTCGGCGACATGGTCGGCAAGGAGCGGATGCTTGTCGTCTCGCTCGCCGCCCTCGCCCTCGGCTGCCTGCTCGCCGCCATCGCGCCGAACATCGGCGTCCTCATCCTCGCCCGGGTCGTCCAGGGCATCGGCGGAGCGGTCTTCCCGCTGTCGTTCGGCATCATCCGCGACGAGTTCCCGGCCGCGCGGGTCTCCACCGCCGTGGCCGCCATCTCGGCGATCGTCGCCGTCGGCGGTGGCCTGGGCATCGTGCTGGCCGGTCCGATCGTCAGCACGCTGGACTACCGCTGGCTGTTCTGGATCCCGATGGTCGTGGTCGGGCTGACCGCTGTGGCCGCGCACCTGTTCGTGCCCGAGTCGCCGGTCCGTACCCCCGGTCGCATCGACTGGCGCGCCACACTGCTGCTCTCCGGTTGGCTGGTCGCGCTGCTGCTGCCAATCAGCCAGGGCGCCACGTGGGGCTGGACCTCCACCCGGGTCCTCGGCCTGCTGGCACTCGCCGTGGTGCTGCTGGCCGGCTGGCTGGTCACCGAGGTGCGCTCGCCCAACCCGCTGATCGACATGCGGATGATGCGCCTGCCCGGCGTCTGGACCACCAACCTGGTCGCCCTGCTCTACGGCGCGTCGATGTTCTCCGTGTACGCGTTCCTTCCCCAGTTCGTGCAGACCCCGACCGTCGCCGGCTACGGCTTCGGCGCCAGCATCAGCCAGGCCGGCCTGCTCATGCTGCCGATGCTCGTCGCGATGTTCGTCGCCGGCATCGTCGCCGGGCGACTCCAGGCCGTCTTCAGCGCCAAGGCGCAGCTCACCACCGGTGCCACCCTCAACGTGGCCGCCGCCGCGATGCTCGCCACCGCGCACGACACCCGCTGGGAGGTCGCCATCGCCGGCGGCCTGGTCGGCCTCGGCATCGGCTTGGCCTTCGCGTCGATGGCCAACCTGATCGTCGGCAGCGTGCCGGCCAGCCAGACCGGCGTGGCGACCGGCATGAACGCCAACATCCGCACCATCGGCGGCGCGATCGGCGCCGCCGTGGTCAGCGGCGTGATCACCGCGCACCCGCAGGCCAACGGGCTGCCCCGGGAGGCCGGCTTCACGATGGGGTTTCTCGTCCTCACGGCGATCGCCCTGGCCGCCGCGGTCGCGGCCCTCGCCGTCCCGTCCGCCCGGCGGGCGTCGGCCGGTCGCCGGCCGTCCGCCGCGACGATCGTCGAGTCGGAGCTAGCTGGCGAGTTCGCCACCATGCCGGCGACCCGCTGACGGAACGTGTCGCAGCCCGGGCGGTTCGCCGCCCGGGCTGCTCCCTGTCCAGGAGTACGCTGGCCGCTCTCCCCACCCACCGTCCGTCGTCTTTCAGGATGCGCACATGTCCGAGTTGCTGACCGCCGACCGCATCGAAGAGATCGGCGCCCTGGGCCCCGGGAGCCCGGACCCGGCCGCGCTCGTCGCCGAACTGGTGGGCGCCGTCGACGAGGGACGGGTCGCCGACCCCGACGACACCGGGTACGCCCTGCTGGTCGCTGCGGACATCCTGGAGCAGGCCGGCGACCTGGCCGACGCGCTCGCCCTGGCCACCCGCGCCATCGCCGAGCAGCCGGACGACAACGCGTACGCCCGGGCGGTGCGCGGCGGTCTGCTGCTGCGCCTCGACCGCTCGGACGAGGGCATGGCCGAGTTGACCGCCCTGCGTCCGCTGCTGGAGACCGACCCGGCGGCCACGTACCTGGTCGACGAGCTGGCCGAGTCCGGCCACAGCGACACGGCGTTGGAATGGCTCACCGGGGCACTGGACGCCATCCTGGAACGGACCCGCACCCAGCAGCACGACTCTGAAGACGCCCAGGACGAGGCCGCCGCGATGATCTACGGCCTGGCTCAGCGGCGGCACGACCTGCGCGAAGAGCAAGGCCTACCCCACGACGAGTACGACAACCTCGCCGACCGGCTGCGCGCCGCGAGCACCCACGCGCTCGACGCCCTCGACGACGGCCCGGCGACGCTGCTCTTCTGGCCGCAGGCGGAGTTCACCGCGCTGCTGCTGCGCTGGCCCACCCTCGCCGACAGCTACCCCGCCACCTGGGACGATCACCGCGCCCAGCTCGAACGCGCCCTCGTCGACGCCTCCGGGATGGGCGGCGCCGACCTGGGCGTGGTCGTCGGCACCGTCGACGGCCTGGCGGCCTTCGCCGAACGCACCGGAAGCGACCCCACCAGCGAGGAAACCCTCGACGAGTACGCCGACAGCCTCGACGAGACCGGCGTGACGGCCTGGCCGCCCGGCCGCAACGACACCTGCTGGTGCGGGTCCGGCGCCAAGTACAAGAAGTGCTGCCTGCCCCGCTCACGCGCCTGACCGTTTCCTCGCTTTACCCCACCTGCCACCATCGACCTGTCTGCCGCTGTCCCTATCGGTCGGAGTTCAGGCATGGGTGGCTTGATCGACCTCGTCGATGCGTGGTTCGCGGGTAGGCCGACGGAGAACCTGGAGCTTTTCGGTGTGGCCATGGTCCTTTGGGGTCGTCTCGGCAAGTCGATGCTCTACCTGGCCGGGCTCACCGTCGTTCTGGACCTGCCCGATCCGGAGCAGCTGAAGGAGTGGGGACAGCGGACCATTGAGCGCGCCGACGGGCCGTTGGGCCGGACGCGGCGCAAACGCGAGGTTCGTCGGCTACTGAAGCTCCAGGCAAACGTTCTCAAAGACGTCGTACGGACAACCACGATCGTCTCGCCCGGCCAGGCGCTCGCCTACGTGCGCCTTGTCAACAAACCTCCGGATGCCGTTCCCGTGGGGCTCAACGTGGCACTTGCCACCTACCGCGACTTCCACAGTCAGGTCATGGCCACGATCCCCGATGCGCACACCTGCGGGGGACGGCACGAGGTCGACGTGTGTCCGCAACAGCAGGCCTACGCCCGGAGCCGAATCAACGCACTGATCGGCAGCCAGTTACCGGCGGACGAACGGAACCTGGTCCTGGACATGGAGCGCTCCGACAGTGGCTGCCTCGTCGTCCTCGGCGCGTCCGGCGTGCTCGTCGGCCTCGTCGCCTTTACTGCCGGCTTCACGAACAAGGGGGCGTCCTGGACCTATCCCGGCCTCGTACTCGCCGTGATAGCGACGATCATCTCCTTCCCGACACTGCGTCTTCTCGTGTCAGCGGCGCCCTACCGCGTGTGGGGCGCCCTACTATCCGGCTACGGCGGACTGCTCAACCAGACTCGGCCGTTTCGCCTTCTCCGGTGGGCTGCGGCCGTCCTCTTCGCCATCGGCGGCCTGTTCGACCTGCTGGCCTCGTGACGACTGCTTGCGCCGCCAGAATGTGGGCCGGGCCGCGCGGAGGCGTTCAGCGTCGTTAGGCTCCAGCGAGGAGGTGGGCCCGTGACCGCAGCAGAGCAGCACGAGACGATCGAGGACAGCCCGGTCGGCTGGGTCGCCAGCCACATCCGGCGCTACGTGCAGTCCGACGGCGCGGACGGGGGCACCTTCCACGGCGTACCCTCGCTGCTGCTCACCACCCGCGGACGCCGATCGGGCAAGCTGCGTCGCACGGCCCTGATGTACGGGCGCGACGGCGACAACTACCTGCTGGTGGCGTCCAACGGCGGCGCGGCCAAGCACCCCGCCTGGTACCTGAACCTGAGCGCCGACCCTGTTGTGGAGATCCAGGTCGGTGCGGAGCGGATCACGGGTCGGGCCCGGACCGCGACCGGCGAGGAGCGCGTCCGGCTGTGGCCGGTGATGACGAAGGTCTTCCCGACGTACGCCCGCTACGAGAAGGAAACCGACCGTGAGATCCCGGTCGTCGTCATCGAGCGCGATTGATATACCTCATTGCCGGTGAGGGCTAGGGTGACCGCAGGTAAGCACCCACTCCGACAAGGAGAACCGCCGTGCGCCGCATCATCACCACCATCGCACTGCTCGGGCTGTCGCTCTCCGTCATGCTGGCGCCGACGCCAGCGAGCGCGGCAAGCACCGTCGAAGTCACGTCCGCGACCCTGGTAGCGCGCGGTGTCGCAGTGGACATCACCCTCACCGTGACCTGCCCAGCCGGCCTGTCCGGCGCGACCGAGCTGATCGTCCGGCAGCGGTCGGGCGACCGGGTCGCCTACGCGTCCGGCTGGGCGCCACTCAACAGCTGCACTGGCGAGCCGCAAGCCGTGCCCGGGCGAGCGTGGGTGGAGGGCGGCGGGCTGGTCCTCCACAAGGGTGTCGCGCTGATCAGCGGCGGATTCGAACTATGCAACCAGGACGTCTGCGACTACCCGAACTTCGAGCAGACCTTCCGCATCACCCGCTAAGACAGTGGCCGAGCCGTCGTCGCACGCCACCAACGGCGCGTCCGATGATCAAGTGATGAGAAGTAGGTCAGAACCGCCCCCGACACCTACTTTTCATCACCTGATCACTGGCGCCGTCCCGAGTGACCGGATCCGGCGCATACGTCACCCGGCCGCCTCAATCGCGGCCTCCACCTTGTCCAGATAGTTGAACCACCACTCCCCCTCGTCGGGCTGGGAGGCTGTGGCGAGCAGATTGGCTGCGACCACGAACACTGCACTCACGCCGCCCGCTGTGTTCGCGACTCGTGGCGGATTGCCGGTCGTCACGGCGGCCAGGATGGCTCGCACGTCCTCCGCGGAGACCTCGGCCCATCGTTCCTGATGAGCGATGTTGTGCGAGAGTTCGTTGATCTCATTGGTGGGAGGCAGGCCATCGTGGACTTCGAACAGAACCGCGGCGTTCACGGCCAGCGTCAGCTCTACTGCCTTGGTCAACGCCTCCTGACTGGTACTCAAGGCGTCCAGTGCGCTGTCGAACCTGCCGGAATCACGGTGGACAGCAGCATCCAGGACAGCTCTGACCAGAGCCTCTACCTGATCATTGATCTTCACGGCCCGGCCCTCCGTCTCGGTGCTTCGCTCTCCACGCCTTGAAAGATCCGGCTGCGGCAGCAGCAGCCAGCAGAGTACCTGCAACCGCCTTGACGGTCGTGGGCAAGAATTCCTGGAAGCTCGCGTAGGCCGCAGCCGTGGCCGAGGTCCACCACCCGATCGACTCACTGCTGAGATGCTGGCGGCGCGGCGCCGGTGGCGCTGCCTGGTTCCGGTTCGCGCCATCGAGTCGTCGAGGGACTGCAGACCTGATGACTGGTTTCACGACCGCGGGTGGTTGGTGGATTGAGCTGCCACCACCCGTGGTCAGTTTCCCAGCGCTCGGACCTTGGCGATCGTCTCCTGCACATGCTGCTTGGCGGGGTCGCCACCCTGGGACGCCTGCGCGAGCGCCTGACGGTACGAGTCGATCATGCCGACCAGCGGACCGGCGGCCACACCCTCCAGCGCGCCGGCGACAAGTGCTCGCGCCTCGGCCGCGTCCTGTGCTGCCGCTGCGGTCTTGGCCTTCGCCTCGTCCAACTTCTGCGACGCCGCCGCCAACCTCGCGATGATCTGCGCTGCGCTCACGCGCACCTCCCCGTGATCGACCATCGCCTCCACCACCGCACCGGCAGAGACCACATGGGAGCGTACGAGATCCGCGCACCCAGCGCGACCGGCTGCTAGCTCCCACGTCACCTCGTGGGTGGTGGATGCGGCAAGCGAGCTGGTCTGACGGAGTTTGCCAACGGCACCTCGGCCGAGCCCCGATTGCGACCAGATCTTGGACAGTTTCCGTTACGAGCTAACGGAAACTGTCCAAGATCTAGAGCGACGCCACGAGATTGGGGCCGTTCAGCGCTCAGCGCTCGGCGACGAACACTCCGACGCCACCGACGCCTTCCACCAAGCCCTCGATCTTGAGCGCGTTGATGGCCTGACGAACGACGATGGCCGAGACGTCATGCTGACGGCACAGCTCGGAGGTCGAGGGCAGCTTGTCGCCCGGCGCAAGTTCGCCGGACTTGATCTGAGCGCGGATGCCGTCGGCGATCAGCGCCCACTTCGCTTTGGCGGGCATTGGTGTCTCCCAGGTCTGCCCTGCCATTCGATCACGAGGAACTTTGTATAGCAAGCAATGTGTAGTCGATGCTTGCGCTTACATGACCTGTTATATACGCTCTCCCTTGGCTGGCTCCCAGGTCTGCAACCCGGAGCTGGTTCGTTCCCACCGCGCAGGAAGCGCCCGGTCGGTCGGTCCCCCCGTTCGGCCGGGCGTGCCGGGGCGTGCCCGCACGCCGCCTCGAACGCAAGAGCCGTGAGCAGCTAGGAGACGACCCGACGGGAGCCCTCGATGCCCGATCGACCCGATGAATCCCCCACCGACCCACCAGCACCAGCACCAGCACCAGAGGAGCAAGACCGTCACCTCGTGTCCGATCAGGACGTTGAGGACGCCGATGACGTTCTCTTCGCCCATCCGCCCCGCGTGGTCCGTCGCTGGGTGTGCGAGTGCGGCGTCGACTACCCCTGTACCGATGTGCGCTTCGCCCTGCTGGTCAAGTCCAGCGCCGAGGCGGGCGAGTGAGCGCCGACGCCGTGGACGACCTCCGTGCCGCCTGGCTGGCCACGATCTCCGCTGTCGACCGGGCCGGTGCGCAGTTGCACGGGGCGGGGCCGCCCGGCCGGCGGCTGCCCTGGCAGGACGCGGTCACGGAGTGCTGGCGGGCGTTGAGCCTGGTCTACGCCGGGTTGGCCGCCGATCGGAAGTCACCGGGAGGCTCGGTCGGGGACCTGCTCGCCGGTCTGCACGCTGCTCGATTCGACGCGGACCGGGCCGCCATTCTGGCCGCACGGGTCCGCTGGCGGTTGAGCGCGACCGAGGACCGACTTCGGCGTACCCGGGAAGTGGCGGACGTGGTCGCGGCCCGGCACCTCGCGGCGGCGATCACCCGGTTGGACCTGGTCGTTGCCCGGCTCGCGATCGGCCGCTGCCGGATCGAGCATTCGGTGGCGGCACTGACCGACGAGCCGGCGGCACTGACCGACCGTTCGCTGATGGGATCGTCCCGAGAGCCGCCAGCACCGCCCGCGCCGCCGCGGCCCACCAGCCACGACAACCACGCCGAGCACGACAGCGACGCCGAACACGACGGCGAGGCCAAGCACGACAGCGACGCCGAGCACGACAGCGACGCCGAGCACGAGAACGGCAGGGCCAGCGACGCCGACAGCACCGAAGTGATCGCCCGCGGCTGCCAGGCGGCGAGCGCTCTGGTGACCAGGCGGCATCGGTTGACCAGGCCAAGCCCACACAGGAGAGCACTCACGATGATCAGGGAGCGACGACGATGGTGACCGACCCGCAGGCGGCGCTTCGCGGCCTGCTGACCGGGCGGCTGCGCGGCCACGAACGGCGGCTGGGCCGGTTCGCCGAGTCGGACTGGCGGCGGTACGGGGACCTGCTCGCCGGTGCGCTGTTGGTGGCGGTACGGCGCCGGTTCGTCGCGGGGCAGGATCGCGCGCCGGTGATCCGGTTCGTGGCGTCCGCTCGGGAACGCTATGACGCGACCGGGCGCGACGTCGACCCGGTGCTGGCCGAGGCGCTGGTGTGGGCGGCGCTCGGTGAGCGTCCGCCCGTGCCCCACGACGCGGCGGCGATCGTCGCGCGGACGGTGCTCCTGCTCGGCTTGCTCGAAGACGAAGGTCTCACCGACCGCGAACTCGACGAAGTCCTCGTCGCCGCCGCACACGCCGCCGACGACTCGGCGCACGTCACGGATCCCCAGCAGACAGGCGCACCGGCCGAATCCCACCGGCGGTGAGCGCAACAGTGGCTGAAGATCGACACGAGATAGCTGAAGTCGGGGTATCCCGCTGACATGGATACCCCGACTTCACGGAAACCGAGTGGATCATGCCCGGCGGCGGGCCGGGAAAGACCCGGCAGGCCGCCGGGCAGGGCGCTACGGCGACGGCGGGCCGTTTTGCGCCCGGGTGATCAGGTCGTGCAACGGCTTGGTGCCGCTGCCGACCATCACACCGGTCACGACGGCGTCGACCCAGACCGCGATTCCGTTCCAGTCGGCGCCGGCGACCGCGTGCAGGACGTAGAACCCGCCGGCGCTGGACGCCACGGTGGCCAACCCGCTGGCGAGACCCCACGCGACGATGGTGCGGTTCGCCTTCGCCCGTGCGACTTTGGCGGTGGCCACGGCGACCGCCTCGCGGTCGGCCTCGGTGGGGCCGTCGACCCGGCTGTTCACGTCGGTCACCGTTCGGGACAGCGCGGCCTCGGCGGCGCGTCCCGGCAGCCACCGTGAGAACGGTTCCAGGATCCGCTCGACCGCTGCGGCGAAGACCAACAGGGTGAGGAAGACGCCAGTGGTGTCCTCGGGCTGGATCTTCGCCGCGGAGGCGCCGCTGCGCCAGATCGCCCAGCCGGCGACCGCGCCGACGGCGATCAGCCCGAAGCCGGCGACCACCGCGCCCGCGCCGGCCTGCTGTGATGCGGCGACGACCGACAGCCCCGGCTCCTGCTCGGAGCGAGGCGTCGCCGTACCGGCGTTGACCGGTGGCGGAACAGCAATCCCGCCCCCTGTCGACATCGGCTCAACCTGGGTGGACGTCTGTCCCTGCAATTCCCTGACCAACCTTTCGACAGCCGCTCGCGAGACGTCGAGGCATGATGATCCAGACCCTCCGCAAGCGGGTTGCGCACCGACTGCGCTCGGGGCGCGAGACTACGGCACCGGAGTGAGCACGGTGGACGGCCGGGACGTGTGGCGTTCCGAGGTGCGTGGGGCCACGCCGAACACAGTCACGCCGAACACGGTCACGACGAACACAGTGGAGTGGCCGACCGGCAGACCGCGATGCCGGGCTCGGGGACCACGCCCGAGCGCGAAGCCTCCTAGACTCGGTCGCAGCTGGCTGAGGGAGTGACGTGGCTTGACGGTTCAGAAGACAGACACGACATCGGCTGGTCGTGGTCGCCGGGCTCGCGTCATTGGGCTGTCCGGCGGTCTCATCGGGCTTCTCGCCCTCCTGCTCGTCGTCTCCGTCGCGACCGGTGACGGGCAGAGCATCCTCAGCAGCCTCCAGTCGTCGTCGCCAACACCCGCGCCCGGTCCGACCCCAGAGTCTCGCGCATCGTCCGACCGGGCCTGCATCGCCAAGACCAAGGGCCAGGATGCGGTGGCGTATTTCCAACGGGACATCCCCGAGGGCCGGTGGGGAGAACCGCTGCGAGGCACCGCCTCGGCGACCAGTGAGCCGTACGTGCTGTGGCTCTTCGACGCTCAGTGTGAACCGCACCGGGCGATCGAGGTGCCAGCGCGGACCAGTCGCACGTTCCGGGCCCAACTGGGTCAGGTCTGGTACTACGCCGAAGCGTCAGCGGGGCGGCCCGTCGACGGCTGCGCCTGCCGCGTCTTCAGCCCTTCGAACAGCGGCGCGGAGCAGAGGTTCAGCGACGCCGGCAGCGTCACCTATCACCTGGGCTAGCCGGACACCGACCGCGAACCGCAACGGAATATCGCCACGAGTTTCAGGATGTCGGGGTGTCCCACCGGCCCGGACACCCCGATTTCCGCAAGACCGGGTGGATCACGCCGGGATGAGCCTCCGAAGCCGAGCCGGTGTCACCGCAGGCCGCGGACCATCAGCAGGTAGGCGCAGTAGGCCATCGGCACCAGCAGGAAGCAGATCAGGAACCCGAGCGGCAGGTACCGCGGCGGGGTGCCGGCGACCATGGCCGGTCGCCCCCACCGGCCCAGCACCAGGTACCCCCCGAAGAACGCTACCGCCGGCAACCCCGCGCAGATCCACGCGCCGAGGGTGAACCCGTCGACCAGGCCGGCCCCGGAGGCGAGCACCAGCATCAGCACGAGCACCCCGGCCGCCGCGCCGCACCCGGCGTAGACGGCGACCGCCCGGGCCAGCGGCGACCACGTCGGCAGCAGCGCCGGCCGCTGGGCCAGCAGCTCCGCCTGCTGCCCGTGCCGGTCGGCCTCGTCGGCCATCCGCCGGGCCAGCTCCAACTCCACCGCCGGGTCGGCCGCCGCCGCGCGCTGCGCGGGCACCCCGCCGCCCGCCGGGCTCACCGCCGTCGGCAGCGCCAGCCGCGCCTCCCCCGCCGGCAACTGGGGGTACGCCCCGACCCCCGCCCGCCCCGGCACGCCGGCTGCGCCGGCGGGTTCCCCGTCCGCGGTCCCGGGTGCGGTGGGCGCGCCGGCAGCGAAGGACAGGCCGGAGCCGGCAGCGGGAGACGAGCCGGAGCCAGGAGCGGAGGGCGACCCGGCGCCGGACGGCGGGCCAGGCCAGGCGGCGGTCTCACCCGGCGTCCCCGGGGCAGGTGCAGGGGCCGGGGCGGCGGGTGGCTGGTCGATGCCGATGGCTCGGCCGAGCTGGTCAAGGCGCTGCCCCTGGGCGGTCAGCCGCTGCTGGAGGTAGTCGACGGCGGCGTGCAGGTCGCGGCGGCGCGCGGATTCGGCGGCGGCGTGCTGTTGCCCGGCGCGGTGCTGCTCCGAGAGTTGTCGGGCCAGTGCCGCGTACTCCTCGAAGGACACTGTCACCGCTCCCCGTCTGGCTCGTGCCCGTCGCCGACGAACGGGACGATCAGCCGGGTGCGCTGGTCGTGCCGGTCGATCAGCAGCGCCCGGTCGGGGCGGGGCGTGTAGGTCAGGTCGTGCGCTCCGAGGTGCATGGCCAGCTCGGCGCCGGGCACGTTGAGCGCGACCAGGCAGGCGACGTCGTCACGGTTCTGAGTGCCGCCGAGGTCGTCGGCGAGCCGGCGGAGCCCCCGCCACCAGCCGAGCAGGTGCACCCCCTGCCCGGGGCCCTGGCGCAGGACGGTACGCAGGTCGTCCAGGCCGGAGCGGAACGTGCCGGGGTCGGTCGCACCGAGGACGGGCGCGGCGGCGTCCATGCCGAACACCACCAGGTATTCGCGGCCGGTGGGCTCGGCGGCCAGCGCGGCGATCCGGTCCCGCAACCCGGCCGCGTCGAGGCGCTGCACCGGGTGGCCGGCGGCCCGCAGCAGCGTCTCGGTGTCGTCGGCGACCGGGCCGGCGACGGTGACCAGGCAGGCCAGGTGGAAGCGGGCGTCGCCGGGGGTGTGCTGGCGGGCCAGGCTGAGTGTCGCGGCGCGCAGCACGTCCGCGCCGGTCGGTGCGGTGCCGACCACGGCGAGGTGTCGGCCGGGGGTGGTGTCCATCAGGAACAGTGCGGTGGTGCCGTGCACGTCGACGGTTCGGCCGACCAGCGCCATCGGGCGTCGACCACCGGGGCGCAACCCGACGAAGGTGGGGTCGTCCTCGATCCGTGCGGCCTCGTAGCCCTTGAAGACCGCTGGTGCCCGCGAGCCCGGCGGGCGGGCCTGCCACAGGTCGTGGCGGAGCGCGGCGAGGTCCGCCGCGGCGGCGTGCGCGTCGGGGAAGCGCAGCACTGTGTCGGCGCCGACCGCGCCGGCGGCGGTGTTGACCACGGCGGAGCCGATCGGCAGGGCCGCGGCGGCGTCGTTGAGCTGGTCGAGCACCCCACCACCGCCGGGCAGCGCCACCCGCAACGCGAACTGCCCGAAGATCGCCTCGGCCCGCCCGTAGAGGGCTTCGATGCCGGTCATGCTCTGGCTGGCCAGCACCAGGTGGATGCCGTACGAGCGGCCCTTGCGGGCCAGCTCCTCCAGCAGGTCGACGGACTCACGGGCAAGCGCGTCGTTGCCGGCGAGCAGCACGTGGAACTCGTCGATGACGGTCACGATGCGCGGCAGCGGATTGTCCCGGGGCAGGTCGGCGAGCTTGGTGACGCCGTGCCGTTTGAGTGCGGTGGCCCGGCGCTGCGCCTCCCGGCGCAGCTCGCGCAGCACGGCGAGGCCGTACTCGCGGTCGGACTCGATGCCGACGGCACGGGCGTGCGGGAGCCAGGACGGGTCCCGGCCGGTGGGCACGAACTCGGTGAAGCTCACGCCCTCCTTGAAGTCGAGCAGGTAGAGCTGCAACTCGGCCGGCGAGTAGCGGGCGGCCAGCCCGTAGAGGACGTCGAGCAGGAAGACGGTCTTGCCGGCGCCGGTGCGCCCGCCGACCAGCCAGTGCGGGGTGGCGTCGTCGAAGGCGAGCGTCAGCGCGGTGTCGAAGGAGGCACCGCCGCCGGCCCGGCCGATCACCGTCCGCAGACCGTTGCCGGCGGACTCGGCCCAGCGCCGTTCGGGCAGCAGGTCGGTGAAGGGCAACGCGTCGGCGCGACGGGTGGCGGTGCCGAGGTGCTCGGCGAGCGCGCGTACCGAGGCGGGCGGCGGGTCGCCGTCGAGCAGGACGGGTGCGGCGAGCCCGCTGCCGTCGGCGCTGAACGGGGTGCCGGGTGGGTCACCGACGTGCGCGTACCCCTGGTGGAGCCGGACCTCGGTGGTGCCGCCCAACGGCGGCACGGTCTCGCCGGGCTGCCGGGTCGGGTGGCCGGCGAGCAGCACGCACACGGCGGCGGCCGGGCCGGCGTGGGTGAGCGCGGCGAGCCGGGCCAGCTCGCGCGGCGGCGGCGCGGCGGTGGCGACCACCACCAGCAGGCGCCGGGCGGCGGGCTGACCGTGCTGTGCGGCGCGGGCGTGCTGCTCGGCGGCGTCCAGCAGCGCGGCCACCTCGGCCTCGCCGGTGGCCGGCGGATCGAGCACCCCGGCGTCGAGCAGTGGGCGCAGCGGGCCGAAGGTGGCGCCGAGCGCGGCGGTGTCGATGCCGGCGACGCGGACCTGACCCGGCGGCGCGGTGGCGACCAGCCGCAGCACCAGCGCCCGCAGCAGCCCGGCGACCTGCGGGTCCCGGGCGTCGGTGTCCAGGGCCAGGTGGTGGCCGCCGCCGAGCGGGACCAGCACCGGGAAGCTGCCGTCCGAGATGGACGCCTCGCCGATCCGCACCGTGGTCGGCTCGTCGGTCAGCGGTGTGACGCCCGGGGCGGGGGTGGCCAGGGCAGCGCCGAGGCGGGCGAGGCGGGTTACCAGGTCGTCGCCGCCGAGCGGCGCGGCGGCGGTCGGTGCCGCCCCCAGTGCGCTGCGGGCGGTGTCCAGATGCGCCCGAGCCGCCCGGTGGGAGTTGACCGCCTGCCCGTACGCCGACGCGAGCCTGCCCACCCTCTGCCCCCAACGCCACGGCCGCCTGGTCCCAGGAACCCTAACGGACACGACGGCACCCGGACAGTCCTGCGAGGACGTGTCACGCCGGACCGGTCAGGCGGGGCCGCACGCCGCCGGGCCGGTCGCGTCGGCCGCCCCGCAGCGGAACACCTCCACCGGCGCCCTCGCCACGTCGGGCACCTGCTCCACCCGCATCAGGGCCAGCCGCTTGTCGACCGGCTCCCCCGAGTCGGGCGTGAACCGGATCAGCCCGGCCACCCCCGGGTAGCCCTGCCCGGCGTTCTGCCGCAGCACCTCCGCGTGCACGCCCACCGGGTTGACCGAATCCGGCTCCCAGCGTTGCCGGGGGTCGGCGTGGTGCAGCCGGGCGGCGAGGCTCTCCACCGCACGGACCAGCATCATCGACGCGTCGTAGGCGAGGCTGACCCGCTCGCCGACCTGCTCCTCGGAGCCCGGTCGGCAGCGCGGCGGGTCGAGCAGGTCGTCGGCCTGGATCCAGGACAGGAAGCTGGCCCGCGCGTCGTCGCGCCGGTCCTGGGCGGCCCGCAGCGCCGCGCAGGTGGCCAGGGACGCCTTCGAGACGTACGTGACGGGCAGGTTGCCGGGGGCGGCGGCGCGCAGCCCCGGGTTGGCCATGTACCGGTTGGCCGAGTCGTCGGCGACGAGGTGTCGGGGCGGGTTGCCGCCGCACTCGCGCAGCGCCCGCAGGAAACCGTCGAACTCCGACCACCGACCGGCGTAGAAGAGCAGCCCGGAGTAGCCGCACTCGTCGGTCAGCCGCTGCCCGGTGCGCCACTCGTCGAGGCGGGTGATCCGGGGGCCGAACTGTTGTCGGAGCCCGTCGACGAGGGTGCCCACGTAGAGGTCCTCGGTGAGCGAGCTGCCCTCCAGGGTGGTGTAGAAGACGTGCGCCTCGTCTACCTTCAGCACCTGCTTGGCGTACGCGTCGACAAGCTTCACCTGATCCTTGTTCGGCGCGGAGATCTGAAGGTAGAGGCGGGAGTTGGCGTCCATCTTGTCGGCGGAGAGGGTGGGCGCCAGCACCGGCAGCCCGACCTGGTTCAGCTCACGCAGCGCGCTGGCGGTGCTGCTCCGGCTCTCCACCAGCCCGACCACCCCGAGCACCGTGGGGTCGTCCCGGGCCAGCTCGGCCAGCATCGCCACGGCCCGGTCGGCGTAGATCATCTGCCGGCCGCCGTTGGCCACCACTATCCGCAGCAGCGCGGCGCCGTCGGCGCCGGCCGACTCCTTCAGCAACGCGTACTGGGCGGTGGCCATGCCTTCGAGCTCCTCGCGCTCGGAGACGTACGACTCCTCGTCCGCGCGGGTCCGGTTGCCGGTGAGGGTGCCAAGGTAGACCAGGGTGAGGAAGGGCCGTCGTCGGTCGCTGCGCTGCCAGACCTCCTCGGCGGCGCGGTTCTGCGCGAAGATGCGCTCTTGGACGGTGCGCAGTCGATCCTGACCCGGGTCGTTGTTGAACACCTGCGCCGCGCTTTCGCTGTAGCCGACACACTCGCCGCTGCCGACCACCTCGACCGAGACCTGGCCGGTGAGCGAGGGGTGACAGCCCGGCCCCCAACGACTGGCCACCCACAGGCCGAGCGCCGCCACCAGCACCAGACACAGCGCCGCCGGCAGGAAGCGCCGCGACCACCACGGCGGGTCGGGCGCGGAGAACGGCCGCAGCCCGCCACGTGACGGTGGGCCGGTGTCGGTCTCGTCGGGACGCAACGCCACCAGCCAGGTGGCCGGGCGACGCAGCCGCCGCATCTCCGGCAGCGCAGCGGCCCACTCGTCGTACGCCTCGTCGGCCTCGGTCAACGGGTGCGGCTCGGGCAGGTCGGGTGGGGGTTGCCCGCCGGACGCGACGATCAGCAGCGGGTCGTTGCGGCCGGTCTCGGTGCGGACGTCGCCGATCAGGCGGACCAGTTCCCCGCCGACGTTGCCGGGGGCGACGTTGTCGATCAGCAGTGCCGGGTACGCGGTGCGCCGCCAGTCCGACGGACGCCACGCCCGACGCCGGTACGCCTGCCGCAGGTCCTCCAGGAACGCGTGCAGCAGCAGTTTGTTGACCTGGTCGGGTTGCTCCCCGTCACGCCAGCCCGCGGTGAGCCGCTCGGCGAAGCCGAGGAAGGTGACCGACTGCCGGGGCGCCAGGTACTGCTGGCGCATGAACCAGTTGTAGTGCCGCCCGAGCACCGGCACCCGACCGGAGACGGCAGCCCGGAAGACCACCCCCGGCACGGCGCGACGGACCAGCCAGAGCAGCACCTGCGAGACGATGCTGACCGCGTCGCCGCCGGAGGGCAACGCCTCCGGCGTACGCGGGCCCTTGCGGTCGCGCAGCCGGCGGACCAGGGCCGCGCGGCTGTCGTCGGCGTCGATGCCCAGGCTGAGGCTCTGCTGCATCAGCCAGTCGGCGAGCGGATAGTGCCGGAAGCGCAGTCGGGCGGCGCCGAAGGCCTCCAGGGAGAGCTGCCGGTGCAGCTCGCGTAGCAGTGCCGGCACGTCGCCGGCACCGGGTGGCGCGTCGGCGTCCAGCACGGCGTGCGGAACCCGCCGCCGGGGGCCCTGGCCGAGGAACCGGCGCAGCGGCACCATCAGATCCGCGGTGTCGGAGCGGACCAGCCACAGCAGCGGCAGCCGGCGGTCGCCGCGACGGGGGCGCCGCAGCAGCCGGGCGAGCAGCGCGAACAACTCCAACCCGCCGGGCGGCAGGCGTTCCCGGCCCGCGGTCGACTGCCGTTGGCCGATCAGCTCCCGCTTGGGCAACTCCGAGCGCCGCACGCGTCACCTCCGATCAACACAGTGTGACCTTGCGGCGCAAGGGGCGCCAGAGGCCAGCGACCGACCATGGGTGTGGCGGGCCGGCGACGTTCACAGTTGTCGATTAGGTTGGCGTTGCGAACACCCGATGGAGGGAGTCCACCCCGTGCGACGAGTCCTCACGGCGGCCACCACCGCCCTGACCCTCACCACCGCCGGCACCATGCTCGCCGGCACCCCCGGCCAGGCCGCCCCGGCGGCCTGGGGCCGTCCCGTCGTCTCCGCCGCGCCGCAACCCGGCGCGCCCGGACTCGGCGACAGCTACTTCCCCGACTACGGCAACGGCGGCTACGACGTCCAGCACTACGACGTCCGGCTGCGCTACGAACCGGCCACCGACCTACTCACCGGCACCACCACCATCCTCGCCACCGCCACCCAGGACCTCTCGACGTTCAACCTGGACTTCCTGCTCGACGTCGAGTCGGTCCGGGTAAACGGCTGGGCGGCGAGCACCAGCACCGCGGGGGCGCACGAGCTGGTGGTCACCCCGGCCCGCACGGTGACCCGGGGTCAGCAGCTCACCATCGTCGTGCGCTACTCCGGCGTTCCATCGGAGGCCCTGGTCAACGGCTACACCGGCTGGACGCGCACCGACGACGGCGCCCTCGCCGTCAACGAGCCCGAGTCGGCGTGGTGGTGGTTCCCGAGCAACGACCACCCGCTGGACAAGGCCACCTACGACATCTCGGTGTCGGTGCCCACCGGCGTCGAGGTGATCAGCAACGGCGTGCAGCCGAGGCCACCGATCGCCGAGGCCGGCAACCGCACCCGGTGGATCTGGCGGACCACCTCCCCCACGGCCACCTACCTGGCCTTCATGGCCATCGGCCAGTACGACATCGTCACCGACACCGCGCCGAGCGGCCAGCCGGTGATCAACGCGTACAGCACCTCGCTGGGCGCACTCGGTCCGGCGGCGCGGGCCAGCATCGAGCGGACCGCCGAGATCATCGACTGGGAGAGCGGGATCTTCGGCCCGTACCCGTTCGAGGCGCAGGGCGGCGTGGCCGGGCCGGTGGACGGCATCAGCTTCGCCCTGGAGACGCAGACCCGACCGGTCTACGGGCCGGGCTTCTGGCGACGCGGCGCCAACACGTACGTGGTGACGCACGAGCTGGCCCACCAGTGGTTCGGCGACTCGGTCTCGGTGGCCGACTGGCGCAACATCTGGCTCAACGAGGGCTTCGCCTCGTACGCCGAGTGGCTCTGGTCGGAGGAGCAGGGCGAGGGCACCGCCCAGGAGGTCTTCGACTTCACCTACGCCAGCTACCCGGCCGACGACGAGTTCTGGCAGGTGCTGCCCGGCGATCCGGGT
This sequence comes from Micromonospora sp. NPDC050784, assembly GCF_044456765.1. Taxonomy (NCBI): domain Bacteria; kingdom Bacillati; phylum Actinomycetota; class Actinomycetes; order Micromonosporales; family Micromonosporaceae; genus Micromonospora; species Micromonospora sp. NPDC050784. Next base: position 108,555 of record NZ_JBITGG010000015.1, on the reverse strand, counting down.
GCCGCTCGGGTCTTCGACAACGCCGTCTACGACCGGGGGGCGATGACCCTGCACCAGCTGCGGCTGGCCGTCGGCGACGACGCGTTCTTCGAGATCCTGCCGACCTGGACCGCCGAGCACCGGTACGGCAACGGCACCATCGAGCAGTTCCAGGCCCTGGCCGAACGGATCTCCGGGCTGGACCTGGACGACCTCTTCACCACCTGGCTGTTCACCGCCGGCCGGCCCGACGTGGCCAGCGCCGCCCGTAAGGCCGCCCCGCCGACCGAGCCCAAGTCCTGGGCGAAGATCCGCGAGTCGCACCACCTGATGTCGCACTAGACCGCACCAACCCGCCTCCGCCCCCGCTTAGGTCGATCATGGAGTTGTGGTGCCTCGCACATCGGGCACTGGTGGACATTCCGCCCACCACAACTCCATGATCGACGGGGCCGGGCCCGGGGGGTCAGCGGTTCGCCGCCGGGGCGGCGGTGGCCAACTCCCTGAGCCGGACGCCGCCCGACCGGACCCCACCGGCCTCGGCGGGCGCGATGACACAGACCGCCCCGGTGGGCCGGACGATGCGGGCGGCCCGGAACGCCGCTCGTCGTACCGGATGGCGGGGCCGCGGCACGACCAGCGCGAGGGTCACCGCGCGGCTACCCTGCCGGTCCAGGGCGACGCCGGCCGCCGTCGTGGCGATCGCCGCGGTGGCTCCGGCGAGGACGAGCGTCTGCCGGGGGCCGGCGTGTTCGGCGAGCCAGCCGAGCAGCGGGGCACCGACCGCGGCGGAAACCGAGCCGGTGACCGCCAGGGCGGCGAGCACCCGGCCCCGCATCGCGCTGTCGGTGTCGAGTTGGGCGCGGGTGCCGACGGTGGTGTCGATGACCACCGCGGCGGCGGCGATCGGCAGGATCACCGCGGCGAAGCTCCAGGCGCCCGGTGCGAGGCCGGCGACGATCTGCAACCCGCTGGCGAGCAGGCCCGCGACGACGAGCGTCCGGTAGCCGAGGGAACGCCGCCGGGCCGCGACGAGCGCACCCACCACCGTTCCGACCGCGAACACGGTCGACAGCAGGCCGTACCCGGAGGCGCCGGCGTTCAGTGGGCCGTCGCTCATGGCGGCCATGGTCACCTGGTAGTTGCGGCCCAGGCTGCCGAGCACGAACGACAGGGCCAGCGCGAGGAGCAGCACCGGCTGCCCCCGCAGGTAGGCGAACCCGGCCCGGACACCGCCTCGGATCCGGCCGGCGTCCGGCACCGGGAGGCCGGGCACGGCCTGCGGGCGTACGGCGAACAGCGCCACCACCACGGCGGCGAAGCTGGCCGCGTTGATGCCGAACAGCAGGGCGGGGCCGACGGCGGCCACCACCACGGCACCGAGGCTCATGCCGAGGATGCGGCCGGCGGAGTTGGTGAGCGAACCGAGCGCTAGGGCGTTGCCCAGCGTCTCCCGGTCGACGAGGCTGGCGGTCCAGCGCCCCAGCACCGGGCCTTCGATCGCTGAGACGGCACCGGCGGCCAGGGAGATCGCGAAGATCACCGGCAGGCCGCCGACCCCGGTCAGGGCGACCGCCGCCAGTCCGGCGGCGAGCGCCGCGTGGGCACCCTGGGCGGCGATCAGCAACGGACGGGCCGGCAGCCGGTCGGCCAGCACACCGCCCCAGACGCTGAGCAGCAACGTGGGTGCCGCCTGGAGCAGCACGGCGAAGCCCATGGACGTCGCCGAACCGGTCTCCTTCAGGACGTACCAGTTGACCCCGAGGACCTGCATCCAGGTGCCGATGACGGAGACGAAGCCGGCGATCGCCCAGATCCGGTAGTCACGGTGGCGCAGCGCGGCGAAGGTGGCGCCTCTGGCCACGACGAACCTCCAGCGATCGGCAGCATGCTCATTCACACCGATCGCGGCGCGGTTCGGCAGCCGGCAAGTCTTGCCGGCCTAAACCTGTTTGCCCAGTTTTGTGAGTGGCTTCACCAGCGGGAATGTCCGGTCGGTGCGGCAGCAGACCTGCCCCACCGACCGGACGCCCGCACCTCAGCGAGCGGCGAGGGCCTGCGCGCCCGGGCCCACCGGGGCCGGCAACGTGCCGACACCGCCCAGATAGCCGTGAATGGCAGCGGCGGCCGCCCGCCCCTCGGCGATGGCCCAGACGATCAGCGACGCGCCCCGGTGCATGTCACCGGCCACGAACACGCCGTCCGCGTCGGTCTGCCAGTCGTCGCGGGCGTCGATGGCGCCCCGAGGGTTGCGGGCCACGCCGAACTGGGCCAACAGCGGCTGCTGCTCGGTGCCCTCGAAGCCGATCGCCAACAGCACCAGATCGGCCGGCAACTCCCGCTCGGAGCCCGGTACCACGGTGACGACCCGCCGGCCGTCGCGCTTCTCCACGGTCACCTCGGCGATCCGCACCGCCCGTACCTGGCCGGTGCCGTCGTCCACGAACTCCTGCACCGCCACGGCGAAGACCCGCTCGCCACCCTCCTCGTGCGCCGGGTAGCTACGCAGGACCCACGGCCAGGTCGGCCACGGGTCCCGTGCCTCGTCGCGCTCCTGCGGCGGCTGCGGGTACAGGTCGAGCTGGTGCACGCCCGCGGCGCCCTGGCGGTGCGCCACGCCGAGACAGTCAGCCGCCGTGTCACCGCCACCGATGATCACCACGTGCTTACCGGCCGCGTCGATCGGGGTGCCGTCCGGCAACACCGCCCGCGCCAGCCGACGCTCGCCGGTGGCCACCACGCCGGCCTGGTCGGTGGCCGCGGTGGCGACCGCGCGATTCGCCGCGACCAGGTGCGCCATCGCCTGGTGTACGCCCCGAAGCGCCCGCCCCGGGGTCTCCGGGGTGTCCCGGCCCTGCAACGCCCCAGCGGCCAGCAGCACCGCGTCGTGCTCGGCGCGCAACTGTTCGGCGGTGACGTCCACCCCGACGTTCACGCCGGTGCGGAAGCGCACCCCCTCGGCGGTGAGCTGCGCCAACCGGGCGTCGATGTGCCGCTTCTCCAACTTGAAGTCGGGGATGCCGTACCGGAGCAGGCCACCGATCGCGTCGTCGCGTTCGTACACCGTCACCGCGTGACCGGCGCGGGCCAGCTGCTGGGCGGCGGCGAGGCCGGCGGGCCCGGAGCCGACGACGGCGACCGAGCGGCCCGACGGCGCCGGCACCGGGCGGGGGGTGAACCCCCGCGCCGCGGCGGCGTCGGCGATCTCCACCTCGACCTGCTTGATGGTCACGGGTTGACCGCCGGAGATGCCGAGCACGCAGGCCGCCTCGCAGGGCGCCGGGCAGAGCCGGCCGGTGAACTCCGGGAAGTTGTTGGTGGCGTGCAGCGACTCCACCGCGGCGTCCCAGTTGCCGGTCCGCACCAGGTCGTTCCAGTCCGGGATGCGGTTGCCCAGCGGGCAGCCGTCGTGGCAGAACGGGATGCCGCAGTCCATGCATCGGGTGGCCTGCTCACGGACCAACTCCTCGCCGGCCGGCGGGTACACCTCCCGCCAGTCGCTGATCCGCACCGGCACCGGGCGGCGGGCCGGCAACCGCCGGTCGTAGCGCAGGAAACCGTTCGGGTCAGGCACGTGCCACCTCCTGGGCAGCCACCCGCGGGGCGGGCGGCACCGGCATCGCCGGCACAGCGGGCGCGGTCAGTTCTGTCATGACCGCGTCGTCGACGTCGCGGCCGGCTGCTTCGGCGGCCCGCATGATCTCCAGCACCCGGCGGTAGTCGCGGGGTACCACCGCGGTGAACTCGGCCACCGCCTCCGGCCACCGCTTGAGCAGCTCCTCGGCGACCGCCGACCCGGTCTCGGCCACGTGCCGTTGGACCAGCTCGTGCAACAGCGACTGCTCCTGCTCGCCCAGCGGCAACAGGTCGACCAGTTCCGCGTTGACCCGGGTCCGGTCCAGGTGGTGCACGTACGCCGTGCCGCCGGACATGCCGGCCGCGAAGTTCCGGCCGGTCGCGCCGAGCACCACCACCGTGCCGCCGGTCATGTACTCGCAGCCGTGGTCGCCGACACCCTCGACCACGGCGACCGCGCCGGAGTTACGCACCGCGAACCGCTCGCCCACCCGGCCGCGCAGGAAGACCTCGCCCGCCGTGGCCCCGTACAGGATGGTGTTGCCGGCGATGATCTGATCCTCGGCCCGCTGACCCGGCTCGGCGTCCGGGTCGAGGAACGGCGCGGCGGCGTCAGGGCGGACGATGAGCCGACCTCCGGAGAGGCCCTTGCCCACGTAGTCGTTGGCGTCGCCGTGCAGGCGCAGGGTAACCCCGCGCGGCAGGAACGCGCCGAACGACTGCCCAGCCGTGCCGTGCAGCACGAACTCGATGGTGTCCTCGGGAAGGCCGGCGCCACCGAAGCGACGGGTCACCTCACCGCCGAGCATCGCACCGACGCTGCGGTGCTCGTTGCGCACCGCCACCTCGACCCGCACCGGCGCCCCGTCCTCCAGAGCCGGACGGGCCAGTGCGATCAGCTCGTTGTCGAGTGCCTGCTCCAGGCCGTGATCCTGGGCGCGGACCCCGCGTCGGGCCGCGCCGGCGGGCAGCTCCGGCAGGTGCAGGACGGGCGCCAGGTCCAACCCGTTCGCCTTCCAGTGCGTCACCGCCGGGGCCACGTCGAGCAGCTCGGACTGCCCGATCGCCTCCTCGATCGACCGGAAGCCCAACTCGGCCAGGTAACCCCGGACCTCCTCGGCGAGGAAGAGGAAGAAGTTCTCCACGAACTCCGGCTTGCCGGTGAAGCGCTCCCGCAGCACCGGGTTCTGGGTGGCGATGCCGACCGGGCAGGTGTCCAGGTGGCAGACGCGCATCATCACGCAGCCCTCGACGATCAGCGGTGCGGTCGCGAAGCCGAACTCCTCCGCGCCGAGCAGCGCCGCGACCAGCACGTCCCGGCCGGTCTTGAGCTGGCCGTCGACCTGCACCGTGACCCGGTCGCGCAGCTTATTGAGCAACAGCGTCTGCTGCGCCTCGGCCAGCCCCAGCTCCCAGGGGGTGCCGGCGTGCTTGAGCGAGTTCAGCGGGGAGGCGCCCGTACCGCCGTCGTGGCCGGAGATCAGGATGACGTCCGCCTTGAGCTTCGCCACCCCGGCGGCGACGGTGCCGACGCCGACCTCGCTGACCAGCTTGACGTGCACCCGGGCCGCCGGGTTGACGCACTTCAGGTCGTGCACCAACTGGGCGAGGTCCTCGATGGAGTAGATGTCGTGGTGCGGCGGCGGGGAGATCAGACCCACGCCGGGGGTGGCGTGCCGGGTCCGGGCGATCCACGGCCAGACCTTGTTGCCGGGCAGCTGACCACCCTCGCCAGGCTTGGCACCCTGGGCCATCTTGATCTGGAGGTCGTCGGCGTTGACCAGGTATTCGCTTGTCACACCGAAGCGGCCGCTGGCGATCTGCTTGACCGCCGAACGACGGGCCGGGTCATGCAGCCGCTCGACGTCCTCGCCCCCCTCACCGGTGTTGGACTTGCCACCGAGGCGGTTCATGGCGATGGCGAGCGTCTCGTGCGCCTCCGCCGAGATCGACCCGTACGACATGGCGCCGGTGGCGAACCGCTTGACGATCTCGGTGGCCGGCTCGACCTCCTCGATCGGCACCGCCGGACGGACCCCGGTGCGCAGGGTGAACAGCCCGCGCAGCGAGCCGGCCTGCGCGGCGAGCGCGTCGACCTTGGCGGTGTACTGCCGGAAGACGTCGTACTGCCGGCTGCGGGTGGCGTGTTGCAGCAGGAAGACCGTCTCCGGGTTGAACAGGTGCAGCTCACCCTCGCGACGCCACTGGTACTCGCCACCGACCTCCAGCCGGTCGGAGGCGGCGGTGCCGGCCGGAGGCCAGGCCAGCGCGTGCCGGGCGGCCACCTCGGTGTGCACACCCGCGAGACCCACTCCGCCGATGCGGCTGGGGGTGCCCCGGAAGTAGCGCTCGACCAGCCGGCTGTCCAGGCCGACCGCCTCGAAGACCTGCGCACCGCAGTACGAGGAAACCGTCGAGATGCCCATCTTGGACATGATCTTCAGGACGCCCTTGCCGAGCGCCTTCGCGTAGTTGCGCACCGCCGCGGCGGGCTCCACCCCCGCCAACGTGCCCGTGGCGACCATGTCCTCGACCGACTCGAACGCCAGGTACGGGTTGACCGCCGCCGCGCCGTAGCCGATCAGCACCGCCGCGTGGTGCACCTCCCGGCAGTCGCCGGACTCCACGATCAACGCCGCCTGCGTACGCGTCTGCTCGCGGACCAGGTGCTGGTGCACGGCGGCGGTGAGCAGCAGCGACGGGATCGGCGCCAGGTCGGCGTTGGAGTCCCGGTCGGAGAGCACCAGGATCCGTACGCCGTCCTCGATCGCCTCGGAGACGTGCCGGCAGATCTCGGTCAGCCGTGCCTTGATCCCGGCGGCGCCCTCCCGGATCCGGTACAGCCCGGAGACCCGGACAGCCTTGAAGCCGGGCAGGTCGCCGTCCTCGTCGATGGAGAGGATCTTCGCCAGCTCGTCGTTGTCGATGATCGGGTGCGGGAGCACGATCTGCCGGCAGCTCGCGGCCCCCGGGTCGAGCAGGTTGCCCTCCGGCCCGATGGTCGACGCCAGGCTGGTCACCAACTCCTCGCGGATGGCGTCCAGTGGCGGGTTGGTGACCTGGGCGAAGAGTTGGTGGAAGTAGTCGTACAGCAGCCGCGGCCGGGTGGACAGCGGCGCGATCGGGGTGTCCGTACCCATCGAGCCGAGCGGCTCGGCGCCGGTGCGGGCCATCGGCCCGAGCAGGATCTTCAGCTCCTCCTGGGTGTAGCCGAAGGTCTGCTGCCGACGGCGCACCGAGTCGTGCGTGTAGACGGTGTGCTCGCGCGCCGGCAGGTCGTTCAGCTCGATCAGCCCGGCGTGCAGCCACTCGCCGTACGGCTGGGCGGCGGCCAACTCGGACTTGATCTCCTCGTCGTGCACGATCCGCCCGGCCACCGTGTCGACCAGGAACATCCGGCCCGGCTGGAGGCGCCCCTTGGCCACCACGTGCGCCGGGTCGAGGTCGAGCACGCCCGCCTCGGAGCCGAGCACCACGAGCCCGTCGTCGGTCTGCCACCAGCGCCCCGGACGCAGCCCGTTGCGGTCCAGCACCGCGCCGACGATCTCGCCGTCGGTGAAGGCCACCGACGCCGGACCGTCCCACGGCTCCATGAGACTGGCGTGGAAGCGGTAGAAGGCACGCTTCGCCGGGTCCATCCCCGGGTCGTTCTCCCAGGCCTCCGGGATCATCATGAGCACCGCGTGCGGCAGGCTCCGCCCGGCCAGGTGCAGCAACTCCAGGACCTCGTCGAAGTTCGCCGAGTCGGAGGCCGCGGGGGTGCAGACCGGGAAGACCCGCCGGATGTTGCCCGGCACGTTCGGCGAGCGCAGCAGCGCCTCGCGGGCCTGCATCCAGTTGCGGTTGCCCCGGATCGTGTTGATCTCGCCGTTGTGCGCGATGAACCGGTACGGGTGCGCCAGCGGCCAGGACGGGAAGGTGTTGGTGGAGAAGCGGGAGTGCACCAGCGCGATGGCGCTGTCCACCCGCTCGTCGCGCAGGTCCGGGTAGAACGCCGGCAACTGGTCGGGCGTGAGCATGCCCTTGTAGACCATGGTGCGGCTGGACAGCGACGGGAAGTACGCCGGAACACCCCGCTCGGCGGTCTCCCGTTCGGCCTGCTTACGCAGGCAGAACGCCACCCGGTCCAGCTCGATCCCGCGCAGCGGGGAGCCGGCCGGCCCGTCGGGTGCGTCGGTCAGTCGGTGCGCGGCCAGGAAGAGTTGCCGGACCCGGGGCATCGCCGCCAGGGCGGTCTCGCCCAGGTCACTCGGGTCGATCGGCACGTCCCGCCAGCCGAGCAGGTCGGCGCCCTCGACCAGCGCGTACTTCTCGATGACCCGTCGGGCACGCGCCTCGGCGGCATCGTCGTCCGGAAGGAAGACCAGCCCCGTGGCGTACTCGCCGGCCGGGGGAAGCGCGACGTCGGCTACCGCGCGCAGGAATGCGTCGGGCACCTGGATCATGATGCCGGCGCCGTCGCCGGTGTTCGGCTCCGCACCACGGGCGCCCCGGTGGTCCAGCCGACAGAGCGCGCCGAGCCCATTGGCGACGACCGAGTGCGAACGCCGGCCGTGCAGGTCCGCCACGAAGGCCACGCCGCAGGCGTCGTGCTCCTGCGCTGGGTCGTAGAGGCCCTGGGCGGACGGACGGGTGTGGGGCGTCGGGGACGCCTGCGGGCTGTGCGGGTGCGGCTGTTCTGTGTCCGCGTACGGCTGAGCCACCGGGCCTCCTGTCGTCACTCAGGTTGGATCATGGTGGGGACGACGTCGGCCCGTGGGTCTATTGAGTCTACGTTAGGGCCGGGGTCGCAGGGCCACCCGAGATTGATCACACCGTCCACTGGCTGGGACGTGTAGTCTCGCGCGGTGGATCCGCGACACAAGCACGTCTTCGACCGGTTGGAACGCTTCTACGACGCGGTGCCCCGCGACGTCGCCGGTGCGGAGGATCATGGCGGACTGGTGCTGTTCGTCCGCGAAGGCGCTGGCTGGCCGTTCTACGCCCGCCCCCGGATCGACGCCACCGAGCCGCCGTCGCTGGCCGACGTGACCTCGGTCCGCGAGCGCCAACGAAAGCTGGGCCTGCCGGAAGCCTTCGAGTGGGTGCACGAGACGACGCCAGAGCTGCTGGCGGTGGCCCGCTCGGCGGGGCTCAGCGTGCTGGAGGCGCCGCTGATGGTGCTCGACCCGAGCGCGCTGCCCGACCCGGCGACGCTCTCCGACGCGGCGGTGCGGGTGCTGGCAGCGGACTCCCCCGGCTTCGCCGCCGATGTCGCCGCCCGCCGTGCGGTGGCAGCGGTGTCGTTCGCCGCCGCCGGCACCGCGCCCGGCGAGGCCGGCCCGGCCGAACGCGACGCCGCCGTCACCGAACTCGAACTGGCCGCGCTCGACGAGGAGCGCGCCCGGATCGCCGACGGCCGACGGATCTCCGCGCTGGCCGGCACCCCGACCGAGGGCGCGCTGGCCAGCGGCATGGCGATGCGGGTGGACGACGTCGCGGAGATCGCCGGGGTGGCCACCCTGCCGTCCGCCCGGCGACGCGGGCTGGGCGCCGCGCTCACCGCCACCCTGGCCCGGGAGCTGCTGGCCGCCGGCACCGAGCTGGTCTTCCTCTCCGCGGGCAGCGAGGAGATCGCGCGGGTCTACCTGCGGGTCGGCTTCCGCCGGGTCGGCACCGCCTGCATCGCCGAACCCGCCGCCCTCATCCCCTGACCTGCCTCACTCCCCTCACCTGCCCCGGGGACCGGGGTCAGGTCGGGGGGCGCCACTGGGCGGCGGAGGCGACGGCGCTGGAGAGCAGTCGCGAGTTGATCGTGCCCAGTGCGGCGTCTCGGGCCCGCAGCGCCAACCGGCCCCGGGTCTGGAGCACCGCCGACATCCGCCGGGTCTGCCGGACCACGGTCGCGGCCCGGGGACGGCGCACCCGGTCGTACGCCTGGACGGCGTCGGGCAGCCGGGCCTCCCGCAGCAACGACGCGAGCGTGGCGGCGTCCTCGAACGCGAGGCAGGCGCCCTGCCCGAGGTGCGGCGGCATGGCGTGCGCCGCGTCACCGAGCAGCACCACCCCACCGGGCCCGACCGGAAAGCCGTACGCGCGGGGCAGCGGGCGTAGCTCGCGAACCTCCTGTTGGACCAGGTCGGTCGGGTCGGTGGCGTCGAGCAGCGCGCCGACCGGGGCGGGCCAGCCCGCGTACCAGCGGCGCAGCAGGGCGAGCTGGGTCTCCGGAGGCTCGGGGCGGGGCGCACCGGCGGCGGTGGCCACCCAGTAGATGCCACCCCGGGTGGACCCGCCCGAGGAACCGCGCTCGCCCAGCGACGCGGCCACGAACCGGTAACCCGCGCCGAGGATCTCGCCGGCCATTGGCTGGTCGTCGGGGAGTCGAGGCGCCTGGTACCAGGGAATGACAGCCCGCCAGGCGGCGCACCCGGAGCTGACCACCCGGGACTCGGGAGCGAGTTGGCGGCGGATGCCGCTGTCCGTGCCGTCGGCGGCGACCACCAGATCGGCCTCGATGGTGTGCCGCCCGTCGCTGACTCCCGGTCGCTCGCCCGGCTCGACGCGGACGTGGCGCACGGTCACTCCGGTACGCAGCTCGACCCGGTCACCGAGGCCGGCGATCAGCGCGTCGTGCAGATCCTCCCGGTGCACCACCACCGGCATCCGGTCGGCCGGGATGGGCCGGGGCTGCACGAGCCAGTGCCCGTCCGGGCGACGGACCCCGCCATCGGGCAACGGGGTGGCGATGGCGGCCAAGCCGGCGCCGAGGCCGAGGGCCTGTAGCGCGCGGACGCCGTTGGGCCAGAGCACCACGGCGGTCGGCTCGGGTCGGACCCGTTCGGCGCGTTCCAACAGGGTGACCTGCCAGCCGGAACGGGCCAGCGCGCCGGCCACCGCGAGGCCACCGACCCCTGCGCCGACCACCACCGCGCTTCGCATCGGTGCCGCCCCCGCTCAGCTGTCCCGGTCGGCGGGACGCACGCCGGTGGCGTCGGCCCGTTCGGTGCGAGCGGCGGACGGGTCGTCCGCAGGCTCGTCGTCGCTCGACGCGGGGTCGGTGGCTGCCACCTCGCCGGACTGCTCGCCGTCGGCCGGCCGGGTGTCGTCGTCGGGCGCCGGCGGTACGACGCCGGTGTCCTGCCAGGCGGCGTACTGCTCCTCGCTCACCACCCGGTAGCCCTCCGGCGCGGCGGCCCGCGCCGGGGTCTCCCGCTCGGAGAGGTCGACCTGGGACAGGTCGGACGTGGGCGGCGGAGTCGTCGTCGCCGCCGGGCCGAGCGGGATCAGGTAGTCCCGAGGGCCACGCACCCGGACGAAGTAGATGAGGGCGCCGAGGAAGACCAGGGCGGCGGTCCAGACGTTGAGACGGACGCCGAGGATCTGGTTGGCCTCGTCGGTGCGCATCAGCTCGATCCAGAACCGGCCGACGGTGTAACCCATCACGTAGAGCGCGAACGCACGGCCCCGGCCGAGCTTGAGCCGGCGGTCGACGATGAGCACCAGGGCCACGACGCCGAGGTTCCACAGCGCCTCGTAGAGGAAGGTGGGCTGGTAGAGACCCGGTTCGAGGATCGGCTGCCCGGCGTCGTCCCGGAGCGCGTGCCCGGGGTTGTCCGGGTCCATCCGGTGGATCTCCAGGCCCCACGGCAGGGTGGTCCGGCCACCGAAGAGTTCGTTGTTGAACCAGTTGCCGATGCGGCCGACCGCCTGGGCCAGCGGCAGCCCGGGGGCCAGCGCGTCGGCCACCACGCCGAACGGAATGCCGAGCTGTCGGGCCGCGATCCAGGCACCGACCGCGCCGCCGGCGACCGCGCCCCAGATGCCGAGACCGCCCTCCCAGATGGCGAACGCCTTCATCGGGTCCCCACCGGCGCCGAAGTACTTCTCCGGTGAGGTGACCACGTGGTAGATCCGGGCGCCGATGATGCCCGCGGGCACCGCCCAGACGGCGATGTCGAGCACCGCGCCCGGTGCGACGCCGCGCTGCCGCAGCCGGCGCTCCGTCACCCAGCAGGCCAGCACAATGCCGGCGATGATGCAGAGCGCGTAGGCCCGGATCGGCACCGGCCCGAGTTGCCAGACCGCGGTGCTGGGACTGGGCAGGGCCGCCTGGGGGGAGAGCGAGGCGAGGGTCACGGGTGCACACGCTACCGCTGCACACCCCCGCAGCGGCACCCCGGGCCGCTGGAGCGCGCATCCCGGTGACTTCTGGTTTGCACCGCCGTAGGCTCTTTGTCCATGAGCGCGCTCACCTGGGCGGTCGCCGCGGTCGTCACCGACGACACCGGTCGGGTGCTGCTCTGCCAGCAGGGCCGGGGTGCGCGCCGCTACGCGTTGCCCGGTGGGCGGTTGCGTCCGGCCGAGGGCCCGGTGCGGGCGGCCCTACGAGACATCCGCGCGGAGACAGGCTGGGACATCGAGCTGATCGACCTGGTCGGCGTCTACCACCTGAGTGGCCCTTCCGGGGAGGCCGCGGCCGGACGGGCCGGGCCGCTGCCCGACGTCCTCGTGCACGTGTTCCGGGCCCGCGCGGCCGGGGTCCGACCCGTCACCGACCCGCCGCCGGGCTGCCGGTTGTCCTGGCACTTCCCCGACACGCTGCCCGAGGTGGTCACCCCGCTCACCCGTGCCGCCGTCACCGACGCGACCGCCGGCCGCTCCGGCGTGCTCCGCGACGTCCCCCGGACGCCCGGCACCGCCGCCACCGCGCCACTGCCGGTGGCCCGCCCAGCCGGGGACGGCCGGCCGACGACCGCCCAGGACGCGCGGCGGCCGGGGACCAGTCACGACGGGCAGCGACCCACGGCCGGCCACGACACGCAGCGACCGCGAACCAGCCACGACGGGCAGCGGCCCGCGACCGGCCAGGACGGGCATCCGGGGGCGGGGCAGCCTCCGGAGCAACGCGGCGAGGCCGCTGATCCGTCCCTACACCCCTGACAGGCCGCAACCGTCCCGAGGTCCGTCGGGTGGTCTCGGACAGCCCTCGCCTGCCAAGCCACATGCGGTTAAGCGGTATGACTGTGAGTCATATTTATGACTCACAGTCATACCGCTCACCAGACATACATGTCCCGCGCGCTGCGCGGTGTTCGGCTCGGCCGGCCGCTGCGCCGGCACGAGCGCCGAGGGGTGAGCCGGCCGGGCCGGCGAGGACAGGGCCAGCGAGGACACGGCCGGCGGGCCGGACGCGGCGGACCGGACCCGGCGGGGACAGGATCGGCGGGGACGGGCTCAGCGGGTGGGGTTGCGGACGCCCTCGGCCAACTCGGCGCTGAGCGTGCGCAGGGCGGCCAGCCCGTCGGCCTCGGTGGACGCGTCGAGCACGCACCGGACCAGCGCGCTGCCCACGATCACCCCGTCGGCGTAACCGGCGACGGTGCCGGCCTGCGCGCCGGTGCCCACACCCAGGCCGACACCGATCGGCAAATCGGTGACCGCGCGGGCCCGGGAGACCAGCGTCGGGGCGGCGTCCGAGGTACGCGCCCGGGCACCGGTCACCCCCATCACGGCGGTCGCGTAGACGAAGCCGCGGCAGTGCCCCACCGTCATCGCCAGCCGGGCGTCGGTGGACGACGGCGAGACCAGGAACGTGCGGTCCAGCCCGTGCGCGTCCGAGGCGGCCAGCCACTCGTCGGCCTCCTCGGGGATGAGGTCCGGGGTGATCAGGCCGGTGCCGCCTGCGGAGGCGAGGTCACGGGCGAAGACGTCCACGCCGTACCGCTCGACCGGGTTCCAGTAGGTCATGGTGACCACCGGAGCGCCGGTGGCCGCCACCGCCTCGATGATGCGCATCGTGTCCGCGGTGCGTACGCCCCCGGCCAGCGCGATGTCACTGGCCCGCTGGATCACCGGCCCGTCCATCACCGGGTCGGAGTAGGGGATCTCCACCTCGATGACGTCGACACCGGCCTCGACCATGGCGGTCATCGCGGCGATGCTGCCCTCGACGGTGGGGAAACCGGCCGGCATGCAGCCGACCAGCAGTGCCCGTCCGTCGGCGCGGGCCTTGTCGAAGGCCACCCCGATCCGGCTCATCTCACCGCTCCTTGTCGAGGATGCCGAAGTAGTCGCCGGCGGTGTGCACGTCCTTGTCGCCCCGCCCGGAGAGGTTGACCACGATGGTGGGCTCCCGGCCCAGCTCCGCGGCGAGCTTCGGGGCCAGCGCGACGGTGCCGGCGAGCGCGTGTGCGCTCTCGATCGCCGGGATGATGCCCTCGGTGCGGCACAGCAACTCGAAGGCGGCCATCGCCTCGGCGTCGGTGACCGGCAGGTAGTTCGCCCGGCCGGTGTCGTGCAGCCACGCGTGCTCGGGCCCGACGCCGGGGTAGTCCAGGCCGGCCGAGATCGAGTGCGACTCCAGGGTCTGCCCGTCGGCGTCCTGGAGCACGAAGGTGCGGGTGCCGTGCAGCACACCGGCGGACCCGCCGGTGATGCTCGCCGCGTGCCGGCCGGTGGCCACCCCGTCGCCACCGGCTTCGAAGCCGTACAAACGCACGGCCTCGTCGCCCACGAACGCGTGGAAGATGCCGAGCGCGTTGGAGCCGCCGCCGACGCAGGCGGTGACGGCGTCCGGCAGCCCGCCGGTGAGGTCCAGGCACTGCTGGCGGGCCTCGTCACCGATGCCCCGGACGAAGTCGCGCACCATCGCCGGGAACGGGTGCGGGCCCGCGGCGGTGCCGATCAGGTAGTGCGTCTCGTCGACGTTCGCCACCCAGTCGCGCATCGCCTCGTTCATCGCGTCCTTGAGGGTGCGTGAACCGTTGGTGACCGGAATGACTGTCGCGCCGAGCATCCGCATCCGGGCCACGTTGAGCGCCTGCCGCTCGGTGTCGACCTGGCCCATGTAGACCACGCACTCCAGGTCGAACAGGGCGGCGGCGGTCGCGGTCGCGACACCGTGCTGCCCGGCGCCGGTTTCCGCGATCACCCGGGTCTTGCCCATCCGCTTGGTGAGCAGCGCCTGACCGAGCACGTTGCGCACCTTGTGCGCACCGGTGTGGTTGAGGTCCTCCCGCTTGAGCAGCACCCGCGCGCCGACCTTCGCGGAGAACCGCCGGGCCTCGTAGAGCAGCGACGGCGTGCCGGCGTAGTCGCGCAGCAGGGCGCCGAACTCGGCCCGGAAGGACTCGTCCTCCATCGCCGTACGCCACGCCCCGTCGAGCTCGTCCAGCGCGGCCACCAGGGCCTCGGGAACGAACCGACCGCCGAAGCGGCCGAAGTGGCCGGCGGAGTCGGGCTGCGGGCCGGCCACCGGGGCCAGCGCGTCGGCGCTCATCGGGAATCCTCTCGCTGGGACGTCAGACCGGCGCGGGGTCAGCGCACCGGCCGGGGCGTTGCCGGGTGGTTACCGGCGTTGACCAACTCGGCGACCGCCTCGCGGGGGCTCTTCTGGGTGACCAGGCCCTCGCCCACGAGGACCGCGTCGGCACCCGCGGAGGCGTACCGGATCAGGTCGTGCGGGCCACGAACGCCGGACTCGGCGATCTTGACGACGCTGCTGGGCAGGCCGGGCGCGATCCGCTCGAACACCGACCGGTCGACCTCCAGGGTACGCAGGTCACGGGCGTTGACCCCGATCACCTGCGCGCCGGCCTCCAGCGCGCGGTCGGCCTCTTCCTCGTCGTGCACCTCGACCAGAGCGGTCATGCCCAGCGACTCGATCCGCTCCAGCAGGCCCATCAGGACGTTCTGCTCGAGTGCGGCGACGATCAGCAGAACCAAATCGGCGCCGTGCGCGCGCGCCTCGTGGATCTGGTAGCTGGAGACCACGAAGTCCTTGCGCAGCACCGGCACGGTGACCGCGGCACGGACAGCCGCCAGGTCGTCCAGCGAACCGCCGAACCAGCGCCCCTCGGTCAGCACGCTGATCGCCCGCGCCCCGCCGGCCGCGTAGTCGACCGCGAGGTCGGCCGGATCGGCGATCTCGGCCAGCCGGCCCTTGGACGGCGACGAGCGCTTCACCTCGGCGATCACGGCGACGCCGGGCTTGCGCAGCGCCGCGTAGGCGTCCATGGGCGGTGGCGCCGCCGCTGCCAGTTCACGGATCCGCTCCAGCGGAACCTGCTCCTGGCGTCGGGCGACGTCTTCACGTACGCCAGCCAGGATCTCGTCGAGCACGCTTACGGACGCTGCCTGGCCGGCCTCGTCCCCCTCCGCGTGCGCATGCTCAGCAGTCACGAACGGACTCCCCTCTCCGGGCGTCATGGGCCGATGCTAGGGGCAGCCGACCGACGCCGAATGCCGGGGGTATGGCGCTGCTCACGAAAAGGGCTGCGGCATAATGGCCGACTTGCCGTGAACGGGTTGTCACGCAGCGCCACCTCCGGTATCGACCACCGTCACGCGGTATGGAGCCTGGCGGCCGCAGTCAGACCGGGCCGATCCATCGATCATGCCACCAGTTTCGAGTCCGCGCCCTCCGGCAACGACGCTGATCGATGTTGTGAGCAAGCTCAAGGCCGAACGGACGGTCCCTGGTCACGGCCGAGGCGAGACAGTTGACCGGGCGGTCACCGCGGCGAAACGTCGACCGGCGAGCATCGTCCTCGGGCAGACTCGATGGCGCGCCTGCCCCGACCGGAGCAACTCCTCGTGCGAGGTGACCATGAGCATTTCCGAGCCGCACACGATCGGACTGACCACCATCTCGCGGACGGTGGCGTCGCTCGCCGTGGGAGTGGTGCACACCGTGGAACGGGCCGTGGTGGGCGAGGGACGGATGCGGACGGCACGGGGCAACGCCTGGGAGGCGGTCTGCGCCGACCGGGCCCGCGCCGACCAGCGCGCCGAGCTGAACCGCCTGGTCGCCGAGCTGACCGCCGCCCGCGCCGCCAGCAGCCGCGCCCAGTGGGAGCGCCAGCCGGTCGGCTGACAGCTTGCCGACCGTCGCGTCACTCAGCCACCACGGCAACCGCCTCGGTCGGCCACCACGGCCGTTGCGTGAGTCGGCCACCGAGGCCGTTGCGTCAGTCGGTCACCGCGGCCGGCGGCGGCTGGCCCGGCAGGTACTTGCCGTTGCGTCAGTCGGTCGTCGGGTCCTCGCCCCGGTCCAGCGCGTCCCACGCCTCGGTGGTCCGCCGCCCCGCCAACGGCGTCGGTGGCCCGGCCGGGTCGCTCTGCGCCGACGAGGCCTCCGGAGCCGTCCGCGCCGGACGTTCGTACCGCGCCCCCATCGCCGGCCAGTCACCGCCCCGCACCGCCGTCCACCAGCCGCCCACGGCGGCCAGCAGTCCGCCGAGCAGGCACAACGCCGGCCACTGCCGGCTCACCGCGCCGCCGACGTCGGCCACCAGCCCGTACCCGCCGCCGGCCGCCACCGCCAGGCCTAGCACGCCGAGCAGCACCCCGAGCACCCGACGCAGGCGGCCCCGGGTGGCCAGCACCGCCCCACCCCCGGCCAGGGTCACCAGGGCCAACGCCGGCAGCCAGGGCAGCAGGCTCGCACCGCTGCGGGTGTCGCGCACCGGCGGCAGCGGGGCCGGACGGACCGTCAACTCGACCGACCAGCTGCGCGTCGCGGCCCACAGCGCCAGGCCCGCGCCGGCCAGGCAGAACAGCACGGCGTACGTCAACGCGCGCCGGCCGTTCACCGGGCCGGCCGGAGGGTTTCGGCGGCCGCGATCGCGGCCAGGACGGCCGCGGCCTTGTTCCGCGTCTCCTGGTCCTCGGCGGCCGGGTCCGAGTCGGCGACCACCCCCGCCCCGGCCTGCACGTAGGCGCGGCCATCGCGGATGAGCGCGGTCCGGATGGCGATCGCCATGTCCAGGTCGCCGCCGAAGCCGAAGTAGCCGACGGTGCCGCCGTAGAGGCCGCGGCGGACCGGCTCCAACTCCTCGATGATCTCCATGGCACGCACCTTGGGCGCCCCGGAGAGCGTGCCGGCCGGGAAGGTCGCGGCCAGCGCGTCGAAGGCGGTCTGGTCGTCACGCAGCGTGCCGGTGACGGTGGAGACGATGTGCATGACGTGGCTGTACCGCTCGATGGTGGCGAACTCGGGCACCTCCACGCTGCCGGGCTGACAGACCCGACCCAGGTCGTTGCGGCCGAGGTCGACAAGCATCACGTGCTCGGCCCGTTCCTTCGGGTCGGACAGCAGCTCGGCGGCGAGCGCGGCGTCGGCGGCGGGGGTGCCACCTCGGGGCCGGGTGCCGGCGATCGGGTGCAGCAACGCCCGGCGGCGCCCGTCCGCGGCCCCGGTGACCTTCAGGTGCGCCTCCGGGGACGAGCCGACGATGTCGAACCCGTCGAAGCGGAGTAGGTACATGTACGGGCTGGGGTTGCTGGTGCGCAGCACCCGGTAGACGTCCAGCGGGTCGGCGTGGGTCGTCCGCTCGAAGCGCTGGGAGAGCACGATCTGGAAGCACTCGCCGGCCCGGATCGCCTCCTTGGCCGCCTCCACCGCCTTCGGGTAACCGCCGTCGGGCGTACGGCAGAGCACCTCGCCGGCCGGCGGACGTTCGACGGTGGAGATCATCGGCGGGATGGGCCGCGACAAGGCCGTGGTCATCGCGTCCAACCGGCCCACCGCGTGGTGGTAGGCGGCGGCGACCTGCGGGGCGCGGTCCGGGGCGTCCAACGGTGGCAGCACCGCGTTGGCGACCAGGATCGCCGAGCCGTCGTAGTGGTCGAGCACCACCAGGTCGGTGGCGAGCATCATGCCCAGCTCCGGGACGCCCAGGTCGTCCTCGGTCAGCTCGGGCAACCGCTCGAAGCGCCGGATCAGGTCGTAGCCGAGGTAGCCGACCATGCCCCCGGTCAGCGGCGGCAGACCGTCGGACGGGTCCCCGACCGGGCCGGCCAGCGCCGCAACCGTCTCCCGCAGCATCCGCACCGGGTCACCCTCGGTGCTCAGCCCGGCCGGCGGCTGACCGAGCCAGGTCGCCACGCCGTCGCGTTCGATCAGGGTCGCGCTGCTGCGTACGCCGATGAACGAGTACCGCGACCAGGCCATGCCGGCCGAGCCGACGCCCTGCTCGGCCGATTCCAACAGGAAGGTGCCCGGTCCACCGGCCAGCTTGCGGTAGACCCCGACCGGGGTCTCCGCGTCGGCCAGCAGGCGCCGGGTGACCGGCACGACCCGCCAGTGGGCGGCCAGCTCGGTGAAGGTGGCCAGGTCGGGGCTGAGCGTGCCGTCGGTCATTGGTGTGCCTCCGTCCCCGTGACGGGAAGCTCGGTGAAGAAGCAGGTGCGGTGGCCGGTGTGGCAGGCCGCGCCGACCTGGTCGACGCTCACCAGCAGCGCGTCCCCGTCGCAGTCCAGGGCGACCGACCGCACGTACTGGTGGTGACCGGAGGTGGCGCCCTTGACCCAGTATTCGCGTCGGCTGCGCGACCAGTAGGTGGCCCGGCCGGTGGTGAGGGTGCGGTGCAACGCCTCGTCGTCCATCCAGGCGACCATCAGCACCTCACCGGAGTCGTGCGCACGCACCACGGCGGCGACCAGGCCATCGGCGCTGCGGCGCAGCCGGGCCGCGATGGCCGGGTCGAGCCGGGACGGGCGCGCCGGCGCGGGCGCGGCCAGCTCGTTCGGATCGCTGGGGACGCCGGTCACCGGCGGTTCAGGTACGGGCACAGTCGCCAATTCTCCCGCACGCGGCGCGGGCACCGCCGACCGCTCCCGCCAGGGCGACGGCGGAGGCCCCGAGGGCCGGGGCTGCGGCGAGAGTCGGGGCTGCAACGAGGGCCCGGACTGCGACGAGGGCCCGGACTGCGACGAGGGCCGGGGCTGCGGCGGGGGCCCGGCCGGCCGGGCCAGCTGCGCGACATAGCGGTCCAGCCGGCCGTCGACCAGGGCGGCGGCCAGGTCCGCGCCGGCCGTGTCGGCGATCTCCTCGGCGTACGGCCGGATCAACGGCAGCGTGCCGGCGACCAGCCGTACGGCGGCGGCCCAGAGCTGCCCGGTGGCGCCCGGACGCAGCCCGAGGCAGAGCAGCATGTCCGTCCGGTAGCCGGGCGGGGCCACCGGCAGTTCCAGGGCCGCCGCGAAGGCCGCCCGGCGGGAGTGGACCCGCACCGACGGGTTGGCCGGGCGCAGCACGGAGGGGCAGAGCCGCGCCAGGTCGGCGACGGCGAGCCGGACCCCGAGGCGGTCGCTGGCCGCGCGGGCGGCGGCGGCCTTACCCAGCGTGGCGATCATCTCTTCCAGTCGGGGTGGTTCGGCGGGCTGGCAGAGCACCGGAAGGTCGATCCGGGGCCGCCAGTGTGGGTCGGCCCAGAGCAGCCGCGCCGGCGCGGTGACCGGCAGCCCGAACGCCCAGTCGGCCGGTTCGCCGAGGCGGTCCACCCAGGACCGGACGTCGCGGGCGGCCACCGAGACGTGCGTGACCTGGCCTGCGGACTCCGCCAGGTAGGCCCGGCGGGCCGCGTACGGGGCGCCGCCCACCAACACGTCGAGGTCGACGTCGCTGTGTGCGGTGGCGGCGCGGCGGGCATGGCTGCCGCGCAACAGGATGCCGACGACCGGCCGCTCGGCGGCCTGCCGCAACCGCGCGGCCCAATCCTCAAGAAAACCGCTATCCGGTAACGGAGCGTGACCCACCGCGCCATCGTGCCGTACGTCCGATCGGCGCGCAATGCCCGATGGCGGACTTCGTGTCCGGTCCGGAGCCTACTGCCCGTTCTCGCGCTCCGCGCGATGGCCGCCAGCCGGACGTCGGCGCGGCGTTGCGCACGCCGCAGTATTTCATCTAGCGTTGAGTTCAACAGGTGATGAGTTTCTGTGGAGGTGCGTGATGGACGATGCGATAGCCGTCCGAGACCTGGTCGTCGACCGGGGTGGGCGGCGGGTGCTGGACGGCATCAGCTGCCGGGTCCCGCGCGGGGCGGTCACCGGGCTGCTCGGCCCCAGCGGCAGCGGCAAGACCACGTTCATGCGCGCCGTGGTCGGCGTGCAGCTGGTCAGCGGCGGGTCGGTCACCGTGCTCGGCCAACCGGCGGGCACCCCGGCGCTGCGGCACCGGGTGGGCTACCTGACCCAGGCGCCGAGCGTCTACGCGGACCTGACCGTGCGGGAGAACGCCCGCTACTTCGCGGCCCTGTACGGGCGTGGGCGCGTCGAGGCCGATCGGGCGATCAGCGATGTCGGGCTGGCCGAGGCCGCCGGTCAACTGGTCGGCACCCTCTCCGGCGGTCAACGCAGCCGAGCCTCGCTGGCGTGTGCCCTGGTCGGGGAGCCAGAGCTGGTCATCCTCGACGAGCCGACCGTCGGTCAGGACCCGGTGCTGCGGGCCGACCTGTGGGCCCGGTTCCACGCGATGGCCGCCGCCGGCACCACCCTGCTGGTGTCCAGCCACGTGATGGACGAGGCGGCGCGCTGCGACCGCCTGCTGCTGATCCGCCAGGGGCGGTTGATCGCCGACGACAGCCCGGCAGCGATCCGCGCCGCCGCCGGTGTGGACGACCTCGACGAGGCGTTCCTGCGGCTCATCCGGGCCGGCGAGGCCGCCTCCACCAGCACCGACGCGACAGCCGCACGGGAGACAGCATGAACCCGCGAATCCTCGCCGCCACCACCGGCCGCATCCTGCGTCAACTCCGGCACGACCGCCGAACCATCGCGCTGCTCGTGGTGGTGCCGGCCGTCCTGCTCACCCTGGTCTACTTCATGTACGCCGACCAGCCGACCCCGCCCGGCCAGCCGAGCACCTTCGACCGGATCGCGCTGGTGATGCTCGGCATCTTCCCCTTCGTGATCATGTTTCTGGTCACCAGCATCGCCATGCTGCGGGAACGCACCTCGGGCACGCTGGAGCGCCTGCTCACCACACCGCTGGGCAAGCTCGATCTGCTCTTCGGGTACGGCATCGCGTTCGGGCTTGCCGCCGCCGTGCAGGCCGCCGTGGCCGCCGCCGTGGCGTACTGGATCTTCGATCTGGACACCGCCGGCAGCATCGGGCTCGTACTCGGGATCGCCGTGCTCGACGCCGTGCTCGGCGTCGCCCTCGGGCTGCTGTGCAGTGCCTTCGCGCGCACCGAGTTCCAGGCAGTACAGTTCCTGCCAGTCGTGGTGGTCCCCCAACTGCTGCTCTGCGGGCTGTTCGTGGCCCGCGACCAGATGGCCGGCTGGCTCCAGGCGCTCAGTGACGCCTTCCCCCTGTCGTACGCCATCGAGGCGTTGCAGGAGGTCGGCGGCCACGCCGAGCCGACCGGCCGGATGTGGCGCGACGTCGCGGTGGTGCTCGGCGCTGTGGTGCTGGCGCTGGTGCTCGCGGCGGCCACCCTGCGTCGACGCAGCGGCTGACCGCCGGCCCTGGGGTCGGCGGCCAGCGCGGCAGCCGACCCCGTGGTGGGCCGGGCCACGACGGGCCCAGGTGGACGAACGAAGGGCGGCGATGACGCGGCGGACCGGCCGGCGACCCGGCAAACCGGGCACCCGGGAGGCGATTCTCGACGCGGCGCGGACGGCGTTCGCCGAACGTGGCTTCGACGCCGCCTCGATCCGGGCCATCGCCGGCACGGCGGAGGTCGACCCGGCACTGGTGCACCACTACTTCGGCAGCAAGGACCAGCTCTTCCTGGCCGCCATGAACTTTCCGGTTGACCCTGGTCAGCTGGTGCCGCAGGTGCTCGCCGGTGACCGGGACGCCGTCGGCGAGCGGATGGTGCGCATCTTCCTCGGAGTCTGGGACTCTCCGGCCGGCAGCGCGGGGGTGGCCCTGTTGCGCTCGGCGGTCAGCAACGAGTGGACCGCCCGGCTGCTACGCGAGTTCATCACCACACAGGTGCTGCGCCGGGTGCTCGAAAACTTCGACGTCGACCCGGCCGAACTACCGCTGCGGGGCTCCCTGGTGGCCACCCAGATGATCGGCCTGGCCATGATGCGGCACGTGGTGCGCCTGGAGCCGGTCGCCTCGGCGGACCCGGAAACTCTGGCCGCGGCGGTCGGTCCGACCATCCAGCGTTACATCACCGGTCCGCTGCCGAGCTGACCCGACAGCCCGGCCGACCCTGCGTGCCTGCTCAGCCTGGCGGACGGGCGTCGGCCGTGAGGCGCAGCGGCGGCAGCAGCCGCGGCAGCTCGGCCGGGTCGGCCACCGGGCCCGGGAAGGCCAGCCGGACCCGACGCCGGGCACCGGGTTGGCCGAGGGCGACCACCAGCCCGTAGCGGTCGATGCGCACCACCCGGGGCGGCCCGTCCGGGGTCTGCGCGGTCAACCCGAGCTGCCGGCGCAGGTACTCCGTCACCTCGGCGCCGTGGCACTCGGCGAGGTCGGCGAGCAGGCGGCCCTCGACCGGGTGCACCGGGTCCGGCTCGGCCTCGGCGTACTCCACCGGGTCGATCCGCCGCACGACGCCGGCCCGCTCCCAGCGGACCTCGACCACCTCGAAGCGGAACAGCCGGAACCGGGTGCCCAGGTCGAGCAGGTCGCCGGTGGGCTCCACCGCGGCGAAGTCGACAGCCGCGTGGCGGGCCTCGTCGCCGCGCAGCTCGGCCGCCCAGCCGGACACCCAGGCGCGACCCAGGCCGGGCGCGCCGGCAGCGGGCGGCAGGTCGAGCACGTCGAGCACCACCGCGACGTCGCTGCCTCCGGCGGCCGGTTGCAGGGCGGCGGCCAGGTAGCTGGCCACCGGCACCAGCAGCAGCACCCGCCCGTCCGCGTCGGTGACGTGCCGGGCGTGGTGCGGGCCCGGCCGGTGGGCCAGGTGCACGAGACCGGGCAGGCGGCCGGCGACGAGGGTACGGACGATCTCGGCGGAGTTGGGCCGCATGGGCGCGACCTCCTTCAAAGGTTAGGCTTACCTAACCCGGAGCCTAGAGCACCCGCCCGCCGGCGTCCACCACACCGCCGCACCTCACCGGGTCTGCTCCAGCCAGGAGGCGTAGAGCAGGCCGTACACCGAGTCGGCGTCGCGGACCAGCTCGTCGTGCGGGCCGCGTTGGACCACCCGACCCCGGTCCACCACGATCACCTCGTCGGCGGCCTGGGCCGTGGAGAGCCGGTGGGCGATCGCGAGCGTGGTCCGACCTCGGGTGACCGCGTCCAGCGTGCGCTGCAACCGCACCTCGGTCGCCGGGTCCACCGCGCTGGTCGCCTCGTCGAGCACCAGCAGGTCCGGGTCGGCCACGTACGCGCGGGCCAACGCGACAAGCTGCCGCTCGCCGACGCTGAGCGCCTCGCCGCGTTCGCCGACCGGGGTGTCCAGGCCCGCCGGCAGACCCTCCAGCCAGTCCGACAGGCCCAGCTCGGTGAAGGCGGCGCTCAACTGCTCGTCGGTCAGCTCCGGCCGAGCGAACCGGACGTTGTCCCCCACCGTCGCGTCGAAGAGGAACCCGTCCTGCGGCACCATCACCACGCGCGAGCGCAGCGAGTCGAACCGGACGTCCGTCAGCGGCACCCCGGACAGCAGCACCGCCCCGGCCGACGGGTCCATCAAACGGGTCAGCAACTTCGCGAAGGTGGTCTTGCCGCTGCCGGTCTCACCGACCACCGCCACCCGGCTCTTCGCCGGGATCTCCAGGTCGATGTCGTGCAGCACCGGCGGACCACCCGGGTAGGCGAACCGCACACCGGCGAACCGGATGTCCAGTGGCCCGCCCGGCAGCTGCCGCCCCTGCTCGCCCGGGTCGGCCACGTCCGGAGCGACGTCCAGCACGTCCAGCACCCGACGCCAGCCGGCGATCGCGTTCTGCGCCTCGTTGAGCACCTCGGTGGCGATCTGCACCGGCTGGATGAAGAGCGTCACCAGGAACAGGAACGCGGTCAGCTGGCCGATCGACAGCGTGCCGTCCACCCCCAACAGCACGCCGAGCACCACCACGCCGGCCAGCGCCAGCCCGGCCGCCAACTCCCCCACCGAGCTGCCCACGATGCTGATCCGGATCGCCCGCTGCTGCGCCAGCCGCTGCCGGTCGATCGCCTCGTCCAGCCGCCGCTCGGTGCGCCCGGCGATCCCGTACGCCCGGATCACCGGTGCGCCCACCACGCTCTCGCCGATCGCGCCGAGCAGCGTCCCGGTGCGCTGGCGCACCGTCGCGTACGCCGTGCCGAGGCGGCGTTGCAACTGCCGGATCACGAACACCGCCGGCAGGAACGCGGCCAACACCACAAGGGTCAACTGCCAGGAGTACGCCAGCATGACGGCGGTGGTGACCACCAGCTGACCGAGGTTGACCAGCAGGATCACCCCGCCCCACTGGAGGAACTGGGTGATCTGGTCGACGTCGCTGGTCACCCGCGAGACCAGCGAACCCCGCCGCTCGGACTGCTGGTGCAACATCGACAGGTCGTGCACGTGCCGGAACGCCCGGGTCCGGACGTTGGCCAGCGCCGTCTCGCTGACCGTGAACAGCCGGCGCATCATCAGGTAGCCGCAGATCGTGGTGATCGTCAGGATCGCCGCGGTGACCGCCACCACCGACCAGACCACGTTCAGATTCAGACCACCGACGAGGCCCCGGTCGATGCCCTGCTGCACGGCGACCGGCACGGCAACCCGACCGACCATGTAGACCAACGCCAGGGCCAACGTGCCGGCCAGGCCGGTCCGTAGCTCCGGCGAGAGCGCCAGGCCCCGACGCAGGGTCTGCCAGGTCGTCTCCTCCCGAGCCTCCTGCGTGTCACTCGTTTCCGTAGACGTCATCGGTCCACCTCGATTTCCAGGCCCGACGGCAGCGGCGCCACGTCGTCGCCGTACGAACTCTCCTGCGCACGCTCGACCTCGGCCTGCTCGTACGCGGTGACCAGGTCGACGTACCCGGGCACGGTGGCCAACAACTCGCTGTGGGTGCCCCGGGCGATCACCCGTCCCTGCTCCACGTAGATGACCTCGTCGGCGAGCGCGATGGTGGCCCGGCGGTACGCCACCACCAGGATCGACGCGGCCGGAACCCCCGCCTGGGCGGTCGACGACCGCAGCCCTGCCAGGATGGCCGCCTCCACTCGAGGATCGACCGCGCTTGTCGCGTCGTCGAGCACCAGCAGGCGCGGTCGACCGGCCAGCGCGCGGGCCAGGGTGAGCCGTTGGCGCTGGCCGCCGGAGAGCGAGGTGCCCCGCTCGCCGACCATGGTGTCCAGACCATCGGGCAGCGCGGCGACGAAACCGTCCGCCTCGGCCAGCCGCAGCGCCGCCCAGACCACCTCGTCGTCGACACCGGGCCGGTCGAGGGCGATGTTGGCGCGGACCGTGTCGTCGAAGATGAAGGGCACCTGGGCGACCAGGGCGACCGTGCCGGCCAGCGACGCGGAGGTCAGCTCGCGCACGTCCACGCCGTCCAGGAGCACCGTGCCGGAGTCCGGGTCGACGAGGCGCACCGCCAGCGAGGCGATGGTGGACTTGCCGGCACCGGTGGGCCCCACCAGGGCCACCGTCCGGCCGGACGGCACCGTGAAGCCGACCTCGCCGAGGACCTGCGCGCCGGGCGGGTGCGCCTCGGCCGGCGGGTAGGAGTAGTGCACGTCGTCGAAGGTGAGGGTGGCCGGGCCGGCGCCGGCCGGGTCGAGCACCCGCTGCCCGTACGGCATCTCGCCGGTGGCGTCGAGCACCCGGCGGACCCGGTCCCAGCCGGCGACGCTGCGCGGCAGCTCGGCCAGCACCCAACCGATGGCCCGCACCGGAAAGGCCAGCACGGTGAAGAGGAAGGCCACACTTACCAGCTCGGTCACGCTGATCGCGCCCTGGCGCAGCCGGAACGCCCCGACCACCAGCACAGCGAGGGTGCCGAGGCTGGGCAGCGTCTCCAGCAGCGGGTCGAAGATGCCGCGCAGCCGGCCGACCGCGATCAGCGAGTCGCGCAGCTCACCGGCGCGGCCCGCGAACCGGGCGGTCTCCTGGGCCTCGCGGCCCATCGTCTTGACCACCAGGGCGCCGTCGAAGCTCTCGTGGGCGATGCCGCTGACCTCGGCGCGCAGCCGCTGCGCCCGGGCCTGGCGGGGGGCCATCCGGCGGGAGTAGACGACGTTGAGCGCGAACAGCGCGGGAAAGACCGCGAGGCCGACCAGGGCGAGCGCCCAGTCGGTGGCGAAGAGCGACACGATCGCGCCGACCAGCATCACCAACGTGCCGACGGCGAACGGCAGCGGCGCGATCGGGTACCAGGCCGCCTCCACGTCGGAGTTGGCGTTGGAGAGCAGGGTGCCGGTGGAGTTGCGGTGGTGCCAGGACAGCGGCAGCTCCAGGTAGCGGCGGGTGACCCTGCGGCGGTAGGAGGCCTGGAGGCGGTACTGCATGTAGCCGGCGCCGAGCCGACGGCCGAAGATGCCGGCCACCCGCAGCACGCTGATCCCGAACAACGCGGTCGCGGCCAGCGCCAGGGTGCCGGCGCCCACCTCGCCGCGTTCGATGGCCGGGAGCGCCACCTCTCCGATGACCGACCCGACGACCCGGGCGCTGACAATGATCATCCCGCCGAAGAGCACGCTGCCGACGACCGCCACCGCGAAAATCCGCGGCTGCTCACGGATGGCCTGCCGCAGGACCCCCAGCCCTCGACTGAGAACGTCCCGACTTGTCTTGCTCGCCACACTCTCCCCCGCCGTAAGCCGCAATTATCTCCCTCATCCTTACCGGTCAGGGCCAGCACCGCCGACCCTGACTGGATATGTCGACCATCACGTACCGGACGGCGGCGTGCCGCCGGCGCCGACGGGTGTCCGCCGTCGCGCGCCGACCGGCCACCGGGCCTACGATCGGGCCATGCCGCGGTACGCCCGAGCCGAGCGCGAGGCGCTGGCCGATCTTCTGCTGGCCCTCGGGCCGGCCGCCCCGACGATCAACGAGGGCTGGGCGACCCGTGATCTCGCCGCGCATCTGGTGCTGCGGGAGCGCCGTCCGGACGCGGCGGGTGGGATCGTGCTGCCACCGCTGCGCGGCTACGCCGAGCGGGTCCGCCGGCGACTCGCCGCACAGCCCTACCCCGAACTGGTGGCGCAGGTGCGGCGACCGCCGCTGTGGAGCCCCGTCAGCAACCCGGTGACCGACGAGCTGGCCAACACGATGGAGTTCTTCATCCATCACGAGGACGTCCGACGGGCCGGCTCCGGGTGGCAGCCGCGCGATCTGCCCACCGGCCTGCAGAGCGCGCTCTGGAAACGTGCGACCCCGATTGCCCGGCTGGCACTGCGCCGGTTTCCGGCGGACCTCTACGTGCAGGCGCCCGGCCACGGTGAGGTCTCCGTCGGTCGCGGCGGCGAGCCGCTGCGCCTGGTCGGCGCCCCGGCCGAGCTGGTGCTGTTCTTCTCCGGCCGGCAACGGGTGGCCCGGGTCCAGCTGAGCGGTTCGGCGGAGGCGGCCCGGCGACTGCGCGCCGCCGACCTGGGCATGTGACTCTGTGTGCGTAAACGGTCACGGGATAGCTGTGGAGTTTCCCACACCCAGCGAAACATACTGATACCTCCTCCCGTACGCTTCACCGCGCCGCTCCGCGCCGAGCGGCACGAAGTGGGGGCGCACTGTGCGGGACTTCGCGATTTCGGCGCTGCGGGAACCCCCGTTTCCCACGGGCCGCCATCGGGCCACGGAACAGGTGGCGAGTGAGAGCATCGAGTGGGCGCGCACGTTCGGGCTGGTCGATTCCAGCCAACGAGTGCGCCGCCTGGAACGGGCCGATGCCGCCGGGCTGGCCGGTCGCGCCTGCCCGGACGGCTCGACGGAGGGGCTGCGGCTGCTCACCGACCTGATCAGCTGGCTCTTCGTGATGGACGACGCCTGCGACGAGGACGGCCTCGGCGCCGACCCGGTCCGAATGGGCCCGGCGATCAGCACCCTGCTCGACGTGCTGGACCGGTGCGGTGACCCGGACGTCGTACCGCCCGCCGTCGGGCCACTGGGTGACGCGCTGCACGACCTCTGCCGCCGGACCCGGCTGCACGACCACGCGGGGCTGCTGCTGCGCTTCGTCAGCCAGATGCGGGAGTACCTGCTGGCGCTGCTCTGGGAGGCGGGCAACCGGGAACGTCGGCGCGTACCGGAGGTGGCGGAGTACATGCAACTGCGCCGGCACATCGGCGGCGTGCATCCCTGCCTCACCCTGACCGACCTGGCGTCGACACGGCCCTCCGGGCCGACCCAGCGCGCCGACCCGGGGCTGGTCGCCCTGGACCTGCTGGCGGTGGACCTGGTCTGCTGGTGCAACGACCTCTTCTCCTACGGCAAGGAGAGCCAGGCCGACCCGGACGCACACAATCTGGTCACGGTGATCGCCCAGGACAGCAACGCGGACGAGGCGACCGCGCTGCGGAGTGCGGCACACCGGTTCAACCAGGGCTTGGCGACGTACCTGGACGCGGAGGAGGCACTCCGCGCCGCCGGCGACGACCGGATCCGCGACGCGTTGGTCGCCCGGCGCAACTGGGTCCGGGCCACCTACGACTGGTCAGTGGTGGCTGCCCGGTACGCCTGATCGACCGTACCGGTTGGTGGGATGGGACGGCCGGACGATCACCGGGGCTAGCCGATGCACGCCGACAGGCAATACTCTTCGGTAACCATCATGACGTGACGACCGTCACGCCACCACCCCCGAAGGCGGCTACAGCGATGGCTCTCGATGTACCGTACCGCTCCATCCCGGACATGTTTCTCAAGCGCGTGGCGGCCACCCCCGACCGGAACGCGTTCGCGTCCCCGAACCCCGACGACTCGGGGCCGGTCTGGCTGACCTGGGCGCAGGTCGGCCAACGTGCCAAGGCGGTCGCCGCCGGCCTGCACGGCCTGGGCGTCGGCCAGGAGGACCCGGTCGCGATCCTCGCCAACACCCGGCTGGAGTGGGTGATCGCCGACCTCGGCATCATGTGCGCCGGCGGCGCGACCACCACCGTCTACCCGACCACCGAGCCGGCCGACGCGACGTACATCATCGCCGACTCCGGGTCGAAGGTGCTGTTCGCGGAGAACCCGGCCCAGGCGGCGAAGATCGCCGGGGCGACCCTGCCCGCGCTCACCCATGTGGTGCTCCTCGACGGCGCCGTCGACCCGACCGCCGCGATTCCGCAGTTGACGCTCGCCGAGCTGGAGGAGCGCGGCGCGCAGGCGCTGGCCGCCGAGCCGGAGCTGATCGACATGCTGGTGGCCGGCATCGGCCCGGACCACCTGGCCACCCTGATCTACACCTCCGGCACCACCGGCCAACCCAAGGGCGTCGAGCTGCTGCACGGCGGCTGGTGCTGGGAGGCCGTGGCGCAGGCGGAGGTCGGGCTGCTGCGCGACGACGACCTGCAGTACCTGTGGCTGCCGCTGGCCCACTCGTTCGGCAAGACCCTGCTCTGCGGCGCCATCCACGTCGGCCTGCCCACCTACGTCGACGGGCGGGTGGACAAGCTCGTCGACCTCCTCTCGGTCATTCGTCCGACGCTGATGTGCGGCGCTCCTCGGGTGTTCGAGAAGGTCTACAACAAGGCCGTGACCACCGCGCAGGGCGCCGGCGGCGCGAAGGCGAAGATCTTCGGCTGGGCGGTTGGCGTCGGCAAGGAGAAGGTCACCCTGGAGCAGGC
Source organism: Micromonospora sp. NPDC050784 (assembly GCF_044456765.1). Lineage (NCBI taxonomy): Bacteria > Bacillati > Actinomycetota > Actinomycetes > Micromonosporales > Micromonosporaceae > Micromonospora > Micromonospora sp. NPDC050784. Next base: position 78,593 of record NZ_JBITGG010000015.1, on the reverse strand, counting down.
CGGCAAGCCGGTGCCGGCCGGGCTGAAGCTGCGTTACGGGCTGGCCGAGAAGTTGGTGTTCAGCAAGCTCCAGGCCCGCCTGGGCGGCCGGATGCGGGTGCTGGTGTCCGGCGCCGCGCCGCTCAGCCCGGAGATCGCCACCTTCTTCGCCGCCGCGAACCTGCCGATCTCCGAGGGCTACGGCCTGACCGAGACCAGCGCCGGCAACTTCGTCAACCCCCCGGCCGGGCTGCGGATCGGCACGGTGGGCCGGGCGATGGGCGACCTGGAGTGCAAGATCGACACCGACGGGGAGATCCTGGTGCGGGGTCGGCCGGTGATGCGCGGCTACCACAACCTGCCGGAGGAGACCGCCGCCTCGTTCACCGAGGACGGCTTCTTCCGGACCGGTGACATCGGCACCCTCGACGAGCAGGGCTACCTCCGCATCACCGACCGCAAGAAGGACCTGGTCAAGACCTCGGGCGGCAAGTACATCGCGCCGTCGCACATCGAGGGCATGTTCAAGGCCATCTGCCCGTACACCTCGCAGGCGGTCGTCGTCGGTCAGGCCCGCAACTTCTGCACGATGCTGGTCACGCTGGACCCGGACGCGATCCGGGGCTGGGTCGCCGGCGGTCCGCTGGAGGGGCGCAGCTACACCGAGATCGTCGCGTCGGCGGAGGCCCAGACGATGGTCGAGGAGTACGTCGCCCAGCTCAACGCCAAGCTCAACCGCTGGGAGACCATCAAGAAGGTGGCCATCCTGCCGCGCGACCTGACCATCGAGGACGGCGAGATCACCCCGTCGTTGAAGATCAAGCGGCGTGGTGTGGAGAGCAACTTCGCCGCCGAGATCGACAAGATGTACGCCGGCACCCTCGCCGAGCTCTGACGCGTCGCCGGTGGCCCCGTACCCCGCTCGGGTGCGGGGCCACCGGCGTTCGTGGCCGAGGGGCCTCAGGCGATGACGGCCGGCTCGCGCCACCGCTGGCGGCCGGCCCGGTCCAGGTCGTAGCGGACCGCGGCGATCCGTCCGACCGCCTCCACGAGGTCCGCCGCGGGCAGGGTGAACGGCAGCCGCAGGAAACGCTCCAGGGTGCCGTCCAGGCCGAACCGGGGGCCGGGCGCCAGCCGTACACCGACCTCCTCCGCGGCTCGGGCCAGCGCGCTCGAGACCGGGCCGTCCAGCTCGGCCCAGAGCGTCACGCCACCCCGGGGCACGGTCACCCGCCACTCCGGCAGTCGGTGCGCCAGCGCGCCGAGCAGGGCGTCCCGCTGGACGGCCAACTGGACGCGACGGTCGGCGACGATGGCCTCGGCGTCGGCGAGCAGGTGCACCGCGACCAGTTGGTCCAACACGGGGCTGGCCATGTCGACCCCGACCCGCACGGCGGCCAGCCGCTGCACCTGCGGCGCGGACGCGCGCACCCAGCCGATCCGCAGGCCACCCCAGTAGGGCTTGCTCATCCCCCCGATGCTGACCACCCGGCTGTGCCGGTCGTAGGTGGCGACCGGGGGTGGCACCTCGGTGCCGTCCATCGACAGGTCCACGAAGGACTCGTCGATGATCAGGTCGGTGCCGACCGCGTGCGCGGCGGCCACCACGCGCTCGCGCAGCGAGGCGGGCATCAGGTGCCCCGTCGGGTTCTGGAACTCCGGAATCAGGTAGGCCAGCTTGGGCCGGGTCTGCCGGAGACTGCCCAGCAGCAGGTCGGGCTCCCAGCCGGCGTCGGCGGCCAGACCGTGGGTGGTGATCCGGGCCCGCCGGCCGGCCAGCGCGGCGAGGGCGTTGGGGTAGGTCGGGGACTCGACCAGCACGGTGCCGCCCGGGGCCAGGGCGAGCCGCAGCACCAGATCCAGTGCGTGCTGGGTGCCGCTGGTGACCATGATCTGGTCGGCCGAGGTGGGCAGACCCCGGGCGGTGTACGCGTCGGCCACCGCCTCGCGCAGCTCGATGATGCCGGTCGGGTGGTATCCGGCTCCGCTCAGGTAGCGGGGCAGGTCCTCGGTGGCGGCCCGGGCGGCCGACAGCAGTTGCGGCGGGGCAGCCAGCGCGGCGACGCCGAGGTCGAGCATCTCCCGGTCGTCCAGCGGGGTCCACAGGCCGGTGCTGGCCACCCGGTGGTTGCCGGGCAGCATCGTCCAGCTGCCGGCACCCCGACGGCTGGCCAGGTGCCCGGTCTCGCGTAGCTGGCGGTAGGCGGCGGTGACCGTGGTCCGGCTGATCCGCAGCGCCTCGGCCAGCTCCCGTTCGGCCGGCAGTCGGACGCCCAGCGGCAGCCGGCCGTCGGCGAGCAGCCCGCGCACCGTGCCGGCCAGAGCGGCGTAGTCGGGGCTGCGGCGGCGGCCCGGCAGGGCATGCCACTGCCCGAGCAGACGGGCCAATTGGACGCCGCGCACCTGCCCGGTCATAGCCACTCCTCGGATATTGGCTTCTTCCTCGACGAGGATTGGCACCTAGGGTGGCATGCATGGCACTGCTTGGCAATCTGCGGCACCGGCCGGTTCGACGGTTGGTCCAGCTCTACCTCGGGCTCGCGCTCTACGGCGTCAGCATGGCCCTGATGATCCGCTCCCACCTGGGCCTCGACCCGTGGGACGTGTTCCACCAAGGCCTCTCCGAGCTGACCGGGCTCTCCTTCGGCACGGTCACCATCGGCGTCGGCGCGCTGGTCCTGCTGCTCTGGATCCCGCTGCGGCAGCGGCCCGGCCTCGGCACGGTCAGCAACGTCGTGGTGATCGGCCTGGTCGTGGACGCCACCCTGGCCCTGCTGCCCGCGGGTGGCCCGCTCAGCGTCCGGATCGCGATGCTGGTCACCGGGATCGTCGCCAACGGCGCCGCCACCGCCCTCTACCTCGGCGCCCGGTTGGGGCCCGGCCCCCGCGACGGCCTGATGACCGGGTACGTGGCCCGCCGGCCCGGCCGGTCGGTCCGGCTGGTGCGCACCGTCATCGAGGTCACCGTGCTGGCGCTGGGCTGGCTGCTCGGCGGCACGGTCGGCGTGGGCACCGTCGCGTACGCGTTGGCCATCGGCCCGTTGGCCCAGTTCTTCATCCCGCTGTTCGCCGTGCCGGAGGGCACCACACCCGACAGCGCCGCGCCCCCGCCGGGTAGCCCCGCGCCGGCCACCCCGGCCGGCTGAACCCTCACCGACCGTCCGCGGACCGGTACGTGGCGGTGGTGCCGCGTACCGGTTGGAGGGTGGGTGTTCCCTTCCGCGACGCGCGCCGTCATCATCTCTGCATGGGGGAGAACGGTTGGCGCTGGAACGACGCCTGGATCTTCGTGTCGCTCGTCATCGCGAGCGGGGCCGGACGGCACCGTCGGTCGGCGACAAGTCGACGGCCGGAGGGCGTCCGCCTGACCGACGTGCTCTCCACCGCCGACCACCTCAACCACGCGATCCCGCAGCGGCACGAGGTGGAGGCCGCGGTGCAGCGGCTGGTCGGCGCCGGGCTGGTCAGCGTCGCCGACGGCTGGTTCCGGATCACCGCCGAGGGTGAGCAGCTGTGGCGTACCCGCCCTCGCGCGGGTGTGGCGACCATGGTGGACACCGTCCAGGGTGTGCTGACCCGCCGGCACGCGCCCGGCAGCGCAGACTGGATCCTGGACGAGGCCGACCACGCGGCTGCCGTCCAGGAGTACGCGGTCCGTTCGATCCCCACCCCGCGTCGGTCACCGGAGGGGCACTCCGGCGAGCGCTGACCGGCTCAGCGCACCGGGTGGCCGCCGAGGCGCAGCGCGTCCTTGACCTCGGCGACGGTCAGCTCACCGAAGTGGAAGACGCTGGCGGCGAGCACCGCGTCCGCGCCGGCGCCGATCGCGGGCGGAAAGTGGGCCACCTCGCCGGCGCCCCCACTTGCCACCACCGGCACGTCCACCACCGCTCGCACCGCGGCGATCAACTCCAGGTCGAAGCCCGCCTTGGTGCCGTCGGCGTCCATCGAGTTGAGCAGGATCTCGCCCGCGCCCAGCTCGGCGCCCCGGTGTGCCCACCACACGGCGTCGATGCCGGTGCCGCGCCGACCCCCGTGCGTGGTCACCTCGAAGCCACTGGGCGTGCCGCCGTTCGGCGACCGACGCACGTCGAGGGAGAGCACGAGCACCTGCCGGCCGAAGCGGTCGGCGATCTCGGCGATCAGCTCCGGACGGGCGATGGCGGCGGTGTTCACGCCGACCTTGTCCGCCCCGGCGCGCAAGAGCGTGTCCACGTCGGCGACCTGCCGGACCCCACCGCCGACGGTCAGCGGGATGAACACCGACTCGGCGGTGCGGCGCACCACGTCGAGCATGGTGCCCCGGTCGCTGGAGGACGCGGTGACGTCGAGGAAGGTCAGCTCGTCCGCGCCGGCCCGGTCGTACGCGGCGGCCAGCTCCACCGGGTCGCCGGCGTCGCGCAGGTCGAGGAAGTTGATTCCCTTGACCACCCGTCCGGCGTCCACGTCCAGACAGGGGATCACCCGTACCGCCACCGTCATGCCGCGAGCCTATCCTCCACACGCGCGACGGCGGCCGACCCGATCGGGTCGGCCGCCATGCACGAGGTCTACGTCACACCTTGACGAGCATCTTGCCGAGGTTGTCGCCGCGCAGCACGCCGATGAACGCCTCCGGGGCGTTCTCGATGCCGTCCACGATCGTCTCGTCGTAGGACAGCGTGCCCTCCCGTAGCCAGCCGGCGACGTCGCGCACGAACGCCGCCCGCACGTCGTTGTGGTCGTTGACCAGGAAGCCGCGCAGGGTGAGCCGCTTACCGATGACCAGCGCCAGGTTGCGCGGAGCGGCCGGTGGTTCGGTGGCGTTGTACTGCCCGATCATGCCGCAGATGGCGACCCGACCGTGCAGGTTCATGGCCGAGATCGCCGCCTCCAGGTGGTCGCCGCCGACGTTGTCGAAGTAGACGTCGACGCCGTCCGGGGCGGCCGCCCGCAGCGACTCGCGGACCCCGTCGTGGTAGTCGAAGGCGGCGTCGAAGCCCAGCGCCCGCAGCCGCTCGACCTTGGCCGGCGAGCCGGCGCTGCCGACCACCCGGCCGGCGCCCTTGAGCTTGGCGATCTGACCGACCAGGCTGCCGACCGCGCCGGCCGCGGCGGAGACGAAGACCGTCTCGCCGGGCTTCATCGCGGCCACCTTTAGCAGCCCGGCGTACGCGGTCAACCCGGTCATGCCGAGGACGCTCAGGTACGCGCTGACCGGGGCGACGCTCGGGTCGACCGGACGGGCCGCGGCGGCGTCGAGCAGCGCGTACTCCCGCCAGCCCAGCCCGTGCAGGACGGTGGACCCAACGGCGATGCCCTCCGCCTCGCTGGCCACCACCTCGCCGATCGCGGCACCGTCGAGCGGCGCGTCGAGCGCGTACGGCGCCACGTACGACTTGACGTCGTTCATCCGTCCGCGCATGTACGGGTCGACGGACATGTACTGGTTGCGGACCACGATCTGGCCCGGTCCGGGCGTCGGAACCTCGGTCTCGACGAGCCGGAAGGTGTCTTCGGTGGGCCAACCCTGGGGGCGGCTGGCCAGGTGGATCTCGCGGTTGCTGGTCATGGGGTGGTCGTCCTCTCGTCCGCGGGTGGGGCCTGGGGCCGCGAGGTCACGCGGGCAGGGTCTCGCGGACGGTCAGGGTCACGTCGACGTTGCCACGGGTGGCGTTGGAGTACGGGCAGACCTGGTGGGCCTGCTCGACGATCTGCTCGGCGACCTCGCGGGACGCGGCGGGCAGGTCGACGACGAGTTGCACGGCGAGCCCGAAGCCGCCGCTGCCGTTCGGGCCGATGCCCACCTCGGCGCCGACCACGGAACCGGTCACGTCGGCCTTGGCCCGACGGGCCACCAGCCGCAGCGCGCTGTGGAAGCAGGCCGCGTAACCGGCGGCGAAGAGCTGCTCGGGGTTGGCCCCGCCGCCGGCGCCGCCCATCTCCTTCGGCACGGCCAGGTCGAGCGCGAACGTGCCGTCGGAGGTCTCGACGTGGCCGTCCCGGCCGTCGCCGCTGGCGGTCGCGGACGCGGTGTAGAGCACCTGCATGATGGTCACTGCTCCTTCTGTCGGTGGATGGTGTCGGTGACCCGGGTGAGGGTGTCGCGCAGCGCGACGAGCTCGCCGAAGCCCAGGCCGGTGGCCTGCGCGATCCGCAGCGGGACGTCGCAGAGCCGCTCCCGCAGCGCCCGACCCTGCTCGGTGAGGCCCACCTCGACCCGCCGTTCGTCGCGGGCCGACCGCCGGCGCACCACCAGGCCCGCCCCCTCCAGCCGCTTGAGCAGCGGGGAGAGCGTGCCGGAGTCCAGCCGCAGCTCGGCGCCCAACTCGGACACCGTGGGGGCGTCGTCGGGACGCTCCCAGAGCACCAGCAGCGCCAGGTACTGCGGGTAGGTCAACCCGACCTCGTCGAGGATCGGCCGGTAGACGTCGGTCAGTGCGCGCGACGCGGCGTAGAGCGCGAAGCACACCTGCCGGCGCAGCACCAGGTCATCGGTCACCGCTGAACCGTAGCCCACAATTAAGTTGTGCACAACTTATCGGGCCGCGAGCCGGCCGGCAGGCCCTCCGGGCGCGTACCTCAGCGGTCGCCGAGGTACGCCTCCAACTCCACCTCGACCAGATGCTCCGGGTCCAGCAGACCGGCCACCACCACCAGGGTCGCCGCCGGCCGGACCGCACCGAAGACCGCGTTGTGCGCCCGGCCCACCTCGTCGGCGTGCAACCGGTCCGTCACGTACATCCTGGTCCGGACCACGTCGCCCGGCTCCGCACCCACCTCGGCGAGCGCGGCCAGGCCGATCCGCAGCGCCTGCGCGGTCTGCGCCGCCGCGTCACCGACGTGCACCACCCGGCCGCCCACCGTCGCCGTGCAACCGGCCGTCCAGGCCCGCTCACCAGCCCGAACCACCCGGGAGTATCCGTAACGCTGCTCCCACGGGCCACCCGACCCCAGCCGGGTCGTCGTCACGCCTCGGCCAGCGTCCGCAGCGCCTCGGCCACCGTGAAGGCACCCGCGTAGAGCGCCTTGCCGGCGATCACGCCCTCCACCCCGGCCGACTCCAGGGTCGCCAACGCCCGCAGGTCGTCCAGCGTGGACACCCCACCGGAGGCGATCACCGGCCGGTCGGTACGGGCACACACCTCGCGCAGCAGATCCAGGTTCGGCCCGCGCATCGTGCCGTCCTTGGTGATGTCGGTGACCACGTACCGGCTCGCGCCCGCCTTGTCCAGCCGCTCCAGCACCTCGTACAGGTCACCGCCGTCGCGGGTCCAACCCCGCGCCGACAGGGTGTGCCCCCGCACGTCCAGCCCGATGGCCACCCGGTCGCCGTACTCCGCCACCACCCGGTCACACCAGACCGGGTCCTCCAGGGCGGCCGTCCCGATGTTCACCCGGGCCGCCCCGGTGCCCAGCGCCGCGCGCAGCGACTCGTCATCACGGATGCCCCCGGAGAGCTCCACCTTCACGTCCAACTGGCGCACCACCTCCGCGAGCAGGTGCGCGTTGGTGCCCCGACCGAACGCCGCGTCCAGGTCGACCAGGTGGATCCACTCGGCGCCGTCCTGCTGCCAGGCCAGCGCCGCGTCCAGCGGCTCGCCGTAGATGCTCTCGCTTCCGACGGCGCCCTGCACGAGCCGGACGGCCCGGCCGTCGGCGACATCCACGGCGGGTAACAGGGTGAGGCTCAAGGTCTTCTCCTCGATCAGGTACGACGGTCCAGGGCGATCACGACGATCGCCGGCAGTACGAGCAGCAAAAGCACGATCAGCGCGATACGCAGCGCCAGGTTGTCGACGAACGTCCAGATCAGGATCAACGCCGCCCCGGTGAGCAGCACGATCGCGGCCCGCTCACCCCGGGTGTGCCGAGCCAGCCGCCCGGAGCGACCCCGCCGCAACCGCGGCGTCAACCCGCGGACCACCGCGCGACGGCGCTGCCGGCGAGCGACCTGGCGCTGCCGGACCGCCCGCTCCCGGGCCTGCTCCGCCTCCCGCTCCGCCCGTCGGCGGGCGCGCTCCCGGCTCACCGCGACGCCCGCCGGCCGGGCACCGCGCGACGGCGCTCAGCCACCGCTGGGCAACGTGGCGAGCCAGTTGCGCAGCAACGCGGCACCGGTGTCGGCGGACTTCTCCGGGTGGAACTGGGCCGCCGACAACGAGCCACGCTCCACCGCCGCGACGAAATCCGTATCGTGGTGGGCGGTGGTCACCGTGGCACCGGCAGCGGCCAGCGCCGCCGGGTCACCCATCGCGTACGAGTGGACGAAGTAGAACCGGCTCTGCTCCGGCAACCCGGCGAACAGCACCGATCCCCGGGGCGCCCGGACCGTGTTCCAGCCCATGTGCGGCAGCCGGGTGGCGGCCAGCCGGGTCACCCCGCCGGGCAGCAGCCCCAGCCCCTTGGTCACCACGCCGTGCTCGTCGCCGTGCTCGAAGAGCACCTGCATGCCCACGCAGATGCCGAGCACCGGTCGGCCGGCAGCCACCCGTTCGGCGATCACCGGGCCGGCGCCCAGCGCCTCGATCCCCGCCATGCAGGCCGCGTACGCGCCCACACCCGGCACCACCAGACCGTCGGCGGCAGCCGCCGCGGCCAGGTCGTCGGTCACCCGCACGTCCGCTCCGGCGGCGGCCAGCGCCCGCTCCGCCGAGCGCAGGTTGCCCGAGCCGTAGTCGAGCACCACCACGTGACTCATGTCGTCACCCCGATCACCCGTTATCCGGCAGCAGCCGCAGCACCCCGGCGACCGTGGCGAGCACCGCGAGCGCCGCGGTGATCAGCACGGCGGCCTTCGGCGCGCCCTGCCGGTAGAGCGACCAGGTGCCACCCACCAGCACCCCGGCCAGGATCAGCAACAACGTCGGCAACGCAGCACCCATCAGAGCAGCCTTCCCATCGCGACTGCGGGGCTCCGCTGCGCTGCACCCCTCGCGCTCATCAGAGCGCGCCCTTCGTGCTCGGGATCGCGCCAGCGGAACGCGGGTCGATCGAGGTGGCCTCGCGCAACGCGCGGGAGACCGCCTTGAACTGCGCCTCCACAACGTGGTGCGCGTCCGGGTGGCCACCCGGACGGGCCGCCCGCAGCACGTCGACGTGCAGCGTGACCCTGGCCGCCTGGCCGAAGGACTCCCAGATGTGCCGGGTCATGCTTGTCGCGTACACCGGCCCGATGTACGGCGCGAGCACCGGCTCGTCGTGCACCACGTACGGCCGACCGGAGAGGTCCACCGCGGCCCGGACCAGCACCTCGTCCATCGGCACGGTCGCCGAGCCGTACCGCCGGATGCCTGCCTTGTCGCCCAGCGCCTGGTCGAACGCCGCGCCCAGGGCGAGCGCGGTGTCCTCGATCGTGTGGTGCGCGTCGATCTCCAGGTCACCCACGGTGCGCACGGTCAGGTCGAAGCCGCCGTGCCGGGCGATCTGGTGCAGCATGTGGTCGTAGAAGCCGACGCCGGTGCTGATCTCGGCGGCGCCGGTGCCGTCGAGATCCATCTCGACGAGGACCTTGGTCTCCTTGGTGATCCGCTCCACCCGGGCGGTCCGACTCATTGCGAAGTCTCCATTGCAGAAAGGAAGGCGTCGGTCTCGGCGGCGGTGCCGGCGGTCACCCGCAGCCAGCCGGGCAGGCCGACGTCACGGACCAGCACCCCCTGCGCCAGCAGGGCGTTCCAGACGATGGTCTGGTCGCCGCCCACCTCGAAGAGCACGAAGTTCGCGTCGCTGTCGGCGACCCGCAACCCCCGCTCGCGCAGCGTCGCCACGATCCGGTCCCGCTGCACCATGATCGCGCTCACCGTACCGAGAAGGGCATCGCGGTGAGCCACCGCCGCTCGTGCGGCGGCCTGGGTGAGCGCGGAGAGATGGTACGGCAAACGGACGAGCTGCACCGCCCGGACCACCGCCGGGTCGGCGGCCAGGTAACCCAGCCGGCCGCCGGCGAAGCCGAACGCCTTGCTCATCGTCCGGGTGACCACCAGCCGCGGGTGGCCGGGCAGCACCGCCAGAGCGCTGACCGTCCCGGGTCGGGCGAACTCGGCGTACGCCTCGTCGACGACCACCATGCCGGGCGCGACGTCGAGCACCGCGGCGATCACCGCCGGGTCCAGTGCGGTGCCGGTGGGGTTGTTCGGTGAGCAGAGGAAGACCACGTCCGGCCGGTGCTCGCGGACCTGGGCGACCGCCTCCTCGGCGGTCAACCCGAAGTCGACGCCGCGCGCGGCGGGCACCCACCGGGTGCCGGTGCCGAGGGCCAGCAGCGGGTGCATCGAGTACGCCGGAACGAAGCCGAGCGCGCTGCGCCCCGGCCCGCCGAACGCCTGCAACAGCTGCTGCTGGATCTCGTTGGAGCCGTTGGCCGCCCACACCTGCTCGACGGTGAGCCCGTGCCCGAGATATTCGGCCAGGTCGGCGCGGAGCGCCACCGCGTCCCGGTCCGGGTAGCGGTTCAGCTCGCGCAGCTCGGCCGCGAGCGCCTTGCCGATCGCCTCGGCCACCGGCTCCGGCACCGGGTGGGAGTTCTCGTTGGTGTTGAGCCGCACCGGCACGTCCAGCTGCGGCGCCCCGTACGGCGACAGCCCGCGCAGGTCGGCCCGGATCGGCAGATCGTCCAGGCTGGTCACGCCGAAGCTCCCGGAAAGCGGGCCTGGACCGCCTGGCCGTGCGCGGGCAGGTCCTCCACGTTGGCCAGGGTGACCACGTGCGGGGCCACGTCGCGCAGCGCGGCCTCGGTGTATTCGATCAGGTGCACGCCGCGCAGGAAGGACTGCACGGACAGGCCCGAGGAGTGCCGGGAACAACCGCCGGTGGGCAGCACGTGGTTGGAGCCGGCGCAGTAGTCGCCGAGCGACACCGGCGACCAGGCGCCCACGAAGATCGCCCCGGCGTTGCGGACCCGCAGCGCCCACTCCCGGGCGTCGACCGTCTGGATCTCCAGGTGCTCCGCCGCGTACGCGTCGACGACCCGCAGCCCCGCCTCGAGGTCGTCGACCAGGACCACACCGCTCTGCTCACCGGTCAGCGCCGTGGTGACCCGCTCGGTGTGCTTGGTCGCCGGCACCTGCCGGGCCAGCTCCGCCTCGACCGCCTCGACCAACGCCACCGACGGGGTGACCAGCACGCTCGCGGCGAGCGGGTCGTGCTCGGCCTGACTGATCAGGTCGGCGGCCACGTGCGCCGGGTCGGCCGTGTCGTCGGCCAGGATGGCGATCTCGGTCGGCCCGGCCTCGGCGTCGATGCCGACCACGCCGCGCAACAGCCGCTTGGCGGCGGTCACCCAGATGTTGCCGGGGCCGGTGATCAGGTCGACGGGGTCGCAGCGCAACTCACCCGCCGGGTCCACCGCCGCGCCGTACGCCAGCATCGCCACCGCCTGGGCCCCGCCCACGGCGTACACCTCGTCGACGCCGAGCAGCGCGCACGCGGCGAGCACCCGGGGGTCGGGCAGGCCCCCGTTGTCCTTCTGCGGCGGGCTGACCACCACCAGCGAGCGCACCCCGGCCGCCTGGGCGGGCACCACGTTCATCACCACTGTCGACGGGTACATCGCCAGGCCACCGGGCACGTAGAGGCCGACCCGGTCGACCGGCAGCCACCGCTCGGTGACCGTGCCGCCGGGCACCACCTTCGTGGTGTGGTCGGTGCGCCGCTGGTCGGCGTGCACCCGACGGGCCCGGGCGATGGACTCCAGCAGCGCGGCGCGCACCGCCGGGTCGAGCACCCCTTCGGCCTCGGTGATCGCCTCGACCGGCACCCGCAGCACCTCCGGGGAGATGCCGTCGAACCGTTCGCTCGCCTCCCGGATCGCCGGGTACCCATGCTCACGGACCGCCTCCACCAGGGGCCGGATGCGCTCGACGGCGACGGACACGTCGAGCTGGGCACGGGGCAGCAGGCGGCGCGGGTCACCGAGACCGTCGCGCAGGTCGATCCGATTCAGCACTCTTGCGAGTCTAGGCGGCCGGCCCGACGTCCACCCGAGCCGCCCGTCCGCCGGGACGGTGAGCCGGGCCACGCCCCGGAGGGCGAGATTGGTTAGGCTCGACCATGTGACCGCACGGCTGCCGGTGTTCCCGCTCGCAACGGTGCTCTTTCCCGGGTTGGTGCTGCCGTTGCACATCTTCGAGGAGCGCTACCGGGCGCTGGTCCGACACCTGGTCGACCTGCCCGAGGGTGCCCCGCGTGAGTTCGGCGTGGTGGCCATCCAGGCCGGCTGGGAGGTCTCGCCCGCCGGTCCCGGGGGCCGGGCGATGCCGGGCGTCGGCGAGGTGACGCTGCACGAGGTGGGCTGCACCGCCGAGCTGCGCCAGGTGACCGAGTTGGCCGATGGCGGTTTCGACATCGTCACGGTCGGCCGCCGCCGGTTCCGGATCGCCGAGGTCGACGACAGCGCCGAGCCCTACCTCACCGCCGACGTCGAGTGGCTGCCCGACCCGGGCGGCCCGGACGAGGTGGCCGACCTGCTGGCCGCCCGGGTGATCGCGGTGTTCCGGCAGTACCTCGGCCTGATCCGCTCCGACCCGGAGGAGATCTCCGAGCAGTTGCCGGAGGACCCGACGGTGCTCTCGCACCTGGTGGCGGCGACCGCGGCGCTGACCGTCGACGACCGGCAGCGGCTGCTGGCGATCGACGACACCGCCTCCCGGCTCCGCGCCGAGCTGCGGTTGCTCAACCGCGAGGCGGCTCTGCTGCGTCAGGTGCGGGCGGTTCCGGTTCCGCTGGCGGAGCTGGCGTCCCCGCCGACACCCAACTGAACTCCCCCGGTTCGGGCTCCGGGCGCAGCCCCGGCCACCGCGACCAGCCGGCCAACAGGGTGTACATGACCGCCGCCCCGAACGCCGGCAGCAGCAGGTTGCCGTGCGGCACCGGCAGCACGCCGAGCAGCCAGTCCACCCCACCGGCGCGCAGGTCGGCGGGTTTGCTGAAGGCCTGCCCGGCCGGGGCGGTCGCCAGCAACCGGTCGAAGGTGGCCAGGCCGATCCGTCGCCCCACCTGCCAGGCCACCGGCGCGGCGGCCAGAGCGCCGAGCACGGCGGCGAGCAGCCCGACCGGGCCGCGCCGCCGACGCAGCACGAACCACAGGGCGAGCGCCACGAGCAGCCCGAAGGCGAGCCCGAGCAGGCTGAACCAGCCGTCGGCGGCGATCGGCTGCTCCGGTTGCGGCTCGGCGTAGATCGCCCCCTCGGCGGTCTTGAGCACCGGAGTGTCCGGCGCGAGCGCGGCCCAGAGCAGCCCGAGCGGGACACCCAGCGCGGCCAGCGCGAGCACGGCGCCCAGCACCGTCGCCACGGCACGCAGCGGACGGCGCGGTTCGTCGAACCGAAGCTCCAGCGAGCTCTGGTACGCCGCCGAGGCCGGCAGCTGGCTCGGGCCGAACCCGTCCGGCGCGTCCGACGGGTCGACCGCCGGCGGTTTCGCGTCCGGCGTGCGGGGTGGCGCGGGTTGGTCGGCCTCGTCGACGGGCCGCTCAGGGTCGGGGTTGTCCGGGCTCACCCGATGATCCTCTCAGGCCCGGTGCGAGGCCGGGGCTCCGGTGGCGGCAGACCAGCTCACCGGGCGAACGGCTCCACCATCATCGCGGCGGCCCGCAGCCACGCCTGCCGGGTCTCCGGCTGGAGCTGGTGGTACTCGATCGACGACCCGGTCTCCAGAGCCGGGTCGTACGGCACGACGGCCACGCCTCGGGTACGGGTGGCGAAGTGCCGCTCCAGGTCGTCCTGGAGAGCCGAGCGACCCGGGGTCGGGCAGGAGATGAGGGTGATCGCGTTGTCCGCCAACTCGCCCATGCCCTCCTCGTGCAGCAGGTCGAGCATCCAGTCCGCGCTGAACGCCGCGTCCTCGCGGGGCACGGTGGTCACCACCAGCTGGTCGGCGGCCTGCATCACCGTGCGCCAGTTGGGGCTCTCCACGTTGTTGCCGGTGTCCACGCAGACCACGTCGTGGGTGCGCCGCAGCAACTCCAGCACCCGTCGCACGGTGAACTGGTCCAGTCGCTGGGCGAAGCGCGGGCTCTCCTCGCCGGCCAGCACGTCGTACGAGCCGTCGGAGGCGTGCCGCAGGTAGTCGTCCAGCCGGTCCAGCAGGGTCGCGTCCTCCAGGATCTCGATCTGGGCCAGGTCGCTGATCAGGTGCCGGATCGTCCGGGCGTGCCGGGCGCTGCCGGCGCGCAGGCCGAGGGTGCCGCGCAGCTCGTTGTCGTCCCAGGCCAGCACGCCCTTGCCGCGGACGCTGCCGATCGTCGCCGCGGCGAGCACGGTGGCGGTCGTCTTGTGCACCCCGCCCTTGGGGTTGGCGAAGGCGAGAACCCGGGGCGTGCCCAGGTCCCGTTGGAGCACCCCGTTGGCGCGCTCCTGCTCCTGGTCGACGGCCGGTGGCCGCCACTCGATCCGGGCCGGGTAGGCACGTTCGGCGATCGCCGAGCCGACCGCCGGGGCGGGTGGCGGCGGGACGGGAGGGGCGACCGGCGCGGCGACCGGCGGTGGGGCGACCGGCGGCGGAGCAACCGGCGCGGCGGCGATCGGTGGGGGCGGCGGCACGGTCGCCGGGTAGCCGGTCTCCGGCTGGTAGCCGGTCTCCAGCAGGGCGTACCGCGACTCCACCGGCGGGTCGCCCGCCCGGTAGCCGTTGTCCAGCAAGGCGTAGCGCGACGGGACCGGGTCGGGGCCGCGCGACGGCGGCTCGGGCTCGGCCCGGTACGTCGGCTCGGCCCGGTAGTCCGGTTCGGCCCGGTAGCCCGGCGTGGCGCGGTAGTCCGGCTCGGCCCGATAGCCCGGCTCCGCCCGATAGCCCGGCTCGGCCCGATAGCCCGGCTCGGCCCGGTAGCCGGGCTCCGGCTCGGCCCGGTAGCCGGGCTCGGCACGGTAGTCCGGCTGCTCGGTCCGGTACGCCGGCTCGGCGCGGTAGTCCGGCTCGGCCCGATAGCCCGGCTCGGTCCGGTACGCGGGCTCGGCGCGGTAGTCCGGCTCCGCACGGTACGTGGGCTCGGCCCGGTAGGCGGGGTCTACCCGGTAGGTCGCCTCGGCCCGGTAACCAGGCTCCGCGCCGTACGACAGGTCGGCCGGATGCCCGATGGCGGGTGCCCGCCCGGCGTAGCCGTTGGGGGCCGCACGCCGTGGCAGCGGGTCCGGCGACGGCTCCTCGCCGCGCCGTTCCGGCTCGGTCTGTTCCGCGCCGCGACCGCCCAGCCGGGCACGGTCCAACAACGCGCGCCACCGCGGCGCTGGTTCGGCCGGCCGGCCCCAGCCGGTCTCACTGCCCTCCACGGCCCGCCCTCCCAGCGCCATCGATCTCTGTCTGACAGGCTACGAACCCAACCCTATTCGGACCACACCTCAGAACGCACACCAGCCGACCCAGATCACGACGACGGCGGCGGCGACGACTGCTCGGCGACGGCGGCGTCCGGCGAGGTGGTGACGCTCGACGGCGTCGACTCGGCGGGCTCCGGCTCCGACGGTTCGGGTGACGGAATCGTCACGACCGGTGCGGGTTCCGACGATTCGCCCACGGGGGTCGAGGGCGCCGCCGCGCTGTTGGCCGGCGCCGGCAGCTCGGCCGGGATCGGCGCTGGACTCGGCCCGGTGTCGGCCGGCGGACGCACCACGTCACGCTGCTCGGGCAGGGGCGGCGTGAAGACCGTGCGGTCCAGTCGGTACACCTCGGGGGCGGGGTCGACCGCCCGCACATCCGGCCGTGCCGCGACCCCGCGCAGCGCCACCGGTGTCGCGCGAACCACCGCCGCGTAGACGCAGGCGCAGCCGGTGCCGTACGCGACCGCCTCGGCGGCGGCCACCTCGGCGCCGCTGGCGTACTGTTCCCGCAGCTCCCGCTCGCCCACCCCGTCGCCGTCGACCGCGGCGGCCCGGGCCCGGTAGTCGGCGGCCTCGGCCTCCTTGCGGGCCGCCACCTGTGCCATACCGGCGACCACGTCGTCGGGCACCCGCAGCGCGGGGATCTTGACGATCTCGGTCTGCCGACCGGGCAGCGGAACCCGCCCGAAGACGGTCGAGACCCCGACGTCGCCGAGCACCGTCGCCAGCCGCTGCGGTGGCAGGTACGCGTCGAGCGTCACCAGCGCGTACGTCCCGCCCTCGGCGGCCGGGGCGGACGCGGGCAGCGCGGCCAGGTCGGCCGCGGCCGACCGCAGGTAGCCGGGGACGGAGTCGCCGTCGGCAACGCCGACCCGGGTCACCTCGCCGACCGTCCGGTCGCCGACCGGAGTGTCGTCGACCGCCCAGACGGCGGTGCCCAACACCGCCGCCGCGGAGAGCACCGCGGCCCAGCTGAGCACGCCGGAGCGCGGCGACCGGTCGCCCAGCCGGGCCACGGCCCGGGTCAGCGGCGGCAGCAGCCGTTGGTCCAGCTGCCGCAGCAGGTTGCCGGCGCGCACGGGCGGGATCCCCTCTGTGGATCGGTGTCGGGCGGTCGCCGCTCAGTCACGCAGGATCTGGAGCGCACGGTCCAGGTCGTCAGGGTAGTCGCTGACGAACCGGACCTCGTCCCCCGTTCGGGGGTGCAAAAAGCTCAGTTCGCGGGCGTGCAGCCACTGTCGGGCCAGGCCGAGACGGGCCGAGAGGGTGGGATCGGCCCCGTAGGTGAGGTCACCCACGCAGGGGTGCCGCAGGGTGGAGAAGTGCACCCGGATCTGGTGGGTCCGGCCGGTCTCCAGCCGGACGTCGACCAGACTCGCCGCCGGGAACGCCTCCAGCGTGTCGTAGTGGGTGATGCTCGGCTTGCCGCCGGAGACCACCGCCCAGCGGTAGTCGTGGGTGGGGTGTCTGTCGATCGGCGCGTCGACGGTGCCCCGCAGCGGGTCCAGGTGGCCCTGCACCACCGCGTGGTAGCCCTTGTCGACCTCGCGGTACTTGAAGGCCCGCTTCAACGCCGTGTACGCCTGCTCGCTCTTGGCCACCACCATGATCCCGGTGGTGCCCACGTCGAGCCGGTGCACCACGCCCTGGCGCTCGGCGGCGCCGCTGGTGGAGATGCGGTGCCCGATCGCGGCGAGCGCGCCGATCACCGTCGGCCCGGTCCACCCGGGGCTGGGGTGCGCGGCCACCCCCACCGGCTTGTCGACCACGACGATGTCGTCGTCGGCGTAGACCACCCGCAGGCCGGGCACCGCCTGCGGCACCACGGTCGGCGGTGCGACCGGGGCGGGCAGGGTGACGTCCAGCCAGGAGCCGGCCTTGACCTTGTGCGAGTTGGGTCGGGCGGCGCCGTCGACCAGGGCGTCTCCGGCGTCGACCAGGGCCGCGGCGGCGGTGCGGGAGAGCCCGAACAGGCGGGACACGGCCTGGTCCAGGCGCATGCCGTCGAGGCCGTCCGGAACCGGAAGGGAACGGTGGTCGCCGCCAGCGGCGAACGCGGAGGTCATGCCCGCTCCCGCTGCTCGGCGCCCGGTGCGGCGTCCGCGGTGGCCGGGTCGCCGTCGCGCCCCGCCCGCCGGCCGTCACGCTGGCGGCCGGTCAGCTCCAACAGGACGGCCAGCAGCACGCCGCAGACCAGCGAGCTGTCGGCCAGGTTGAACACCGGCCAGACCTGACCGTACGGGTCGAAGAGGCTGATCATGTCGACCACGTGCCCGTGGAAGGGGGACGGCGCCCGGAAGATCCGGTCGACGAGGTTGCCCAACGCGCCACCGAGCACCAGGCCGAGGGAGATCGCCCAGGGCAGCGAGCGCAGGCGCAGTGCCATCCAGACGATCCAGCCGACCACACCGATGGTGATCAGCGGGAAGACCCAGGTGTGGTCGGAGCCGATGCTCCAGGCCGCGCCGCTGTTGCGGGTCAGGCTCAGGTAGACGAACCCGCCGAGCAGGCGGACCGGCTCCCGGTCGGTCAGCGCGGCCAGCGCGAGGTGCTTGGTGACCAGGTCGGCCAGCAGGGCCACCAGGGCGACTCCGGCGAGAATCGCGACGGCCCGGGGCCGGCGGGTGCCGCCGCCCGGGTCGGTGCGGCCGGGTTCGGCGGACGGTACTGCGGTCATTCGCTCCCCATCGACAGTCTTGGCGGTGATCGCTCACCGTCTCATCGCCGCCGGGGAACGGACCTCAGCGCCGCTCCTCCAGCTGCTTGCACGTCACACACTGGGTGGCCGACGGGAAGGCGGCGAGGCGCTCGACCGGGATCGGGTTGCCGCACCGCTCGCACCAGCCGTAACCACCCTCGTCGAGGCGCTCCAGAGCGCGCTCCACCTGCGTGATCCGTTCCAGAATGCTGTTGGCGAGAGAGATCTCCTGCTCCCGCTCGAGCGTCTTGGTGCCCGTGTCGGCCTGGTCGTCCCCGGCCGAGTCGGTCAGCCGATCGCGCTGCAGCTCGGTGATCTCACTCAGCGTCTGATCGTACTCGGCACGAAGCTCGTCCCGCCGCGCCGCCAGCGCCGCCCGGATCTTCTCGGTCTCCGCGCTGCTGCGGGTGGCCTTGGCCACCGGCTTGCGCCCGGCGGTCCTGGTGTCGGATGGCTTCGCCATGGGTCGCTCCCTCGGCCGGGGAACCGCGCGGTCCGCGGCGCCTGGGTCAGGGGGCGCCGACCACGGCGTCCCCTATGTACGAAAAGGGGCGCGCAGCGACGATTGGCCGCGCACTCCGGAGGTTGGCAAGAATACGGAACGTACAGGCGTCCGACAACGTGCCGCACCGTCGCACCGTTTAACAGCCCCTAGCCCTGCCTAACTGGGGCAAAGGGAACGCTAGCAGATCAATTGACCACCTCATCCCCGTACTCACCAAACCATCGGGCCAGACGACCCCGCCGACTGACCGCCCGCAACCGACGTTCCGCGGCGTCCCGCACCCCGGCGGTCGCCACGATCAGCAGACTGTCGCCGGTCTTCAACCGGGTGTCCGGTGCGGGCACGAATCCCACGCCGTCGCGCAGCACCAGGGTCACCGACGCGCCCAGCGGGAGCCGCAGCTCGTCGACGTGCACGCCCGCCAGTCGCGAGCCGGGCGGCACCTCCACCTGGAGCAGGTCCGCCCGCATCCGCTCCAGCGGCGCGGTCTCCACGTGGATCTCGGTGGCCTCGGCCGGCGCGGTCACCCGCAGCCGGCGGGCGAACGGCCCCAGCGTCCCGGTCTGCACCAACGTGAAGATCACCACCAGCACGAAGACCACGTCGAAGAGCCGCTCCGCGCCGGGCACCCGTTCGGAGAGCGGAATGGTGGCCAGCACGATCGGCACCGCACCGCGCAGCCCGGCCCAGGACAGGAACGCCTGTTCTCGAAGGCCCACCCGGAACGGCACCGCCGAGACGGCCACCGACAGCGGCCGGGCCAGGAGCACCAGGGCCAGCCCGGCGACCACCGCGGGCAGCACCGCCGCGTCCAGCCGGCCCGGCGAGGCCAGCAACCCGAGCAGCACGAACAACCCGATCTGGGCCAGCCAGGCCAGCCCGTCCGCGAAGCCGAGAATCGCCTGCCGGTGCGACAGGCGGGCATTGCCCAGCAGCACCCCGGCCACGTAGACGGCGAGGAAGCCCGAGGCGTGCAGAACCGCACCCGCGGCGTACGCGAGCACGGTGATGCCCACCGCGGCGATCGGGTAGAGCCCGGCCGACGGCAGCGCCGCCCGGCGCAGCGCCCAGGTGCCGGCGACGCCCGCGGCCACGCCCACCGCCGCACCGACGCCCAGCTCGTAACAGACCAGCGCGACCTCGTACCACCACGGGTGCGACAAGCTCTGGTGGGACAGCAGCACCACCAGCAGCACCACCGGGGCGTCGTTCATCCCCGACTCGGCCTCCAGGGTCGCCACCAGCCGGGGCGGCAACCGCAGCCGGCGCAGGGTGGCGAAGACGGCCGCCGCGTCGGTGGACGAGAGCACCGCGCCGTAGAGCAGGGCCAGCCGCCAGTCCAGCCCCAGCAGCAGGTGCACGGCGACGCCGACCACCACGATGCTGACGATCACCCCGACCGTGGAGAGCGCGGAGGCCAGCCCGAGCACCGGGCGCAGCGTGGTCCACCGGGCGGTGAGGCCGCCCTCCGCGATGATCACGATCAGCGCGCAGAAGCCGAGGGTCCGGGTCAGCTCGACGTCGTCGAAACGGATGCCCAACCCGCTCTCGCCGATCGCCACGCCCAAGGCCAGGTAGACCAGGAGGCTGGGCACGCCGAGCCGGGTGGAGAGTCGCACCGCGCCGACCGCGACCAGCAGCACGGCCGCGCCGAGCAGCAGCGCGATGTCCAGCCCGGGCGTCACGGCTGCCTTGCCTGGGCTGTCCTCACTCGGCGGATCCGTCGCGCAGGCGGCGCAGCACCTCGGGTAGCTCCGGGCCGGGCCGATCGACGAGGAAGAGCTTGTCCCGGCTGGCCGCGCCGGTACGCAGGGACACCGCCGCCGGTCGGACGCCCAACGCGCCGGCCAACGCCCGGCGGGCCGCCTCGGTGGCCCGACCGTCGACGGCCGGGTCGTGGACCGCGATCACGAGGGCGGGCCCGTGCGGGCCGTCGAAGCGGCCACCCACCCGATCCCGTGAGGCGCCGGGCTTCACCCGTACCGCCACGGTGAGCGTGTCCTGCGCGGGCACCGGCACCGCTTCAGATCGGCCGGGCGTCGGCGAGGAGAGCGGTCGCCGGCGCGCAGTGCGCGCACGGGGTGAAGCCGAGTTCCACGGCCTCGGCGACCGGCAACGTCTCGGGCTGCCAGCCAACCAGATGGGGGCAGCTGTCGAGGTGGTAGCGGGGGCGGCCGTCGACCACCTCGACGGCGTCGAGCAACTGCGCCACCCGGGCCGCCTCGGCGGCCGTGATCTGCTGGGCGGCAGGCTCGTCGACCACCGGCACCGCGCGGTCGAACACGTCGTCGGTCGACACCGCGACCGGCGACGCCGGGCTGACGGGCCGGGCCCGCGAGGGCGCCTCGTCCGCCGCACTCACGTATGGCGACGCCTCGTCGACGGGCGGCGGGTGGAACGGTGCCGCGTCGTCGACGCGCGAGTCGAACGGTGACGTTTTGTCGATCGGCGGCACATGGTCGACCGGCGGACCGGGTGGTTGCCGCCACCCGGTGCCGCCGGTACCAAACGTCGTGGGCACGTGCTGGACCGGCACCTCCGGCTCGACCAGCGGCGGCCCGTACGCGACACCCGGCGTGGCCTGGCTGGCCGTGCGGGGTGCGTCAGGGTGCTGCCGGTCGGTCCGGCCGGGATCCGCCATGGCGCGGTTGGCGGCTGCCTGGCGGGCGCCCACCACCAACGCCACGGCGGCCAGCAGACTGGCCGCGATGGAGATGACCAACAAGAAGCTGGAGCCACCGGCCAGGCCGAGCACCAGTAGCACCACCGCGACGAGGATGAGCAGAAGACTTGCGACTATCACGGCTCACCCCCGCCGCGTCGAACCGTCCAGGCGGGGCCGGCGACCGTCACCATTGGCGGACAGCGATCGCCGGCCGGTGCTCAGCGTCCGGCTTCGAGGGCGCCGGAGCGCCCGCCGCCGCCGTACGAACCAGCGAGACCGGCTGCGGCCAGCCCGTTGCCGCCAGCGACCCGGCCGGCTTCGGAGCGGGTCATCTCGGCCTCGAGGCCCTGGCCACGACCGTCGAGGTCACGCAGCTGGCTCTCCAGGTACGCCTTGAGCCGGGTGCGGTACTCGCGCTCGAACTGCTTGAGCTCCTCGATGTGCTTCTGCAGCGCCGTGCGCTTGGCGTCCAGGCCGCCCATGGCCTCCTGGTGCCGCTGGCGGGCGTCCCGCTCAAGGGCGTCAGCCTTCGCGCGCGCCTCCCGGGTCACCTCCTCGGCCTTGCCACGAGCCTCGGACAGCAGCTGGTCGGCCTCGCGGCGAGCGTCGGACACGTGGTCGTCGGCGGTGCGCTGGGCCATCATCAGCACGC
The DNA here is from genome assembly GCF_044456765.1 of Micromonospora sp. NPDC050784. NCBI lineage: Bacteria > Bacillati > Actinomycetota > Actinomycetes > Micromonosporales > Micromonosporaceae > Micromonospora > Micromonospora sp. NPDC050784. The sequence goes on along the minus strand of NZ_JBITGG010000015.1, from coordinate 56,804 downwards.
GCAGGGCCTGCTGCTCACCGTCACCGGTGACGCCGCCGGCCGGGCCGCCGGTCGCGCGGACCTGCTCCAACTCGGCCTGCATCGCGCGGGCAGCCTGCTCGGCCGCCGACTTGTCGCGCTGCACCCGGTCCAGTTGGGCCTTGACGTCGTTGAGCTCCGCCGCCAGTCGGGCGTCGCCGCCGGGGCCGGCGGGGGCACCGCCACGGCCGCCGCGCTCCACCTGGGCGCGCAGCTCGTTGTTTTCCTCGATGAGACGGGCGAGCTCGCGCTCGACCTCATCCAGGAAGGCGTCGACCTCCTCCTCGTCATACCCCCGCTTGCCGATCGGCGGCTTTTTGAAGGCGACGTTGTGGACGTCGGCCGGGGTCAGCGGCATCGAAACTCCTCGGGTCAGTTGCGGCCGCGAAAGCGCGTCGGTCATCAGGCAGATGCCCTGATCGACGGCCCTAACACGAACTCCATCAGCACGAACAGGATAACCAGGAGCACAAGGGAGGCCAGGTCGATGCTCACGGTACCAATTCGCAGCGGAGGGATCACACGCCTCAACGCGTTGAGAGGGGGATCAGTGACGCTCCACACGGATTCCAATCCTGCCGATGCTCCACGCCCCGGTTGCCAGCGACGGCCGTACTGCAGGACGGCGCTCAACACGAACCGGGACAGAAGAAGGAGCAGGAAGACATAAAGGATCAGGTACAGCACTTGCAGTAAGATCGACAACACGGTCAGCGACGTCCCTCGGGTCGGGCGGGGTCAACTCAGACTGAAAAAGCCGCCCTCAGCGATCTTGGCTTTGTCCTCAGCGGTGACCTGGACGTTAGCCGGTGAGAGCAGGAACACCCGATTGGTCACGCGCTCGATCGTACCGCGCAGGCCGAACGCCAGTCCGGCGGCGAAGTCCACCAGACGGCGGGCATCGGCCTCATCCATCTCGGTGAGATTGATGATGACCGGGACCCCGTCGCGGAAGTGCTCGCCGATGGTGCGCGCCTCCCGGTAGGTGGTGGGGTGCAGCGTGGTGATCTGGTAACGCTGCTCCTCCTCGGGCAGGGACCGCTCACGCGACGTGACCTGCGGCGCGAGGGCCAGGTTGTCCCGAGTGTGGTAGGTCAGCGCGCCGGAGGTCTCGCCCGCCGACGACCGGGTGATCGACCGTACGCTGGACCGCTCGATCCGCTCCGGCCGCTCACCGTCACCGCGCTCGGACTCGCTCAACCGCCCGCTCGGCCGCTCGGAGAGTCGACCCCGCCCGCTGTCGCGCGGCCGGGGAGCCGGCGGCTCCTCGGCGTCGTCCTCGTCGTCGTCGGCGAACTCGTCGGCGTACCGGCTCTGCCGGTAACGCGAGTCGCGGTAGCCACCCTTGTCGTAGCCACCGTCGTCGTAGGCCCGCTCGTCGTCTTCTTCGACCAGACCGAGCCAGACCCCCGCCTTGCGCAGTGCACCCATCCCGCGCCCTTCCGTCCGCCGTGCGGCACGCGCCCCCGTGCCATGTCGCCCGTCGCGAGTGGACAACCATGCCCATCGGACCGGAACAGCAATCCCCCGGCGCGCGATTCGCGTCGCGCGCCACGACCCCCGACTAGGAGACGCCCGCCCCTGAAACAACACTGATGTAATTTGCTTGTCTCGCGGTCAGGCTACCGCAGCGTGGGACGCATTCCGAGTAACGCGCTACCGACGCGGACATGTGTCGCGCCGTAACGGATCGCGATTTCGAAATCTCCGCTCATACCGGCGGACAGCGCGGTGGCTCCCGGATGGACGGCCCGAAACACGTCGGCAACCTCCGCGAGCCGGGCGAACGCCCGCTCCGGCTCCCAGCCCAACGGAGCGACAGCCATGAGACCGACCAGACGCAGCCCTGGTGCGTCGGCCACCGCCTCGGCCACCGGCTCCAGCCCGGAGCCCGGATCCGCCGAATCGGGCAGCGCTCCGCCCCGGGCGGAGTCGCCGTCGATGCTCACCTGGATCAGCGCGTCGAGCGGCGCCTGCCGGTCGGCGGTCGCGGTGGCCAACGCCCGGGCCAGCCGGACACTGTCGACGGAGTGCACCACGTCGGCGTAGCGGACCACCGAGCGGGCCTTGTTGCGCTGCAACTGCCCGATGAAGTGCCAGCGGGGACGGACCCCGGCGGCAGCCACCTCGGCGGCCTTGCCGGCAGCCTCCTGGTCGCGGTTCTCCCCCATGTCGGTCACCCCGAGCCCGGCCAGCGCCACCACGTCGCTGGCCGGGTAGGTCTTCGTCACCGCGATCATCGTGACCTCGGCGCGGTCCCGGCCGGCCCGCGCGCAGGCGTCGTCGACCCGGGACCGAACCTGTGCCAGACCGGCCGCGAGTTCGGCGTGCCGATCCGGTCGTACCGTGGCTGAGCTGTCGGTCATCGGCGGTGCTCAGGACCCGTTCTTGAGGAAGTCGGGAACGTCCACGTCGTCGAAGAGCACGCGACGCGGCGACTGGGCCGGAGCCGGGTTGGTGGCCGGCGCCGGCACCGGAGTGCTCTGCGGTGCCGGCTGGTTGGTGTTGGACTTGCGGGTCGGCTCGGCCGCCTTGTACGCGGGCGTGCCGCCGTCGAAGCCCGCCGCGATGACCGTCACCCGCACCTCGTCACCGAGCGCGTCGTCGATGACCGCGCCGAAGATGATGTTGGCGTCCGGGTGGGCCGCGTCGGTGACCAGCTGGGCGGCATCGTTGATCTCGAACAGGCCCAGGTCGGAGCCGCCGGCGATGGAGAGCAGCACGCCCCGCGCGCCGTCCATGCTCTGCTCCAGCAGCGGGCTGGAGATGGCCGCCTCGGCCGCCTCGACCGCGCGGTTCTCGCCGCGGGCGCTGCCGATGCCCATCAACGCGCTACCGGCGCCGCTCATCACGCTCTTGACGTCGGCGAAGTCCAGGTTGATCAGACCCGGGGTGGTGATCAGGTCGGTGATGCCCTGCACACCCGAGAGCAGCACCTGGTCGGCCGTGCGGAACGCGTCCATCATGCTGATGTTGCGGTCGCCCAGGGCCAGCAGCCGGTCGTTCGGGATGACGATAAGCGTGTCGCACTGGTTGCGGAGTTCGTCTATTCCCGTCTCGGCCTGCACCTGGCGGCGCTTGCCCTCGAAGGAGAACGGCCGGGTCACCACGCCGATGGTCAGCGCACCGAGCTTGCGGGCGATGTTGGCCACCACGGGCGCGCCGCCGGTGCCGGTGCCGCCGCCCTCGCCGCAGGTCACGAAGACCATGTCGGCGCCCTTGAGCACCTCCTCGATCTCGTCGCGGTGGTCCTCGGCGGCGTTCTTACCGACGTCCGGGTTGGCCCCGGCCCCCAGGCCACGGGTCAGCTCGCGGCCGACGTCGAGCTTGACGTCGGCGTCGCTCATCAGCAGCGCCTGCGCGTCGGTGTTGATCGCGATGAACTCGACGCCCTTGAGCCCAACCTCGATCATCCGGTTGACGGCGTTGACGCCGCCACCCCCGATGCCGACGACCTTGATGACCGCCAGGTAGTTGTGCGGAGGTGTCATCTCCGGTCCTTTCCTTCGAGATTGGCTTCGGCCGACCGGGTACGGCGTGGCCAGACCAGCGGCCGACGACAGCTGTCACCAGCGAGGATCAGGGGTGAACCCTAACCCTCTACTAGAGGCTTACAGTTATGTCAACCACTGAAGCTCTTCGAGGCAACGTAAGCGCCACCGCGCGATGAGCCAAGGACCCGGGCGGCGTGTCGCCGAGCGGAGCGCGACGGGTCACGTCCGCGCACGCTCACCGATCAACGAAAGGTCACCACATCCGGAGCGCTCACGTCGATCCGGTCGGTGTCCTCGTCGAGCAGCGCGGTGGCCACCCGGGCCTTGTCCGTCCCTCGGCTCGCGTCGCCCCAGACCACCGTCCGGTCCCCCCGCAACCGCAGACTGATCCGGGCCAACCCCGCCACGTCCACGTCCACCAGTTCCGCGCGCAGCTGCGGCGTCAGCGCGACGAGCACCTCCAGCGCGGCCCGGGTGCCCGGGTCGTCGGCGGCCGGCCGGGCCACCGTCACCTGCGGCAGTTCGGCGGGACGTCGCTCCACCGTCCGGAACGCCACCCCACTCCGGTCGATCAGGGCGAACGCCTCCCCCTGCGGCACCACCGCCACCGCGGTCCGCTCGGTCACCCGCACCACCAGCGCTCCGGGCCAGTCCCGGGAGACGGTGGCCCGCTCGACCGCCGGCAGCGCGCCCACCCGACGGGCGGCGGCGGCCAGGTCCACCCGGGCCAGCGGCACCCCGTCCGGTACGCCGACCGCGTCGTGCACCTGCACCGGAGTGACCAGGTCGGCGCCCTCCACGCGGACCTCGCGCACGCCGAACAGCCCGGTGCCGAGCACCGTCCAGGCGACCAGCCCGGCCAGGGCGAGCACCCCGGCGGCCACCGCCCACGGCAGCGCCGCACGCATGCGACGCTGCCGGGCACGGGCCATGAACCGACGGGTCGAGGGCGGCACCGCGTCGCGGCCCGCCCGGACCAACTGCCACCGGCGGGCCGGACCCCGACGCGGGGCGCCACCGTCGGCGGCGCTGGTCCGCCCTCGGGCCGGGCCGGGACTCATCCGGCCGTGGACGCCGAGCCGCCGGGCACGGCGGTGCCACCGAGAGCCGCGCCGTCGCCACCAGAAGTGGCCCCACCCGGCACCGGATCGCCGATCGCCGGGGTGGTGGCCACCGGGTCGACGGTCGCGCTCGGTGTCGAACCGGCCGTACGCTCACCCAAAGCGGCCAGCAGCTCGTCGCCCATCAGCGAGATCGGCGGGGCGCCCATGGTGACCACCACGTCCCCCGAGCGGGCCCGACGGGCCACCTCGACCGGGGCCTGCTCCCACGACTCCACGAAGACCTTGCGGTCCGCGGGCAGATCCACCGCCGCGATCAGCGCCGCCGAGCCCTCGCCCGGCTGACGCAACTCGCCCGGCCCGAAGACCTCCAACAGCACCACCTCGTCGGCGATGGCCAGCGCCTCGGCGATCTCCGCCTGGTTGTCCCGGGTGCGGTAGAGCCGGTACGGCTGGAAGACGACGATCAGCCGCCCGTCCCCGGCGACCTCGCGCAGGGTCTGCATCGCCAACGTCATCGAGGTCGGGTGGTAGGCGTACTCGTCGTAGACCAGCACGCCGTCCGCGACACCCTTGCGCTCGAAGCGCCGTCGCACCCCGGGGAAGACCGCCAGCGCGGCCTCCGCCGCCTCCAGCGGCAGTTCCAGCAGGTACGCGGCGAGCACCGCGGCGGCGCTGTTCAGCCCCATGTGCCGCCCCGGCACCGGCATCCGGAACTCGCCCAGCGACCGGCCGTCGATCGCGGCCAGGTAGCGCACCCCGCGTGCGGAGGAGACCATCTCGGTCAACCGCAGGTCGGCGTCGGCGGCCTCGCCGTAGGTGAACACCCGCCGTCCCTCGGACCGCAGGCTCTCGGCCAGCCGCCGGCCACCCGGGTCGTCGGCGCAGGTGATGATGAACCCGTCCGGGTCGGTGAGGCGGGCGAACTCCACGAACGCCGCCTCCAGCGTCGCGTAGTCGCCGTAGGTGTTCAGGTGGTCCGCCTCGACGTTCGTGATGATCGAGACGTACGGGCGGTAGATGAGGAACGAGCGGTCGCTCTCGTCGGCCTCGACCACGAAGTGCTCGCCGGTGCCGTGGTGGGCGCCCGAGCCGACCTCGGAGATCTCCCCGCCGATCACGAAGGACGGGTCCACACCGGCCTGCTGGAGCACCATCGTCACCATCGAGGTGGTGGTGGTCTTGCCGTGCGTGCCGGCGACCGCCACCGCCCGACGGCCGGTCATCGCCGCCGCGAGCGCCTCCGAGCGGTGCAGCACCCGCAGGCCGCGCCGACGCGCCTCGACCAGCTCCAGGTGGTCCTGGGGAATGGCCGACGAGTAGACGACGGTGTCCACGCCGTCGAGGTTGGTCGCCTCGTGGGTGAGGTGGATGGTGCCGCCGAGCGCCCGCAGGCCGGCCAGCGACGGCCACTCCCGCAGGTCGCTGCCGGAGACCCGGATGCCGCGGGTGAGCAGCAGCCGGGCCACGCCGAGCATGCCCACCCCACCCACCCCGATCAGGTGGACGGCGCCCAGGTCCTCGGCGGTGAGCGTGCCGGCCGGGGTGAACTGCGCGGTCATCGGGCCACCGCCGCCAGCACGAAGGAACGCAGCGCCTCGTCGCCGTCGCGCCGGCCGTACGACCCGGCGGCGGCACCCATGTTGTAGAGCCGCTGGGGGTCCCGGATGAGCGGGATGACGGTGCGCTCCAGCCAGTCCGGGGTGAGCTCGGCGTCGTCGACCAGCAGCCCGCCACCGGCCTCCACCACGGGCAGCGCGTTGCGCCGCTGCTCCTGGTTGCTGTGCGGGTACGGCACGTAGATCGTGGGCAGCCCGATCGCGGCCACCTCGGCGACTGTCATCGCCCCGCCCCGGGCCAGCATCAGGTCGGCGGCGGCGTAGCCCAGCTCCATCTCGGACAGGTAGGGCAGCGTCACGTACGGCACCGGCAGGTCGGTGGGGATCGGCACCGGCTCGTTGCGGGCGCCCATCACGTGCAGCACCTGCACGCCGTTGCGGGCCAGTTCCTTGGCCGCCCCGGAGACCGCCAGGTTGATCGAACGGGCGCCGGACGAGCCGCCGGACACGAAGAGCACCGGCAGGTCCGGGCGGAGCCCGAAGTGGGCGCGGGCGGCGTTGCGCAGCGCGTACCGGTCCAGGCCGGTGATGGCGCGGCGCAGCGGCACCCCGACCACTGTGGCGTCCCGCAGCGACTCGGCCTGGCTCGGCTGGTTCGGGAAGCCGACGGCGACGTTCTTGGTGAACTTCATGCCCAGCCGGTTGGCCACGCCCGGTGGCACGTTCACCTCGTGGATCACCATGGGCAGCTCACGACGCCACGCGGCCAGGTAGGCCGGCACCGCGACGTACCCGCCGAAGCCGACGACCACGTCGGCGCGCACCTCGTCGATCACCTTGCCCGCCGCGCGCGCCGCGGTCCACATCCGGCCCGGGGTGCGGACCAGGTTCATGTTGACCGACCGGGGCAGCTGGTACGCCGGGATCTGCCGCAGGTCGTAGCCCTGTGGCGGGATCAGGTCGTTCTCCATGCCCCTGGGTGTGCCGAGGCAGGTGATCCGGACGCCCGGGTCGTGTCGGCGCAGGCAGTCGGCGAAGGCGAGCAGCGGGTAGACGTGCCCCCCGGTGCCACCTCCCGCGAGCACCACCGAACGCAGCGGACCCATCAGCGTCTCCTCTCGCTCGCCGTACCCTTGCGGCTCCGGTCCTGTCGGACCCCGCGCGGCGCGGCCTGATCGTCATGGCGCCGCTCGCGGGACCGGGGCACGGACCCTCGGCCAGCGGGCGGCGTCGCCGGTCGGCGACGCCGGCCGGGAAGCGGCGGCAACGGGGCCCAGAGTAGTCGGACCCACCGGGCCGGCGGACGGGCATGCAGTGCTCTGGCCGCATCGGGTTCGGCACGGGCGAAGGACGCCAGCATGCCGATGCCGGCCAACGTCACCACCAGCGCACTTCCGCCGTCGGAGATGAACGGCAGCGGCAGGCCGGTGATCGGCAGCAGCCCGACCACCCCACCAATGTTGATCACGGCCTGGCTGACCAGCCAGGTGGTCACGGCGGTGGCGGCGAGCCGGCGGAACGGGTCGTCGACCCGTCGGGCGATCCGGAACCCGGTGTACGCGAGGACCGCGAACAGGCTGAGCACCACGACGCACCCGATCACGCCCAACTCCTCGGCGATGATCGCGAAGATGAAGTCGTTGTGCGCCTCGGGTAGCCAGTCCCACTTCAGGCTGCCCTTGCCCAGCCCGACACCGAACCAGCCACCGTGCTCGATGGCCAGCCGCCCCTGGTAGAACTGGAGGCAGTCGTCGAGTTTGCAGGTCTCCGGGTCCGGTGGATTGAAGAACATGTCCAGCCGGGCGAGGCGGTAGTTGTCCGCGCCGCGCTCGCCGGAGCCGGCGCCCAGCGAGGCCACCGCGACGAGCAGGCCGATCCCGACCAGACCGGCCGTGGCCAGGGCGCCGAAGACCCGCATCCGCACCCCGGCGGCCCAGAGCAGGCCCACGACCAGGGCCAGCAGACAGAGCATCGTGCCGGTGTCGTTGTAACCGACCAGGACGAAGAGCAGGCCGACCACCGGGAAGAGCGGGGTGGCCAGCTCGCGCCACCAACCCAGCGCCGCGCCCTTGCGGGCGACCAGGTGCGCGCCCCAGAGCACCATCGCGAACTTGGCCAGCTCGGAGGGCTGGAGCTGGATCCCGCCGACGAACAGCCAGTTCAGTCGCGCCTCGACCGGTCCGAACCCGGCCGACCGCTGGTTGGTCAGCCGGGCGTAGGCGACCAGCAGGTTGAGCACCACCAACAGGGCGATCGAGGTGAACAGCAACGGCCGGCCCAGCGACCGGTAGGTGCTGGCCGGCAGGCGCTGGCAGGCCCAGAACGCGCCGATGCCGATCACCGCGAAGATGGCCTGCTTGGTCACCGAGGCCGAGGCGTTGCCGTCCTCGGCGTAGTCCTTCACGCTGGTCGCCGAGAAGACCATGGTCAGCCCGATCAGCAGCAGCAGACCGGCGCTCGACAACAGCAGGTAGTAGCTGGCCAGCGGCCGGTCCAGCAGGCCGCGCAGCGCGGCGAGCCCACCGGCCGCGTCGATACCGCGCAGCGGCACGGGCGCCGGTTCCGCCTCCCGCGCCGCCGCGCCCGGTTCCGGCCCCCGGGCGTCGTCGACCGGCGTGACCGCCTCCGCGGTACGCCCCGTCGTGCCCGCCGGCCGTCGCGCCCGCCCGCCAGCCCTGCCCTCAGTGCCGATGTCCTCCCCCACCCCGACATCATCACCGCTAGACACGCCCGATACCCCCAGAACGCCCCCTCGGGCGTGTCGGCCCCGCGGATCAGGTCATGTTGGCGAGGAACTCGCTGTAGAACAGGCCCAGGGCGATGGCCACACCGATGCCGGCGATGATCCAGAACCGCACCACGATGTTGACCTCGCTCCAGCCGGCCAGCTCGAAGTGGTGCTGAAGCGGGGACATTCGGAACACCCGTTTACCGGTGGTCTTGAAGGAGATGATCTGGATCACCACGGACATCGTGATGATCACGAAGAGCCCGCCGATGATCGGCAGCAGCAGGATGGTGCGGGTGGACATCGCCATCCCGGCGATCAGACCGCCCAGCCCCAGCGCCCCGGTGTCGCCCATGAAGATCCGTGCCGGGGACGTGTTCCACCAGAGGAAGCCCACACAGGCCCCGGCCGCGGCCCCGGCTATCAGCGCGATCTCCAACGGGTCACGGACCTCGTAGCAGTACGGCTGGGTGTAGTTCGGGTCGGCGCACCAGTGCCGGTACTGCCAGAACGCGATGAGCGCGTACGCGGCGAGCACCATCACCGACGCGCCGGTGGCCAGGCCGTCCAGGCCGTCGGTGAGGTTGACGCCGTTCGTCGCGGCCATCACCACGAAGATGAAGATGATCACCGCGCCGACCTTGCTGACCTCCAGGAAGTCGATGTCCCGGATGAAGCTCAGCGTGGTGCTGCCCACCGTCTCGGTGTTGGTCGCCAGGCCCGAACCGTTGGTCATCGTGCTCGGGAACCACAGCGCGATCACCCCGAAGACCGCACCGACCAGGATCTGGCCGAGCAACTTGCCGCGCTTGTTGAGCCCGGCGCTGTTGCGCTTGCGCACCTTCAGGAAGTCGTCGAGGAAGCCCACCGCGCCGGAGAAGACCATCAGCCCCAGCAGCACCAACGCGGTGATGGTCGGCTCCACCTGGGCGATCTGCTGGTCCGGCAGGGTGGTCAGGGCCAGGTGCCCGGCCACGTACGCGATCACCGTGGCCAGGATGAAGACCACGCCACCCATCGTGGGCGTGCCCTTCTTGCCCTGGTGCATGGCGGGGCCGTCGGACCGGATCGGCTGACCGGCCTTGAGCCGGGTGAACACCTTGATCGCGATCGGGGTGCAGAAGAGCGAGACGAGGAAGGCCACCCCGATGGCGACGATGACCGCCCTCATCGGGTCGGCTCCCCACCGGCGTCGGCGCGCAGGGCGTCGGCCACCTCCCAGGTCCGGTACCGGGAGCCCTTGACCAGGACGACGTCACCCGGTCGTAGCTCGCTCCGCAGCACCTCGACGGCCGCCGCCTGATCGGTGAGCAGCACCGACTCTCCTCCCCAGTTTGCTACCGCTGTCGCGCCTTCGTGGATCGGCGCAGCCGGCTCACCCACCACGAGCAGCCGGTCGACACCCAGCTCGGCCGCGAGTTGGCCGACCTCGGCGTGGCCGTCGTACTCGAACGGGCCCAGCTCGGCCATGTAACCAAGCACCGCGACGGTACGCCGCCCCTGGCCCATGCTCGCCAGCGCCCGCACCGCGACCGCCATCGAGGCCGGGTTGGCGTTGTACGAGTCGTCGATCACGGTCACCCCGTCGGGGCGGTCGAAGACGTCCATCCGCCGGGTCGAGACCAGCCCCAGCTCACCCAGCGCCGTGGCCAGCTCGGCCAGCGGCATGCCCAGCTCCCGGGCGACCGCCGCCGCCGCGAGCGTGTTCCCGACCTGGTGGCGGCCGGCCAGCCGCAGCCGCACCGGCGCGCGCCCCTCCGGGGTGACCAGGGTGTACGACGGGTGCCCCCGCTCGTCGAGCGTGACGTCCTCGGCGCGCACGTCGGCGTCGGACGCCTCGCCGTAGCGGACCACCCGGGCCTGCGTGCGGCTCGCCATCGCGTCCACCCGGGGGTCGTCGGCGTTCAGCACGGCCAGTCCGTCCGGCGGCAGCGCCTCGACCAGCTCGCCCTTGGCCAGGGCGATGGCGTCCTGCGAGCCGAACTCGCCGATGTGGGAGGTGCCGACGTTGAGCACCACGGAGATCCGGGGTGGCACCAGCTCACACAGGTACCGCACGTGCCCGACCCCGCGCGCACCCTTCTCCATCACCAGGTAGCGGGTGTCCGGGTCAGCCTGCAGGGCGGTGTACGGGTGCCCCAGCTCGTTGTTGAACGACCCCGGCGGCGCCACCGTGGCCCCGAGCCGGGCGGTGAGCTGGCCGATCAGGTCCTTGGTGGTGGTCTTGCCGGACGAGCCGGTCACGCCGATCACGGTCAGCCCGGGCAGCCGGTCCACCGCGGCGCGGGCCAGACGGCCCATCGCGGTCAGGGCGTCGTCGACAAGCACCATCGGCACCCCGGGCACCTCGCGGCTGCCGAGCACCGCGACCGCGCCGGCCTGGATCGCCGTCGCCGCGTAGTCGTGCCCGTCGACCTTCTCCCCCGGAAAGGCCACGAAGAGCGAACCAGGCCCCACCTTGCGCGAGTCGAACTCCACAGATCCGGTGACGGTGACGGCCGGGTCGGCGGCGACCAGCCGTCCGTCCACCGCCGCGGCCACCTCGGCCAGGCTGAGCGCGATCACCGCTGACCCGCCAGGTCCCCGAAGCGGGCCCGCAGAGCGTCGGCCAACTCGATGCTGTCGTCGAACGGAAACACCTCGCCCGCCACCTCCTGGCCGCGCTCGTGCCCCTTGCCGAGCAGCGCGATCACGTCGCCCGGCTCGGCCAGCCGAACCGCCTCGTCGATCGCGGCGCGGCGGCCCGCCACCTCGATGATCCGAGCGGCCGTCCCCGCCCGGTACGCCCCGGCGAGCACCTCGGCGCGGATCTCCCCCGGGTCCTCGGTACGCGGGTTGTCGTCGGTCACCAGCACCACGTCGGCTCCCTCCGCCGCGGCGGCGCCCATCACCGGCCGCTTGCCCCGGTCTCGGTCCCCACCGGCGCCGATCACACAGATCAGTCGACCGGCGCTCAACTCGCGCAGCGCGGCCAGCGCGGCCACGATCGCGTCCGACTTGTGCGCGTAGTCGACCACCCCGCGCACCGGCGCGGCCACGTCGACCAGTTCCAGCCGGCCCGGGACACCCCCGCAGGAGGCCACACCGGCCGCCGCGGTCGTCGGGTCCACCCCGGCGCCGACCAGGGCGGCGATGGCCAGCAGCGCGTTGGCCACGTTGTGCCGGCCGGGCAGCGCGACACCGGCGGACAGGGTCACGCCGTTCGGGCCGTGCGCGATGAACCGCTGGGCGTACCCCTCCCCGCCCACACCGTCGGCCCACCAGGTCGCGCCCTGGTCACCGGCCGCCGAGTAGGTGACAGTGGTCGGCTTGAGCAGCGGCTTCAACGCCGGGTCGTCGTGGTTGAGCACCTCGACCGCGCAGCGCCCGTCGAAGAGCTGGGCCTTCGCGGCGAAGTAGTCGTCGCTGTCGGCGTGGAAGTCCAGGTGGTCGGAGCCGAAGTTGGTGTAACCGCCGACGGCGAACCGCACACCGCCCACCCGGCCCATGGCCAACGCGTGGCTGGAGACCTCCATGACCACGGCGGTGACCCCACGCTCGCGGGCGGTGGCCAGCATGGCGTGCAGGTCGGTCGCCTCGGGGGTGGTGCGCACGCTGTCGATCACCAGATCACCGAGCCGGGTCTCCACCGTCCCGACCAGCCCGGTGGTGTGCCCGGCGGCCCGCAGCCCCGACTCGACCAGGTACGCGGTGGACGTCTTGCCCGCGGTGCCGGTCACCCCGATGACGGTGAGGTCGGCGGTGGGGTCGCCGTACACGGCCGAGGCCAGCTCGCCGAGCACGGCACGCGGGTCGGGCACCACCAGGGCCGGCAGACCGGTTCCCGCCGCCAACTCCGCACCCGCCGGGTCGGTCAGCAGGGCCACGGCACCCGCCTCGGCGGCGCCGGCGGCGAACTCCGCGCCGTGCCGACGGGCACCGGGCAGCGCCGCGTACAGGTCGCCGGGGCGGACCTCCTGGCTGGCGTGGGTGACCCCGGAGACGACCACCGCGGCGGCGTCCGCCGGAAGGTCGACGCTGAGCCGGACGGCGAGATCACCGAGCCGGACTCCGGTCACGGTACGTGGACGTGGATTGCCGGGCACGGCGTCAGACCCTACCCGGTCGTCCGGTTCCGGCCGCACAGCCGCCCCGGTGGTTCGTCGGCACTCACCGATGATGTCCCGCCGTCGCTGCTCAGCGCGGATAGACCACGAACTTGGGGGCGGAACCGCCGGTGGAGGGCGGCACCCGGTAGTGACGCAGAGTGAACTGCATCATGTCCCGGAACGCCGGATTGGCGATCGCCGCGCCCCCGCCGTTGGGCGCGTAGACGAAGACGGCGATCACGTAGCGGGGGTTCTCGGCGGGGGCCATCCCGATGAAGGAGGACACCTTGTCGGTCTCTATCTTTCCGTTGACCAGCCGCGATCCGGTGCCGGTCTTGCCGGCGACCCGGTAGCCGGGGACCGCGGCGGTGACGCCGGTGGCGCCGTCGACGGTGGTGACCGCCTCTAGCATGGTGCGCAGGGCCGCCGCGTTCTGCGGGCTGAGCACCGACCGGGTCACCGGGGCCGGCGCGGGGGTGCGCTTGCCGTCCGGGCCGATCACCTCCTTGACCAGGTGCGGCTGCACGTACGTGCCATTGTTGGCGATGGCGGCGTACGCGGCGGCCATCTGCAGCGGTGTGGCGTCGACGCTGTGCCCGATCGGCACCGACCCACGCGACGATTCGCTCCACTCGTCGGCCGGCAGCAGTCGTCCGCTGGCCTCCCCGGGCATCCCCTCGCCGGTGGGCTTGCCCAGCCCGAACCGCTTCTGGTAGTCGATCAACCGGTCCCGGCCGAGCTTCTCGGCGATCGTGATGGTGCCGACGTTCGACGAGTAGGCGAGCATCCCCGGCACGCTCATCCGCTTGCCGTTGGCCGGGTGCGTGTCGGAGAACCAGGTGTCGCCCATCTTGATGTTGTTGGCGATCGGCAACGTGGTGTCCGGCGTGATCACCCCCTCCTGCAGGGCCGCGGCGTAGGTGATGGCCTTGTGTACCGAGCCGGGGTCGACCACGAAACTGGTCGCGGCGTCCTCCCGGTCGACCGGGTCGCTGGGCACCGGCTTCGCCGCGTCGTAGGTGGGGTTGCTGGCCTGGGCCAGCACCGCGCCGGAGGGGATCTCGATGATCACGGCCGCGCCGGTGCCGCCCGGCACCTGGGCCATGCCCGCGCTGAGGATCTGCTGCGTCCGGAACTGCAGGTCGCGGTTGATGGTGAGGGCGAGCGAGCTGCCCGGCTTGGCGGGAGTGGTCCGGCTGTAACCGCCCGGAATCGGGGCGGCGAGGTCGCCGAGGCCGGCCTCGTACACCCGCTTGCCGTCCTGGCCGGCGAGCACGTCGTCGTAGCGGGCCTCCAGCCCCTCCAACCCGACCATGTCCTGGCTGGTGAAGCCGATCAGGTTGGCCGCCAGGTCGCCGCCGGGCACCTCACGGCGCTCGTCGCGGTGCACCCCGATGCCGAGGAGGTCCAGCGCCTGCACCCGCTTGGCGGTGGAGATCTCCACCCCCCGCGCCAGGTACACGAATCGGGACTCCTTGCCGTCCTCCAGCCTGCGGGGCTTCATCAGCTCGACGAGTTTCGACGCCGGGATGCCGAGCAGCGGGGACAGCGCCTTCGCGACGCCGGGCGGGTCTTTCACCTCGGTCGGGTCGGCGTACACGTACCGCGCCTCGACACTGCGGGCCAGCGGCGCGCCGGTGCTGTCGTAGATCCCGCCGCGCGGCGCCGGCAGCTCGACCGTGCGGAGTCGGTCGGCGGTGCCGCCGCCGGCGTACGCCGGGGCGTCGACCGCCTGGAGGAAGATCAACCGGATCCCGATGCTGGCGAAGAGCGTCAGGGCGAGCACGGTGCCCAGCCGCAGCCGCAGCCGCGAGTCGGCCAGCTTCGGCGGGCGTCGCGGCTTGCGCGACGGCCGCCGGGCCGCCGGCCGGTCGGCGCGACGTGGCGCGCGCGGCGTGGTCCGGCGGCGCGGCGGCGGCTCGTCCCCGTCCGGGCCACGAGGGGTACGCGGCGCGACGGTGCGCACCACCCCGCCGCGGCCGGCGGCCGGAGCGTCGCGCCGGCCGGCCCGGGCGGCGGCCCGGCCGCCGTCGAGCACCTGCAACGCCGGCCGGAACGGGTCACCGGACCGGGTGCTGCGCGGCGTACGCCGCTGCTCGGCGCCCTGACCGCGCGCCGGCGTGCCGCGCTCCTCGCGGACCGTCCGACCCCTCGGGGTGTACGCCCGGGCGCCGGAGATACCCCCGATGCCCGGCTCGCCGGTGCGCGGCTCGCCATCGGCGGAGCCGGCATCACGTGCAGAACCGCGCCGGGACCCCGTAGGGTCCCGGCGCGGCTCGTCCGACCTTGGTGGCACCGGTCAGCCTCCCGCACCCTGGCTGGTCACCGACGGCTGGCCGTTGGCCGGCTGCGGCACCTCGAGGGTCTTGCCGTCCGGCAGCCGGATGTAGCCCGGTTCGCCGGCGTCGACCAGGCCCAGCCGCCGCGCCTCGGCGGTCAGGTTGCCCGGCGCCTCGGCGTCGGCGATCTGCTTGTCCAGTTGCTGCTTCTCCAGGTCCAGTCGAGCCTGCTGCTGCTGCAACCGCTCCAACCGGAACGCGTTCTCATTGATCTTGGTGTTGACCGCCAGGATGCCCAGCACCCCGCCGACCACCAGCACCACGATCAACGCCGCGAACGGCGCCCGCGGCACCGAGATCGGCGCGGGTGGCGCCACCCGCAACCGCGGCGGCCGGGGGCTGGCCGCGCTGGCGGCCTTCTCGACCGGACGCAGCGCGGCGGTGCCCTGAGTCGGGAACTCGCGCGCCCCCCGGGCGCGAGTCTCCCCCTGCCGGTTCACTCGATCGATGCGTGGCGTACCGTTTCCGAGGCGCGGAGCCCGCTCCGCCGCGATCCGGCCCCCCGACCGCGGTGCGCGCTGCCCGCCGCCGGTGACGTCCCGGCGGTCGCGCTTGTCAATGCTCATGTCCCTCCCCCTCAACATCCGTCCCTCTAGCCGTCCCGGTGCCCCTGACCCCCCACGGATCAGGCGGACCCCGTGCCCGGTTGGTGCATTCCCTTCACCCGTCGGCGAGACCGTTCGCGGTCGGTCCGCCCCTGCTCTGTCGCGTTCGGATCGAGTCGCTCCGCGGCCCGCAGCCGCACCGAGGCGGCCCGCGGGTTCGCGGCAACCTCCGCCTCCCCGGGCAGTTCGGCGCCCCGGCTGAGTAGCCGGAACGTCGGACCGGACCCGGGAAGCTCGACCGGGAGGTCAATCGGGCCCTTACTGCGGACCCGGTCCGTGAGGGCCGCCTTGGTGAGCCTGTCCTCCAGCGAGTGGTAGGACAGGACCACCATGCGACCGCCCACGGTCAGTGCGTCGAGTGCGGATGGCAACGCTGTCTCCAGCGCTGCCAGCTCTTTGTTTACCTCGATCCGTAAAGCCTGAAACGTTCTCTTTGCCGGGTGCCCACCCGTTCGTCGGGCTGGTGCCGGAATGGAGTCCCGAACCAGCTCCGCCAGGAGCGCGGACGAGGTGATCCGCTCCCGCTCCCGCTGCCGGATGATCGCCGAGGCGATCCGACCGGCGAACTTCTCCTCGCCGTAGACCCGCAGCACCCGGGCCAGGTCCGGATGCGCGTACGTGTTGACCACCTCTTCGGCGGTCACGCCCCGGGTCTGGTCCATCCGCATGTCCAGCGGCGCGTCCTGGGCGTACGCGAACCCGCGGTCGGGCGCGTCCAGCTGCAACGACGAGACACCCAGGTCGAACAGGATGCCGTCGATGGCCGGATAGCCCAGCCGGTCCAGCACGTCCGGCAACTCGTCGTAGACGGCGTGCTCCAGGTGCACCCGATCGGCGAACCGGGCCAGTCGGACCCGCGCGTGGGCGAGCGCCTCGGTGTCCCGGTCGAGCCCGATCAGGACCGTCTCCGGATGCGCCTCCAGCACCGCCTCGGCGTGCCCGGCCAGACCGAGCGTCGCGTCGACGTAGACCGTCCGGCCGCCTCGACCCAGCGCGGGGGCCAGCAGCTCGAGACACCGCTCGAGCAGCACCGGCACGTGCGTGCCGCGCAACTCCCCCATGATGACCCCCACTGGTTGAAACGTCCGTTCTTCTCGTGCGCCTGTCGTCGGACGGCGCTGCCGTCGTACCGCCAGATCCCCATCCGCTCCCGCCTGACACCGGACCGTCGCCCGATGACTGGATCGTGCGCCTGGCACCGGGGAAGTGATGCCAGGAACTCGAAAGCGGCTGGAGATCTCGCAGTACGTCGGGCGCCGTTACCGCCCTACAGACCGCCGGGCAGCACCCCCTCCTCGATGTCGGCGAAGTCGTCTTCGCTCTCGGCGAGGTAGGTCTCCCAGGCGACCTTGTCCCAGATCTCCACCCGGGTGCTCGCGCCGATCACCACCAACTCGCGGTCCAGCGCGGCATAGGCCCGCAGGTGGGCCGGGATGGTCACCCGACCCTGCTTGTCCGGAACCTCGTCGTGCGCGCTGGCGAAGAAGACCCGGCTGTAGGCCCGGGCCGCCTTGTGGGTCATCGGCTGTGCGCGCAACTGCTCCGCGATCCGCTGGAACTCAGGGGTCGGGAAGACGTAGAGGCAGCGCTCCTGCCCTTTGGTGACCACGACACCCCCCGCCAGCTCATCCCGGAACTTGGCCGGAAGGATCAACCGGCCCTTTTCGTCCAGGCGCGGAGTGTGGGTGCCGAGAAACACCGGCCCAACCCCCTCGCCCCTAAGCGGCGTTCGCG
Source organism: Micromonospora sp. NPDC050784 (assembly GCF_044456765.1). Lineage (NCBI taxonomy): Bacteria > Bacillati > Actinomycetota > Actinomycetes > Micromonosporales > Micromonosporaceae > Micromonospora > Micromonospora sp. NPDC050784. Next base: position 39,178 of record NZ_JBITGG010000015.1, on the reverse strand, counting down.
GCGCCGCTGACCCCCCGGGCCGGTGAGCCCTCCCGGCCTCACCATTGGTCCCCACTCTACTCCACTTCCCTCCACCCGCAACCAAATTCGCCCGCGTGGCGCGCCTGGCCCGGGGGCAAAACCGCACGTCACAAGGGGTGGAGCGGAGTGGAGGGTGCAAGCCGCCCCTCGGCGTGGTCCGCTTTCCGACATAGATCGACTCCGTCCGGGGGACGCCGACCCGGCCACCCGCGCAGCCACCACGGCCGAACGGTTCACCGTCGGCGGCGATCTGGTGGGGCGGGCGGTCCGGTAACCTCGCTCGCGTGACGGACGCGAAAATGCCCCTACGGGCCAAGGTGGCCAGCTCCGTGTCACGGACCGCCGCGGCGCTCTCCCGGGCCGCCGGCCGTGGCGACGGTTCGGTGATCGGCGGGTGGATCGGCCTGAAGATCGACCCGGACCTGCTGGCCCACCTGTCGGCCGGGCGCGCGATCGCGCTCGTCTCCGGCACCAACGGCAAGACCACCACCACCCGGTTGACCTCCGCCGCGGTCGGCGTGCTCGGGCGGGTCGCCACCAACTCGTTCGGCGCCAATATGCCCAGCGGCCACACCTCGGCGCTGGCCAAGGCCGGCAGCACCCCGTACGCGGTGCTGGAGGTCGACGAGCACTACCTCGCCCAGGTGCTGGAGGCGACCGAGCCGCACGTGGTCGCGCTGCTGAACCTCTCCCGCGACCAGCTCGACCGCGCCAAGGAGGTCGCCATGATGGCGCAGCTCTGGCGCGCGGCGCTGGTCCGGCACACCGACGTACGGGTGGTCGCCAACGCCGACGACCCGCTGGTGGTGTGGGCCGCCACCCCGCCGGGCGACCCGGCTCGGGGCATCAACCCGCCGCACGTGACGTGGTTCAGCGCCGGCCAGCGCTGGCACGACGACTCCTGGGTCTGCCCGGAGTGCGGCTCCACCATCCAGCGCTCCGGCGAGCAGTGGTGGTGCACCGGTTGCCCCTTGCGCCGTCCGGAGCCGCACTGGGTCGTCGAGGACGAAGGCGTGCTCGACCCCACCGGCGCCTGGCACAAGGTCTCCCTCCAGTTGCCCGGCAAGGTCAACCTCGGCAACGCGGCGACCGCGCTGGCGGTGGCCGCCGAGTTCGGCGTCCGCCCGGTCGACGCGGTGTCCCGCCTCGGCATCGTCACCTCGGTGGCCGGCCGCTACGCGCAGGTCGACAAGGACGGGCGCAACATCCGGCTACTGCTGGCCAAGAACCCGGCCAGTTGGCTGGAGGCGTTCGACATGGCCGACGACGCGCCGACACTGCTCTCCATCAACGCGCGCGACCCCGACGGTCTGGACACCTCCTGGCTGTACGACGTCGACTTCGCCCCGCTCCGTGGCCGACAGGTGTTGATCACCGGCGACCGGGCATACGACCTGGCGGTTCGGCTGGACGTCAACGACGTGCCGTTCCAGCACGTCCGCACGTTCGACGACGCGCTCCGGTCGGTCCCGCCCGGGCGGCTGGAGGTCATCGCGAACTACACCGCGTTCCAGGACATCCGAGCGGAGTTGGACCGTGTCATCTGAGAGTCTGCGTATCGTCTGGATCTACCCCGACCTGCTCTCCACCTACGGAGACCGGGGCAACGCCCTGATCCTCGCCCGGCGGGCCCGTCAGCGCGGGATGCCGGTCGAGGTGCTGGAGGTCCGCTCCGACGAGCGGCTGCCCGCGACCGCCGACATCTACCTGGTCGGCGGCGGCGAGGACGGCCCGCAGGCGCTCGGCGCCCAGCGCCTGCTCGCCGACGGCGGCCTGCACCGCGCGGTCGCCCAGGGTTCGGTCGTGTTCGGCGTCTGCGCCGGCTACCAACTGCTCGGCACCTCGTTCTTCGCCAAGGGTGTGCAGTGTCGCGGGCTGGAGCTGCTCGACCTGCACTCCGACCGGGGCGAGAGCCGGGCCGTGGGCGAGCTGGCCGGTGAGATCGACCCCCGGCTGGGCCTGCCCCCGCTGACCGGTTTCGAGAACCACGGCGGTCGCACCCACCTCGGCCCGGAGGTCTCCCCGTTGGCCCGGGTCACCGCCGGGGTGGGCAACGACGGCGCCACCGAGGGCGCGTGGCGCGGCAAGCTGCTCGGCACCTACTCGCACGGGCCGGCGCTGGCTCGCAACCCGGCCCTGGCCGACCTGCTGCTGCGCTGGGCCACCGGGGCACACCAGCTCCCGCCGTTGGACGACACCTGGTCGGACCGGCTCCGCAACGAGCGCCGCTCCGCCGTGGTCGCCGCCCGGGCATGATCCATGCCGTCCGGCGGCTGCTCCGGCAGCCGTCGGCCGCCCGGTTCGCCCTGCTCGTGCTGCTGATCGGCGGTTGCGGGTTACTGCTGCTCCTGGTGCCCCGACCGGATCCGGCGCAGCTGCCGCTGGTCGCCGACCGGCTGGGCGACCTCGCCCCGGTGGCGGCGATCCTCGGGGGCGCGCTGCTGCTGGTCGCGCTGGTGCCCCGGACCTTCATCACGCTCGCCGCGGGCGCGATCTTCGGTCCCCTGGAGGGCGCCGCGTACGCCCTGGGCGCCGCGCTGGTGGCCGCGGCGATCGGGTTCACGGTCGGCCGGTTGCTCGGTCGGGAGTTCGTGGCCGAACGGGTCCGCGGTCGGCTGGCCCGCCTCGACGGCTGGTTCGCCCGGCAGAGCGTGCTCGGTGTGGTCACCGTCCGGCTGCTGCCGATCGCCGGCTTCGGGCTGGTCAGCTACGGCTACGGCACGACCGGCGCCCGGGTGCTGCCGTTCCTGGCCGGCAGCGTGATCGCGTCCGCCCCGACCGCCTTCGGGTACGCGGCGATCGGCGCGGCGGTCAGCTCCCCCGGCCACGTCAACTGGTACGCCGCCGCCCCGGCCAGCCTCGGCCTGATCGCCAGCCTGGTGCTCATCCACCAGTGGTGGCGCGCCGAACGTCGCCGTCGCACCATGCCTGTATGACCATCTCCGAGCCGACCGGCTCCACCGAGGAGCCCCTCACCGGCGGCTTCGTCGCCGACGTGGTCCGGGTCGGCGACACGGTACGACGTACCCCGCCGGCCAACCTCGACTTCGTCGGCGCGCTGCTGCGCCATCTGGCCGGGGTGGGCGCGGACCTCGCGCCCCACCACCTGGGCGTCGACAGTCACGGTCGGCAGATGCTCGGCTACGTCGCGGGCCGGGTGCCGTGGCGGGACCGGGAGGACCCCGAATTCTTCGCCGACCCGGCGCTGGTGCGGCTTGGCCAGCTGATCCGGCGGCTGCACGACGCGTGTGCGGACACCGACCTGTCCGGCGACGCGGAGACCGTCTGCCACCGCGACCTGTCCCCGAAGAACACTGTGTACCGGGACTTCCCCGCCGGGCCGCTCCCGGTTGCCTTCCTCGACTGGGACCTGGCCGCGCCGGGCCGGCGGATCGAGGACGTGGCGTTCGCCGGCTGGCACTGGGCGGCGTTGGGTGAGGATGCCGATCCCGCCGAACTGGGCCGACGGTGTCGCGTTCTCTGCGACGCCTACGAGGCGGCGTCGCCGGCACTGGACCGGAGTGAGCTGGTGGACGTGATGCTCGATCAGATCGGGAGCACCTGGCGGGGCATCGACGCCGGCGCCGAGCGCGGCGAGCCGGCCATGCTCCGGCTGCGCGCCTCAGGCGTGCCCGACGGAATACGCCGATGGCACAACTGGCTGTACACCCACCGCGGTGTCGTAGCGGCGACCGCCTGTCCTGCGCCGGGGGCGACAGGTCACTGACCGCTATGACTCAGAGACATATTTATGCCTCTGAGTCATAGCGGTCGCTGCGGCGTCCGCCAGCTCCGACGTCACCACCCTCAACGGTCAGGCGACCACGGAGACCATTCGGCCCTTGACCACGATGACCTTGCGGGGTTCCTTGCCGTTCAGGGTCGCGGCCACCGCGTCCAGGGCCGCCGCGCGGACGGCCTCCTCGGCGGCGTCGGCGGGGACCTCGATGCGGCCACGGACCTTGCCGTTGACCTGCACCGGGTAGGTCACCGTGTCGGCCACCAGCAGGGCCGGGTCGGCGGTCGGGAAGTCCGCGTACGTCAGCGAGGTGTCGTGGCCCAGCTTGCGCCACAGCTCCTCGGCCATGTGCGGGGCGAACGGCGCCACCATCAGCACCAGCGGCTCGGCCACCTCGCGGGGCGTGGCCGACAGCCGGGTCAGCCCGTTGGTCAGCTCGATCAGCTTGGCGATCGCGGTGTTGAACCGGATGCCGTCCATGTCGCCACGGACCCCGTCGATCACCTTGTGCAGCAGCCGGCGGGTCGCCTCGTCGGCCGGGTCCTCGGTGACGCGCAGCGCGCCGGTCTGCTCGTCGACGACGGCCCGCCACACCCGCTGCAGGAACCGGTACGAGCCGACCACCGCCCGGGTCTCCCAGGGACGGGAGACCTCCAGCGGGCCCATCGACATCTCGTACACCCGGAAGGTGTCCGCGCCGTAGGCGGCGCACATGTCGTCGGGGGTCACCACGTTCTTCAGCGACTTGCCCATCTTGCCGTACTCGCGGTTGACCGCCAGGTCGCCCAGGTAGTAGGCGCCGTCGCGCTCGAAGACCTCCTCGGCCTGCACGTAGCTGCCGCGCGAGTCGGTGTACGCGTACGCCTGGATCATGCCCTGGTTGAACAGCTTGCGGAACGGCTCGAACGACGACACGTGCCCCAGGTCGAACAGCACCTTGTGCCAGAACCGCGCGTACAGCAGGTGCAGCACGGCGTGCTCGGCGCCACCGACGTACAGGTCGGTGCCCCCGCAGTCGCCCTCGCCGCGCGGGCCCATCCAGTACCGCTCGTTCTCCGCGTCGACGAACCGCTCGCTGTTGGTCGGGTCCAGGTAACGCAGCTCGTACCAGCAGGAGCCGGCCCACTGCGGCATCACGTTGGTTTCCCGGGTGTAGCGCTTCGGCCCGTCGCCCAGGTCCAGTTCGACCTCGACCCAGTCGCGCCGCCGCGACAGCGGGGTCTCCGGGTTGCTGTTGGCGTCGTCGGCGTCGAACGTCTTCGGGGAGAAGTCGTCCACCTCCGGCAGCTCGACCGGCAGCATCTCCTCCGGCAGGGCGATGGCCGCGCCGGTCTCGTCGTACACGATCGGGAACGGTTCGCCCCAGTAACGCTGCCGGGAGAACAGCCAGTCGCGCAGCCGGTAGGTCACCGCGCCGGTGCCGTGCCCGTTCGCCTCCAGCCAGGCGATGATGGCCGCCTTGGCGTCGGCCACCCCCAGGCCGTTCAGGTCCAGGCCGCGCTCGGGCGCGGCGCTGTTGATCGCCGGGCCGTCCCCGGTGTACGCCTTGCCGTCGAAGCCCTCCGCCGGCTGCACGGTACGGACGATGGGCAGCTCGAAGACCTCGGCGAACGCCCAGTCCCGCTCGTCCTGCGCCGGCACCGCCATGATCGCGCCGGTGCCGTAGCCGGCCAGCACGTAGTCGGCGATGAAGATCGGGATCTGCCCACCGGTGACCGGGTTGGTGGCGTACGCGCCGATGAAGACGCCGGTCTTCTCCTTGCTGTCGGACTGCCGCTCGACGTCGGTCTTGGCCGCCGCCGCCTTGCGGTACGCCTCGACGGCCTCCCGGGGGCTGGCGTGCCCGCCGGTCCAGGCGTCCCTCGTCCCGTCCGGCCAGCTGGCCGGCGCCAGCGTCTCGACCAGCTCGTGCTCGGGCGCCAGCACCATGTAGGTGGCGCCGAAGACGGTGTCCGGGCGGGTCGTGAACACCCGCACCGGCGCCGCGGTGGTCGGGAAGTCGATGTGGGCGCCGGTGGAGCGGCCGATCCAGTTGCGCTGCATCAGCTTGATCGGCTCTGGCCAGTCCAGGCTGTCCAGGTCGTCCAGCAGCCGGTCACCGTACGCGGTGATCCGCATCATCCACTGCTTCAGGTTGCGCTTGAAGACCGGGAAGTTACCCCGCTCGGAACGGCCGTCGGCGGTGACCTCCTCGTTGGCCAGCACGGTGCCCAGCCCCGGGCACCAGTTCACCGGCGCCTGCGAGACGTACGCCAGGCGGTGGTCGTCGACGACCTGGCGGCGCTCGGCGACGCTCAGCTCGGCCCATGCGCGGCCGTCCGGGGTGGGCCGGTTACCGCCCTCGAACTCGGCGATCAGCTCGGCGATCGGACGGGCCCGGCCGGCGTCGCGGTCGTACCAGGAGTTGAAGATCTGCAGGAAGATCCACTGGGTCCAGCGGTAGAAGTCGGTGTCGATGGTGGCCACCGAGCGGCGCTCGTCGTGCGCCAGCCCCAGCCGGCGCAGCTGCGCCTTGTACCGCTCGATGTTCGCCACGGTGGTGGTCCGGGGGTGGGTGCCGGTCTGCACCGCGTACTGCTCGGCGGGCAGGCCGAACGCGTCGAAGCCCATCGCGTGCAGCACGTTGCGGCCGGCCATCCGCTGGTAGCGGGCGTAGCAGTCGGTGCCGATGTAGCCCAGCGGGTGGCCGACGTGCAGGCCCGCTCCGGAGGGGTACGGGAACATGTCCAGCACGTACAGCTTCTCCGCGCCCGCGCGCGGGTGGGTCGGGTCGGCCAGCGGGCCGGTCGGGTTCGGTGCGTGGAAGGTGCCCTCGCGCGCCCAGGTGTCCTGCCAACGAATCTCGATCTCGTCGGCCAGGGCCGCGGTGTACCGGAACGGGGGAATGTCGCCCGCCGGTGCGGCTGCCTCACTCATCGTCTCTCCTCGCTTCGCTTCGCTTCGTCTCGGCACCACCGGGCCGGGCCGGCGGCGGGCACAAAAAAGCCCCTCGCGCAGGAGGGGCCGCCGTGCTGTCGCTGCGTTCAGCGCATCAGCACGGCCCGGTAAGAAGCAGGAAGACTCCGGCCATGCCCCGCAGTGTACCTCGCCCACGGTTCGCCCCGTCGGCCCCCGGGGCGGGTCGGACCCGTTCCCCCGAGCTGGCGAATATCGGTGCGTAACCGACGGACTACCTGCGGGGGTCGGCGATAACGACAAACATGGTTAGCCTGAGAGACTAGTGAGATTCCTGCGGCAAACGAGGCTCGACGTCGCGAACCCAACGGCGGGTCCAGGTGCTCTCTAGAGAGCTGCCGTGACGGCGACGAGGAGGAGGCCCGTGACACAACAGACCTGGGACGAGGTGGGCGGCCTGTTGCCGCACGACGAGTTCCGCGCCGCCAGCGAGGCCATCGTGGCCAACATCGAGCAGGTCATCGAGGGTAAGACCGCCACCGTGCGGCTCGCCCTGGCCGTCCTGCTCGCCGAGGGTCACCTCCTGATCGAAGACGTCCCGGGTGTCGGCAAGACCAAGCTGGCCAAGGCCCTCGCGCGGTCCATCGACTGCACCGTGCGGCGGATCCAGTTCACCCCCGACCTGCTGCCCAGCGACGTCACCGGGGTCAGCGTCTACAACCAGGAGACGCACGACTTCGAGTTCCGTCCGGGCGCCGTGTTCGCCAACCTGGTGGTCGGCGACGAGATCAACCGCGCCTCGCCGAAGACCCAGTCGGCGTTGCTGGAGTGCATGGAGGAACGGCAGGTCACCGTCGACGGGGTGACGTACCAGCTCCAGACACCGTTCATGGTGATCGCCACCCAGAACCCGATCGAGATGGAGGGGACCTACCCGCTGCCGGAGGCGCAGCGCGACCGGTTCACCGCCCGCATCGCGATGGGTTACCCGGACTCCAACGCCGAGCTGGCCATGCTCGACGGGCACGGCGCCACCGACCCGCTGCACGAGCTGCGTGCGGTCTCCGACGCGGCCATCGTCCGGCAGCTGATCGCCACCGTCCGGCAGGTGCACGTCGCGGACGCGGTCAAGCAGTACGCGATCGACCTGGTCACCGCCACCCGCGAGGCCCCCGACCTGCGGCTCGGCGCGTCCCCCCGGGCGACCCTGCAACTGCTGCGCACCGCCCGGGCGGTCGCCGCCCTGGAGGGCCGCGACTACGTTCTCCCCGACGACCTGCAGGCCCTGGCGGTGCCGGTGCTCGCCCACCGGATCATCCCGACCGCCGACGCGCAGCTCGCCCGTCGCACCACCGACGCGATCGTCTCCGAGCTGGTGCACCGCCTGCCGCTGCCACACGACCGGCAGCGCAACCCGTACGACACCCGGCCCGCCAGCGGCAACGGTCGCGCACCCTACGAGCCGCGGAGGCCATGACGTGCGTGCCGGGCTACGCGGGCTGACCACCCGCGGGCGCTCCTTCCTCGCCGCTGCGGTCGCGGCGGCGATCTCGGCCGGCATCCTCGGCGAGAAGGACCTGCTCCGGGTGGCCGTGCTGTTGGCCATCCTGCCGTTGCTGGCCGCCGCCTACGTCGGGCGGAGCCGTTACAAGCTGGCCTGCAACCGTTCCCTGGACCCGCACCGGGTTCCGGTCGGCGCCAACTCCCGGGTGGTGCTGCGCCTCCAGAACCTCTCCCGGCTGCCGACCGGCACCCTGCTCCTGGAGGATCGGCTGCCCTACGCGCTGGGCAGCCGGCCCCGGGTGGTGTTGGAGCGGCTCGGCGCGCACCAGGCCAGCTCCGTGGCGTACACCGTGCGGGCCGACGTGCGGGGCCGCTACGACGTGGGCCCGCTCGTCGTCCGGATGACCGACCCGTTCGGCCTCTGCGAGCTCACCCGTTCCTTCCCCAGCACCGACCACCTGACGGTCATCCCGCAGGTCACCCCGCTGCCGTCGGTCCGGCTCCCCGGGGAGTACGCGGGCAGCGGCGACAGCCGGGCCCGCTCGGTGGCGGTGCACGGCGAGGACGACGCGGCGACCCGGGAGTACCGGCGCGGCGACGACCTGCGCCGGGTGCACTGGAAGTCCACCGCCCGCACCGGCGAGCTGATGGTGCGCCGCGAGGAGCAACCGTGGGAGAGTCGGGCCACCGTCGTCCTGGACACCCGGGCGTACGGCCACCGCGGCGAGGGGCCGACGGCCAGCTTCGAGTGGTCGGTCTCGGCCGCCGCGAGCATCGCCGTCCACCTGCGCCAGGCCGGTTACAAGTTGCGCCTGGTCACCGGCTCGGGGGCAGATGTGGACGCCTCGGAGGCCGGCGGGGACGGCGCGCTGCTCGACCACCTCGCGGAGGTACGACTGGATCAGCGCGCCGAGGTCACCGGCCTCGTGCAGCGGGTCCGCCAACGCGCCGACGGCGGTCTGATCATCGGCCTGTTCGGCACGGTGAGCGTGGCCGAGGCGGAGCTGCTGGCCGGGTTGCGCGGCAACGGCGCCACCTGCGTCGGCTTCCTACTGAACAGCTCCACCTGGCTCAGCCTGCCGGAGAAGGCCCGGGCCGAGGCGGAGCACGCCCACGCCGCCGCCGTCCTCGCCATGTTGCAGAGTGGCTGGCGGATCGTCGGCGTCGACCACGGCGGCCGACTGCCGGCGCTGTGGCCACAGGCCGGGCGGGGCGCCCAGGGGTTCGCCCTGCGGGCCGCGCTGGCCGAGACGGTCGCCGGCGGCGTGCGATGAACGGAAGGCTCCCCTCATGATCAGCAGTCGGAACATCGGCGTGGTGGCGGCCGCTGCCACGCTGCTGGCCGCCGCGCCGCTGTCGGCCATCTTCCAGGGCTGGACGTGGTTGATCGAGTCCATCATCGCGGTCGCCGTGGTGGCCGGGGCGGCCGCGCTGACCCGACTCGCCCGGGCACCACTGTGGGGTCAGGTGCTGGGCATGCTGGCCGGCTTGGTGCTCGCCCTGACCTGGTTGTTCCCCAGCGGTGAGGAGCTGTTCGCGATCCTGCCCACCCCGGGCACGCTCGCGTACTTCGGCGACCTGCTCGCCGGCTCCATGCAGGACATGCGCTCGTACGGGGTCGAGGTCCCGGACACGGACCCACTGCTGTTCATCGCCGTGCTCGGCGTCGGCGGGGTCGCCGTGCTGGTGGACGTCCTGGCCGTGGGGCTGCGCCGACCCGCGCTCGCGGGGCTGCCGATGCTCGCCATCTACTCGGTGCCGGTCGCCGTCTACGTGGACAGCGTCCCCGCGGTGCCGTTCGTGGTGGGCGCCGCCGGTTACCTCTGGCTGCTGGTCACCGACAACGTCGACCGGGTACGCCGCTTCGGACGCCGGTTCACCGGCGACGGCCGCGACGTCGACGTGTGGGAGGCCTCCCCGCTGGCGTCCGCCGGCCGCCGGCTCGCGGCGGTCGGGGTGGCCCTGGCGGTGGTGCTGCCGCTGGCGGTGCCCGGCATGACCGGCGGGCTGCTCGACTCGCTCAGCCGGGGGCCGGGCAACGGCCCCGGCAACGGGGCCGGCTCGGGCGGCACGTCGGGTCGGATCGACCTGTTCGCCTCGCTCGCCGGCCAGCTCAACCAGTCCCAGGTGGCCGACCTGGTCAAGGTGACCACGTCCGAGCCGAACCCGTTCTACCTGCGCTACGCGGTCGCCGACGAGCTGCGCCCCGCTGGTTTCCAGGCGCGCAACCCCAGCGGCCGGTCGGTCAACAGGGACCTGCCGAACCCGGCCGACCGGGCCGGTCGAGGCGTGCAGCAGACCACCTACCGCGCGAGCGTCGAGGTCACCAAGAGCCTGAGCATGTCGCTGATGCCGGTGTACGCCGAGCCGACCCGCACCGACGACCTCAGCGACAACTGGCTCTACGACGCCAACCAGCAGGTCGTCTTCTCCAACCGGGAGAACTCTCGGGGTCGGAAGTACTCCTTCGACTACGTCCGCTCGACCTTCACGCCCGCGGCGTTGCGGGCCGCGCAACCACTGCCCACCGACCACCCCGTACGCCGGCAGATGACCGCCACTCCGGGGGCGGTGCCCGAGGTGGAGGAGCTGGTCAAGGGGCTGATCCAGGGCAAGCGCACGGACTACGACCGGGTGCTGGCGATTTACCAGCACTTCTCGGCGGACAACGGGTTCAGCTACCGGTTGAGCACCGAGAGCGGCAGCAGCGGCCAGGACATCGTCAACTTCCTGACCAACAAGGTCGGCTACTGCCAGCAGTACGCGGCCGCGATGGCCTGGCTGGTCCGCTCGGCCGGCATCCCGGCCCGGGTGGCGTTCGGGTTCACCAACGGCAGCAAGCGCGACGGTGACACCTTCACGCTGACCAACCTCAACCTGCACGCCTGGACCGAGGTCTACTTCGACGGCGCCGGTTGGGTGCCGTTCGACGCCACCCCGGCGTACGGGGTGCCCGGCTCCACCCGGTCGGCCTGGGCACCGGACACTGACGCGCCGGAGCCGTCCAGCCCGGAGACCGGCGCCACCGACACCCCGACGGGCCCGGAGGCCTCGGCCGGGCCGGCCGGCCCGGACAACGCCGACCGGGACACCGACGACGGGGTCGCTCTCGGCGGGACGACGCAGAACGAGCAGGCACCGGTCTGGCCCTGGTGGGCAGCGGGCCTGGTGGCCCTGCTGGTGCTGCTCGCGGTGCCGGCGCTGCGCCGGATGGCCCTGCGCCGTCGACGCGGTGGCCGCGCGGTGAGCGGGGCGATGGCCTCCGCCCAGGTCGACAGCGACAGCGAGCCGGGGACGCGACCGGTGGTGGTCGGCGTGGACGCCAATCGGGCCCGCGCGGACGCGCACGCCGCCTGGGCCGAGCTGCTCGACACACTGGTGGACTTCCGGGTCCCGGTCGATCCGACCGAGACGCCCAGGGCCACCGCGGACCGGCTGGTCCGGGACGCCCTCGACGACGACGAGGCGATCGGGTCGGCGCGGCTGCTCGGCCGGGCGGAGGAGCGGGCCCGCTACGCACGGGATCCGCTGACCGGTGAGCGGTTGCTGCCGGCGCTACGCGCGGTCCGTGGCGCGCTGGCCACGCGGGCGGACCGACGGACCCGCCTGCTCGCCGCCGTGCTGCCGCCCTCGGTGCTGCTGCGGTGGCGTACCGCCCTGGCGGACAGGTCCGGCCGGATGGTGGCGCTCAACGGGCGGGCCCGGTACCGACTGCTGCGCTGGAACCCTCGACGGCTGCTGGCCGACCGGGCAGCTCGCTGACCGGGCAGCTCGCTGACCGACCGGGTCGCTGACCGGGCGGCAACTCGGTGACCGACCAGTTCCAGGTCGGGGCGGCGGCCACCACCGCCGCCCCACCCGCCTAAGCTGCCGCGACCCAAGATCGTGCTCGATCCGGGAAAGAGGTCCTTCCCTGGCGCACGAGGCCACTACATCCAGGATTGAGCACGATCACGCGGAGCGTGGCCCTGCGGAGCGTGGCCCTGCGGGGAACAGGGGCGCGCGGATACGACTGAGGTCGCCGAGGCCTGTGCCCGGCGACCGCTCGTCGCGGCGTACGGCCCGCCTCAGCGGCGGGACCGGCTCAGCGGTGCCCCTCCGGGCGCTGCCGCCACCTGTCCTCCATGCGGTCCAGGATTGACGACCGGCGACCGGATCGGCCACCGCGGGGACGACGACGACTCGTCGTGCCGCCCACCACGTGCAGGTCGGGTGACTGCGCCCGTCGGTGCGACTGCACCGCGAACGCGGCCGACGCCAGCATGACGACGAAGCCCGCCACCGCCAGTGGTGGAGTCTTGATCACCGCGCCATAGACCAGTAGAGCCAAGCCAGCGATGATGACGCCGGCGGCGACGAGCAGGCGACGCCGCGCATGGAAGCGCGGATCGCTGGCGCGCACGGCCGAGGCGAATTTGGGGTCCTCGGCAAGCGACCGCTCGATCTGCTCGAACAGCCGCTGCTCGTGCTCCGAGAGCGGCACGGCACTCCTCCCCGGTCACGTTGGTCGGGCCCACTCGGGCCGACAGACCGTGGCAGCCGACCGGCTGCTTACCCTCAAGTCTACGAGGGGGCTCGCGCGTCGGAAAGCGGGACGACCTATGGGCGGGGTGGATTTTCGTTTCGACGGGGATCACGGTCGCCCATCAGACTAGCCGGACCTATGACGGACCGCCCGAAACGGGCAGCGGCGGCGTCCGCGACAGCTTCCGCTTCGCGCCAACCGCGCTCGGGCGCGCCGAGGGTGAGTTGCCGGGGGGCGCCCTGCGCCGGGGCGAGCCCTTCCACCCGGACACCAACGAGTCGGATCCGCTCGCCCGGGTCCAAGGCGGTGTAGAGCGCCCAGACCGTGTCGAACATCTCCCGGGCGGTGTCGGTGGGAACGTCCAGGGTGCGAGATCGGCTGACGGTGCGGAAGTCGGCCAGCCGGACCTTGAGTGAGACGGTGCGCCCGACCTGCCCGGAGCCGCGCAACCGGACGCCGACCTTCGCGCTGAACGCGAGCAACGCACGGCGGATCTCCAGTGGGTCGGCCACGTCGACGTCGAAGGTCACCTCGGCGCCGATCGACTTGTCGACGTGCTCGGGGCTGACCCCGCGCGGGTCGCGTCCCCAGGCCAACTCGTGCAGGTGGGACGCCGAGGCGGCACCGACGGCTCGGCGGAGCATGCCCACCGGCGCCTCGGCCAGGTCGCCGACGGTGGTCAGGCCGAGCCGCCGCAGCGCCTCGGCGGCGCGCTCCCCCACCCCCCACAGGGCGTCCACCGGCAGCGGGTGCAGGAAGTCGAGCACCTGCCCCGGGGGCACGACCAGCAGGCCGTCGGGCTTGGCCCGGGTGGAGCCCAGCTTGGCCACGAACTTGGTCGGCGCCACCCCGACCGAACAGGTCAGCGCCTGCTCGTCGGCGACCCGGCGACGGATCAGCCGGGCGATGGTGGCCGGGGAGCCGAAGAGCCGGCGGGCGCCGGTCACGTCGAGGAACGCCTCGTCGAGGGAGAGCGGCTCGACCAACGGCGTGACGTCCCGGAAGATCTGCATCACGGCCCGGGAGGCGGCCGTGTAGGCGGAGAAATCCGGTGGCAGGTAGACCGCGTGGGGGCAGCGGGCCCGGACCTGGCTGGTCGGCATGGCGCTGCGTACGCCGTACCGACGGGCCTCGTAGCTGGCCGAGCTGACCACCCCGCGCGGGCCGACGCCGCCGACGATCACCGGCCGGCCGCGCAGCTCGGGGCGGCGGCGCACCTCGACGGCGGCGAAGAAGGCGTCCATGTCGACGTGCAGGATCGGGCTGGCGGAGTCGTCGGCGTCCGGCCCGAAGCGCGGATCGTCGCCCCGGGGCAACGACTGACTGCGGCCCATCCCGGCAGGTTAACCCGGCGGTACGACACCACCATCGCCCGGCGGGCCGAACCGTCCCCGGGTCAGCCCCGGACGACCAGCAGCGGCACGGTCAGCTCGGCTGCGGTGTCCGACCCGTGGTAGGCCACCAGCTTCGAGGCCATCGGCCGCTCGGTGCGACTGGCCATGACCGCGTACGTGTCGTTGCAGGTCACCACCACGTCGCCGATCCGGCCCAGGTGCTCCTCGGGCACCGGCCCGAACCAGCCGGTGGCCACCACCTCGGCGCGGGTGCGTACCCGGGCCGTGGCGCCCAGCACCTCCGACCAGGCGGCCCGCACGTCGTCGACAGCGCCCGGCTCGACGTGCAGGTAGCGCACCCGGGCCTCGCCGGCCACCAGTCGCACGCCGGCCCGCAGTCGCGGATCGGTGTCCAGGTCGAAGCGGTGCGCGGTGGGGATGTCGAGCTGCCCGTGATCGGCGGTCACCAGCAGCGCCGCGTCCGACGGCAGCCCGTCGACCAGCCGGGCGACCAGGGCGTCCACCTCGGTGGCGGCGGCCCGCCAGGGCGCCGAGTCGATGCCGCTGACGTGGCCGTGCCGGTCCAGGTCGGCGTGGTAGCCGGAGACCAGCGTGGGCCCGGCGCCGGCGGCCAGCGCGGCCAGCATGGCGGTGGCCACCGCGTCCCCGCCGGCGGCGCCCCGGAAGTCGCCACCCCGGTTGGCGGCCAGGGTCAGCCCGCTGCCGCCGAACTCCGGCCGACTCACCACTGTCGTCGTCACGCCGGCGGCGCGGGCCCGCTCCAACTGGGTGGGCACCGGCTGCCAGCGCAGCGGCGACGGATCGGCGGCCCAGTCGGTGTGGGTGAGCACCCGATCGGTGCCGGGCACCCGCACGGTGAAGCCGAGCACACCGTGCGCTCCCGGCGCGACGCCGGTGCCCAGCGACACCAGGCTGGTCGGGGTGGTCGACGGGAAACCGGCGATGAGCGGCCGTGCCGTCGTCGCGGCGAGCCCGGCGAGCGTGGGCGCGTACGGGGCCGCGGTCGGCAGTTGGTACCAGCCGAGCCCGTCGACCAGCAGCACGGCGATCCGGCGTACCCCGGCCAGCGCGGGCCCGAGCCCGAGCGGGTCGGTCGAGCCGGGCACGCCGAGCACGGCCAGCGCGCTGGGCAGCACGTCGGCGAGACGGCCGCCGCGGTGATCCGGCCCGAGGATCTCCAGCGGCGCCGGCCCGCCACCGACCTCGGCGATCATGCGGGGCGGCGGGCGAACAGGTGCAGTTGGGCGGCCAGGTCCCGGTACGGCGGTTGGGCGGCCAGCGCCCGTTCCAGCTCGACCACGGCGGCGGACTGCCCGTCGGCGACCGCGGCCGGCAGCAGGTCGGCCAGCACGCGTACCCCGTGTATCTCCTCGACCACGAGCCCGGCGGCGTCGAGCAGCGCGGCGGCGCCGGGGGCGTCGTAGCGCCGGCGCAGCGTGTCGCGCGGCCCCGCGGTGCCGGCCGGATCGGCGGCCAGGGTGGTCGCGACGTCCAGGTGCCCGTTCATCGCACGGCCCAGCACGGCGGCGGCCCGGCCGGCCACCAGCACACTGGCCGCACCGCCCGGACGCAACGCGGTGGCCAGCGCGGCCACCACCGGCGTCGGGTCGTCGACCACCTCCAGGACGGCGTGGCAGAGCACCAGGTCGACGCCGGCCGGCTCGACCAGCCCGGCGAGGGCGTCACCGTCGCCCTGCACGGCGGCGATGCGGTCGGCCACCCCGGCCTCGGCCGCGCGGCGGGTGAGCGCGGCGAGCGCGTCGGGGCTGGCGTCGACGACGGTGACCCGATGCCCGGCGCGGGCCAGCGGAACGGCGAAACCGCCGGTGCCGCCGCCCACGTCCAGCACGGTGAGCTCGGCGTCGCCCCGCCGGTCCAGTTCGGCGCGGAGCACCGACCAGATCACGGCGGTGCGGGGTGTCAGCGGCGGCTCGGCGAACCGGCCTCGGGTCTGCTCCACCCGGCCGAGCCTAGTCACCCGGCCCGGTGGTGGTGCGGGCGTGTGGCGGGCGCGCCCACCACACGCCCGATCGGTGCGTGGTGCGGCGGTCGGTCAGGCCTCGGTGCCCTCGGCTTCGTCCTCCGCCCGGGACCGGCGCTCGTTGGCCACCGGACCGTTGGTCACCTCGTACTCGCGGGGGTCGGCGAGGTGCGACGGCACCCAGCCAGTGCCCAGTCGGGTCCGCCGGGCGTTGGCGATTCCACCGGTGTACGCGTGATTTCCCGTCACTGTCGTTCCCCCTCACGGATCACGGGCCGCTCTGCCCGCTCGGGACGAGTCTCCCGCTCGAGGGCTCGGGAAACCGTAATGTGGATCACTGGATCAGCGGAAGTCACGGGAGGCGGGGCTGACCGGCGGTTCGATGGCGTCCAGCCGGTCGGCGACCAGATTGGTCACCCCCTCGTGCCGCTGCAACCGCCCCCGGACCACCAGCGCGGCGCTGGTCCGCGCCACCCGTCGGTAGCGCTGCCACAGCCCCGGCGAACAGGTGACGTTGAGCATCCCCGTCTCGTCCTCCAGGTTGAGGAAGGTGACCCCGCCCGCGGTCGCCGGGCGTTGCCGGTGGGTGACGATGCCACCGACCCGGATCCGTTGCCCCGGCTCCACCCGGCCGAGCCGGGCGATCGGCACCGCACCGAGCACGTCGAGCTGACCCCGGATGAACCGGGCGGGATGGCTCTCCGGCGACAACCCGGTGGCCCACACATCGGCGACCAGCCGGTCCACCGCCTCCATCCCGGGCAGCGTGGGCGCCGCCGCCCCGGTCACCGTGCCGGGCAGCCGACCCGGCCGGTCCTGGGCCGCCGCACCGGCGGCCCACAGCGCCTGCCGCCGGGTCAGCCCGAAACAGGCGAAGGCGTCCGCGGTGGCCAACGCCTCCAGCTGCGCGGCGGTGAGACCGAGCCGCCGGGCCAGGTCCGGCATGTCCCGGTACGGCCCACCGGCGACCCGTTCGGCCTCGATCCGTTCGGCCACGTCGGCGCCGAGGGTCCGCACGCTGGACAGGCCGAGCCGGACGGCGGGGCCGCCCAGCCCCCAGGCGTGCGGCGGCTCCCCCGGCCCGCTGCCCCACCGGGTCTCCGGGGTGGACTCCAGCACCGCCACAGCCCCGCTGGCGTTGATGTCCGGACGACGGACCTCCACCCCGTGCCGGCGGGCGTCGTCGACCAGGGTCTGCGGCGAGTAGAAACCCATCGGCTGGGCGTTGAGCAGCGCCGCCAGGAACGGCGCCGGGTGGTAGCGCTTGAGCCAGGAGCTGGCGTAGACCAGATAGGCGAAGCTCATCGCGTGGCTCTCCGGGAAGCCGTAGCTGGCGAACGCGGTCAGCTTGCGGTAGACGTCGTCGGCCAGCTCACCGGTGATGCCCCGCTCGGCCATCCCGGCGTAGAGCCGGTCGGCGATGCGGGTCATCCGCTCGACCGACCGTTTGGCGCCCATCGCCCGGCGCAGCTGGTCGGCCTCGGCCGCGTCGAAGCCGGCCAGGTCGATCGCGAGCTGCATCAGCTGCTCCTGGAACAACGGCACACCCAGGGTCTTCTCCAGGGCGTTGCGCATCAGCGGGTGCGCGAAGGTCACCGGCTCCTGGCCGTTCTTGCGCCGGATGAACGGGTGCACCGAACCACCCTGGATCGGGCCGGGGCGGATCAGCGCCACCTCGACCACCAGGTCGTAGAACTCACGGGGCTTGAGCCGGGGCAGGGTGGCCATCTGGGCGCGGCTCTCCACCTGGAACACCCCGACGGAGTCGGCCCGGCAGAGCATGTCGTAGACCTCCGGGTCGTCCAGGGTCATGTCACCCAGGTCGAGGCTCTCACCGATCATGTCGTAGCCGTAGTGCAGCGCGGAGAGCATGCCCAGACCGAGCAGGTCGAACTTCACCAGGCCGACGGCGGCGCAGTCGTCCTTGTCCCACTGCAGGACGCTGCGGCCGGGCATCCGCCCCCACTCCACCGGGCAGACCTCGATCACCGGCCGGTCGCAGATCACCATGCCACCGGAGTGGATGCCCAGGTGCCGGGGGAACGTCTGCAGCTCGTTCGCGTACTCCACCACCTGCTCGGGGATGTTCTCGACATCGACCGTGGCGACCGAGCCCCACCTGTCGATCTGCTTGCTCCAGGCGTCCTGCTGCCCCGGCGAGTAGCCGAAGGCCTTGGCCACGTCCCGCACGGCCGACCGGGGGCGGTAGGAGATGACGTTGGCGACCTGGGCGGCGTGCTCCCGGCCGTAGCGGGTGTAGACGTGCTGGATCACCTCCTCCCGGCGGTCGGACTCGATGTCCACGTCGATGTCCGGTGGGCCGTCGCGTTCCGGGGCGAGGAACCGCTCGAAGAGCAGCCGGTGCCGGACCGCGTCGACATTGGTGATCCGCAACGCGTAGCAGACCGCCGAGTTGGCCGCCGAACCCCGACCCTGGCAGTAGATGTCCTGGTCCCGGCAGAACGTGACGATGTCGTAGACCACCAGGAAGTAGCCGGGGAAACCCAACTCCTCGATCATGTTCAGTTCGTGGTCGAGTTGCGCGTACGCCGTCGGGTGCGCCTGCGGCGGCCCGTAGCGCTCGTGCGCCCCGTCAGCGGTCAGCTTCCGCAGCCAGCTCATCTCGGTGTGCCCCGGCGGCACCGGGTACGCCGGTAGCTGCGGCGCGACGAGCTGGAGGTCGAAGGCCAACTCGGCGCCGAACTCGGCGGCCCGCGCCACCGCACCCGGGTACGCGGCGAACCGGGCCGCCATCTCCGCGCCACTGCGCAGGTGGGCGGTGGCCGCCGCGGGCAACCAGCCGTCGATCTCGTCCAGGCTGCGTCGGGCCCGGACCGCGGCGACGGTGGTGGCCAGCCGCCGTCGGCCGGGGCTGGCGTAGTGCACGTTGTTGCTGGCCACCGTCGGCAACCCGGCCGCGGCGGCCAGATCGGCGAGCGCGTCGTTGCGGTCGGCGTCGATGGGATGGCCGTGGTCGGTCAGCTCCACGGCCACCGTCTCCGCGCCGAAGAGCGCGGTCAGCCGGTCCAGCTCGCGGGCCGCCGCGTCCACCCCCTCGGTGAGCAGCGCCCCCGGCACGTGCCCCTTGCGGCATCCGGTCAGCACCAGCACATGGTCACGCAGCTCGGCGGCGACCTCCTCCAGGTCCCCGTAATCCGGGCGGCCCTTCTCCCCGCCGCGTAGCTGGGCGCGGGCGATGGTGGTGGCCAGCCGGGCGTACCCCTCGTGGCCGTGCGCGAGCACCAGCAGGTGCGCGCCGTGCGGGTCGGGCTCGCCGTTCTGCGGGCCGGGCAGGCCGAGGGACAGCTCCGCGCCGAAGATGGTCGGCAGGCCCAACGTACGAGCCGCCTCGGCGAAGCGGACCACCCCGTAGAAGCCGTCGTGGTCGGTGACGGCGAGCGCGGTGAGCCCCAGCCGCGCCGCCTCCTCGGCCAGTTCCTCCGGGTGGCTGGCGCCGTCGAGAAAGCTGAAGTTGGTGTGCGCGTGCAGCTCCGCGTAGGGCACCACGCCGTCGGGGCGGGTCAGCTCCGGCGGCTGGTACTGCTCGCGGCGGCGGCTCCAGGCCGGGGAGTCGCCGCCGTCGGCGTCCACGGCGAGCGGGTCCACCACGTGCAGGTGCCGCTCCTCGCGCGACCGCCCGCCGCCCGACCGACCGGAGCCGCCGCTGGCCCGCCCGGAGAGCACCCGCTCCAGCTCCGACCAGGGCATCTTCGGGTTGTGGAAGCTCATCGAGCGTCCGCCTCCGACCTGGGGAGCATCGACTCAGTCATAGATCGCCTCCACCAGCCACTGCCCGGCCTCGACGGCCAGCAGCAGGGCGGCACCGTCGGCCAGGCTGACCTGGAACCGGGCCCGGCGGCGGGCCTCGGCCGGCGCCCACCACCGCTCGTCCACCGGCCACGGGCCGGCCCAGCCCACGATCTCCGCCGGCTGGCCGGTGCCGACCACCAGCCGGGCCGGTGGGGCGCTCACCACCAACCGAGCGCTGATCACCACCGGCTCACCGGCGGCGTCGTGCACCGTCGCCGCGAGCGGGCTGGGCAGCACCACCGCCGGCGCGGGCGCCGGCAGCCGGCCCGGCCACGGCGGAACCGCGCCCGCACCGCGGTCCGCCGGCCGACCGCCGACGGCCCGGTCGGCACCGCTGGTGACCGGCCCGCCGGGCAGCGGTGCCGGGCCGGGGCGGGCGGGGAGGCGTTCGTCGCCCCACGGCACCAGTCGCACCTGGTCGGCCGGGGAGCGCCCACCACCGAGCACCGCGGTGACCACCGCTTCCGGGCCGAGGATGCCCTGCACCCGGCTCAACGCCCGGTGCGCGCGTTCCCGTTCCTCGCCGGTCTCCCCCCAGAGGCCGGCCTGCAGACCGGCCTGGGCGATCACCCCGTCCGGGATCAGCCGCAGCCGGATGATGCCGGCCGTCGGTCGGGCCGGTCGGGCACCGGCGCGGCCGTTGCTGCCGGAAAGCCACCCGTCGAGCTGCCAGCGCACCCGGTCGGCGATGGCCGCGGCGGTGAGCAGGCCATCGTGCCGCCACACCCGGTGCAGCTCCTGCCCGTGCTCGGTGACCGCCTCGATGCCGAGCCGGGTGCAGGCAAGCCCGTGCCCGGCCAGCCGCTCGTGCAGCTGCTCAGCCAGCGCCCGGGCCACGAACGCCGCCGCGTCGACCCGGTCGATCGGGTCGTCGTGCTGTGCGGTCACCGTCAGGTCGGCCGGCGGCTGCCGGACGGCGAGTGGGCGGTGGTCCCGCCCGGCGGCCAGTCGATGGGCCAGCGCACCGTCGAACCCGAACCGGGCCAGCACGTCGCCGGCCGGCAGGGCGGCGAAGTCGCCGAGGGTGCGTACCCCCAGTCGGCGCAGCAGGTCGGCCAGCGCCGACCGGCCGAGCGCCTCGACCGGCAACCCGGCCAGGAACTCCGGTGTCCCGCCGGGTGCCACCACCCGACCGCCGCGCGCGGCCAACCCGGCCGCGAACACCCCGTCGGCGATGCCGACCTGGCTCTCCACCAGGCACGACTGGGCCACGTGCTCGATGATCCGCTCGGCGGCCGCCTCCTCGCCGCCGAGGTAACGACCCGGCCCCCGGGCGGTCACCGCGCAGGCACCCGGACGGACCACCTCGACGCCGGCGACCAGTTCCTCCACCGCGGCGACCACCGGCTCGAACGCCCGGGCGTCCCGACCGGGGTCGTACTCCACGACGGTGAGCTGCGGGCAGCGTCCCTGCGCCTCCCGCTTGCGCAGCCCTCGACGCACCCCCTCGGCGCGGGCCCGCTCGGAGCAGGCGACCACCCGGTTGGCGTGCAGCACGGCGACCGGGCCGGTCGCCGGCACCCCGTCGACGATCTCAGCGGCGAGCACCGGCCAGTCCGGGCACCACAGCAGCAGGGTCCGTGGCGGCGCGCCGCTCACCCCCGACCGACCAGGGCGAGTGGCGCGGCCGATCGGCCCACGGGCGACGGCAGCGTACGAGGGATCACCCGGGTCAGCTCGTCACCCGGGAGCCAGACCTTGATCTCCTTGGGTCGGGCGGCCGCCCCGCGCCCGCGCGCCGAGACGGTGATCTCCCGGCGGCGCAACCGCCCCCGGCCCAGCCCGAGCCCCTCCCAGACTCCACGGACCACCTGCAGCGTCACGTCCGCGCCGTCCCACCGGCCGTACGGGACGAGGACGCTGCCGCGCTGCCGGGCCCGGGCGGCCAGCCGGGTGGCGACCGAGGCGGAGACCGTCGACGGCACGGTGGTGACCACGACGTCCACCCCGTCGATCAGCGCGGCGACCACGGTGGCCCACTCGGGGCCCGGGTTCGGCACCAGGGCCAACCGGTCCAGGGCGATGCCCAGCTCAGCGGCGGCGCCCGCGCCGAACGTCGGCACCCCGACCACGGCGCACCACGAGCCGGCCCGGGACGCCTCGGCGAGCAGGGCCAGCATCAGTGAGGTGCCGCCGCTGCGGCGGGGCTGGCCGGCGGCGACCGCGATGGTGCTGCCCCGGCGCAGGCCCCGGTTGGGTAGCAGACCGGTCAACTCGGGCACCACCGGCAGCACCCGGTGCCCACCGACCGGGTCGGGTGCGCTCGCCGGGCGCACCAGATCGGCCAGCGCGGCGGAACCGACCACCATGCGGCCCGCCATTGGACCAACTCCCCCGTCGTTGCTGTGGATCAGATCAGGACCGGCACGCCGCGCCACCGGCCGCCCGGCTCCCCCCGCGAGGCGGCCGGTGGCACGGCGGGATCAGGCGGCCAAGCCGTCCAGGGCCGGTTGGTGGGCCACGCCGAGGGCGGTTTCCACCACCGTGACGAACTGTTCGGCGGCGCGGAGCAGATCGTCGGCCTCCCGGGCGCTGACCACCCGGGGGATGCCGGCCTCGGCGGCGGCGCGTTTGCTGGCGCCCGCGGCGAAGAACCGGGACCACTCGTCGAGCTCCGGAGCGACGGCGCAGAGGAGGACCCAGACACTGGTGATCCGGTTGCGCCGACTCGGCGCGGGTCGGGCCCGGGCGGCGAGCAGGGCCGCCGCCGCGCGCAGGGCAGCCAGGTGGGCAGCCGCGTAGCGCAGGCCGTCAGGTCGGGTCTGGGCGGCCTCGACCAGCCCACGGCGGGCCAACGTGAGGAGCTGGGCGGGGGTGCGGTGCGGCAGCACGTGCGCCGGCACCGTCGGTGCCTGAGCCGGGTTGGTCGGCATGGATGTCTCTCCTCCACGTGGCCGAGACGTCACTCCGGTGGCTGGTGCCACCGACGAGACGCCGAGGTCGGGGTGGTGCGGAGGAAGACGCACCGGGTGTGGCCGGCCGGGTGTGGATGCTTCCCCACACCACACCCGGCCGGCGGACCGGCGGGTGCGTCGCCCGCTGCCCGGGGGTCGTGGGCGGCGGGCGACGCTCCTGCCTGTTGGGACCAGGCTCGCGACTGCCCGGAAACCCAGGTGCGGCCCGCGGAGCCGCACCGCCCGGAGGTGGCGCCGCGAAACGCCGCGCTCCGGCTGGTTGGAACGGGCGTTCGAGGCAATCGAACACTCGTTCTAACTGCTGCTGACAGTACACCTCCCCTCCGACGAAAATGCAACGTGTGACGCGCTGAGCGTGCCGGTCGGCTGAACCGGCCACCAGCGGACCGGGAAGAATGGCGGGATGCAGCCACACCCGAACGTACGGGCGGTGCAGGACGCGCTCACCGCCGCCGGCACCCTCGACGGCGCCGGTGAGCCCAGCATGGTCCGCCTGCTGCCCGACGCGGTGCACACCGCCGCGGCGGCCGCCGAGGCGCTCGACGTCGAGGTCGGTCAGATCGCCAACTCACTGATCTTCGACGCGGACGACACGCCGCTGCTCGTCCTCACCTCCGGCGCGCACCGGGTCGACACCGCCGGCCTGGCGGCATCGATCGGCGTCACCCGGCTGCGCCGGGCCACCCCGGAGTTCGTCCGGGCCCACACCGGACAGCCGATCGGCGGGGTCGCCCCACTCGGGCACCCGCGCCCGCTGCGCACCCTGGTGGACACGGCGCTGGCGGCGTACCCGGAGATCTGGGCCGCGGGTGGCGTACCCCAGGCGGTCTTCCCGACCACCTACGCCGAACTGCTGCGGGTCACCGCCGGCACCCCGGCCGAGGTGGCGTGAGCGAGCAAACCAGCAGGCACAGCAGCGACGCGCCCGCGCCGCCGCTCGGCGGAGGCGTGAGCGAGCCGGACGAGCGGACCAGCAGGCACGGCAGCGCGGCCCCGGAACTGGTCACGCTGCACGTGTGGCGGACCTCCCGCGGCGCGCTGCCCCGGGCGCTGACCCGGATGGCGCTGGACCCGCGCCGGTTGCGCGCCCTCCCGGGCGTGCGTTTCGGCAAGCTGCTGGGCACCGGGACCGGCACCGACTTCGGGCCGAGGGACGCCGACCTGACCCGGTGGGCGGCGCTGACCGTCTGGGACTCTCCCGCCGCGGCGGCCGACTTCGACGACTCGTCGGTCGGGCGGGCCTGGGCGGGCATCGCCCACGCCCAGGCCCGGCTCGACCTGCGCCCGCTGACCAGCCGGGGCGAGTGGTCCGGTCAGCGGCCGTTCGGCGACCCGCCGGGCGGCCGGGTCACCGGCCCGGTGCTGGCACTGACCCGGGCCCGGCTGCGGGCCCGCCGGGCGGCCACCTTCTGGCGGGCGATCCCGCCGGTGGCCGCCGCCCTGCGCGACGCGCCCGGGCTGCTGGCCCGGTTCGGGGTCGGCGAGGCCCCGTTGGGTTGGCAGGGCACGGTGAGCGTGTGGCGCGACCCGACGGACCTGGTGGCGTTCGCGTACCGTCACCCGGAGCACCGGGCGGCGATCATGCGAACCCCCACCGCGGGCTGGTACGCCGAGGAGCTGTTCGCCCGGTTCGAGGTGCGCGACGTGGTCGGTGACCGGTCGGTGCTCGGGTGGGTCGCCGACGGCGGCCCGGAAACAGTGAAGGGTGGACGGGCATGAGGTTGGTGCGCTGGACGCCGGACGATCTCGTCCGGCGGCTGGACGACGTGGTGGCCGTCTACGGCGAGGCGATGGGATACCGCACCGACCTGCTGGAGGCCCGGCGCGGTTACATCGCCACCCACGTCCGCCGGCCGGGTTTCCGGGCGGTCGCCAGCCTGACCAGTGAGGGGCACCTCGCCGGCTTCGGCTACGGCTACCTGGGCGCCTCCGGTCAGTGGTGGCACGACCAGGTGCACCGCGCACTGGACGCCCCGACCCGCACGCGCTGGCTCACCCACTGCTTCGAGGTGGTCGAGCTGCACGTCCGGCCACCGGCGCAGGGGCACGGCCTGGGCACCGGTCAGCTGCGCGCGCTGCTCGGCATGGCGGAGGGCGACACCGTGCTGCTGTCCACCCCGGAGGCCGACGAGCAGACCTCGCGGGCCTGGCGGTTGTACCGACGGTTCGGTTTCGTCGACGTGCTGCGCGACTTCCACTTCCCCGGCGACGAGCGACCGTTCGGCGTACTCGGTCGGGATCTGCCACTCGAGCCACCGGCGTCATGACCCGGCGGATCTCCTGGACGCTGCTCGCCGTCCTGGTGCTCGCCCAGATCTGCTACCCGCTCACCACCGGCGCCACCCGGGCCGGGCTCACCGTGGCCACCGTCGTCCTCGGTTGGCTGCTCTCGGTCGGCCACGCGCTACTCAGCCGGGGCCCACGGGTGGCGGCGGCGCTGGTCGCGGTGGCCACCGGCGGCGGGTTCGCGATCGAGGCGATCGGGGTGGCCACCGGGGTGCCGTTCGGCAGCTACGACTACTCCGGCGAGTTGGGCCCCAAGTTGGCCGGCGTGCCACTGATCATTCCGCTGGCCTGGACCTGGATGGCCTGGCCGGCCTGGCTGGCAGCGGTCCGGCTGACCGGCGGCAACGCCGCAACGACCGGCGGCAACGCCGTAACGGCGGGCGGCAGCGGGTTGACAGCCGGCGGTGGGTCGACGGTGCGGCGATGGGTGGCGCGGCTCGCGCTGGCCACGGTGGGGCTGGCCGCCTGGGACCTCTTCCTCGACCCGCAGATGGTGGCCGAGGGCTACTGGGTCTGGCGCGACGCCACCCCGGCCCTGCCCGGCCTGCCCGGCATCCCGGTCAGCAACTACCTGGGCTGGCTGCTCTTCGCGGTGCTGATGATGAGCGCGCTGCGCCCGCTGGCCGGGTCGGCCGTCGAGCACACCGACCGGCGGGACCACCCCATGGTCGCGCTCTACCTGTGGACGTACTTCTCCAGCATCCTGGCCCACGCCGTCTTCCTCGACCTGCCCGCCTCGGCGCTCTGGGGCACCGCCGGCATGTCGGTGACCGCCGTACCCCTGGCGGTGACCCTGCTGCGTGCCCGCCGGGGCGGTGACTCCGGTCGGGAGGCCCACCAACCACACCGCCCCGGCGTCGACGCGACCCGATGACCGTCCTGCTCGCCCTGCTGGTCGCCACCGCCGCGTTGACCGGGCACACCTGGCTCAACGCCGCCCGCTGGCTGCGTCGGCCCACCGACCGGCCCGACGACGTCGACGAGCCGGTGGCCGTGCTCCTGCCGCTGCGCGACGAGGCCACCCGGGTCACGCCCTGCCTGCGCGCCCTGCTGGCCCAGCGCGGCGTACCCGGGCTGCGCGTCGTGGTCCTCGACGACGGGTCCACAGACGGCACCGCCGACGTGGTCCGCGCGGTGGCCGGCGACGACCCCCGGGTCACGCTGCTCGCCGGGGTCGCCCCGCCGCCGGGCTGGCTGGGCAAGCCGCACGCCTGCTGGCAGCTGGCCACCCGGGCCGACCCGGACGCCACCGCGCTGGTCTTCGTCGACGCCGACGTGGTGCTCGCCCCGCACGCCGTGGCCGCCGCCGTCACCGAGTTGCGCGCCGCCCGGGTGACGCTGCTGTCGCCGTACCCCCGGATCGTGGTGGCGACGGCCGCCGACCGGTTGGTGCAGCCGCTGTTGCAGTGGCTGTGGCTGACCTTCCTGCCGCTGCGCGCGATGGAGCGCTCGCCGCGGCCGTCGCTGGCCGCGGCGGGCGGGCAGTTCCTGGTGGTGGACCGGGCCGGCTACACCACCGCCGGCGGGCACGCCGCGGTCGCCGACAAGATCCTGGAGGACGTCGAGCTGGCGCGGGCGGTCAAGCGGGCCGGCGGGCGGATCGCCCTGGCCGACGGCTCCCGGCTGGCCACCTGCCGGATGTACGACGACTGGCCGCAACTGCGCGACGGGTACTCGAAGTCGCTCTGGGCGTCGTTCGGGCACCCGGGCGCGGCGGCGGCCGTGGTGGCGGCGCTGCTGCTGCTCTACACCGCCCCACCGCTGATCGCGCTGACGGTCGCCTCGACAGCTCCCCGGATGTCAATGGTTGCGCTCATCGCATACCTGCTCGGGGTGGCCGGGCGGGTGCTCACCGCCCGCGCGACCGGTGGCCGGTGGTGGCCCGACGCGCTCGCACACCCCGTGTCGGTCGTGGTCCTCGGTTGGCTGACCCTGCGGTCGTACCATCTGCGAAAGCGACGCCGCCTGACCTGGCGGGGCCGCCCGGTCAGCTAGGGAGGACGCGGCATGGCGCGGATCGTGGTCGTCGGCGCCGGGGTGGGTGGCCTCGCCACCGCCGCCCGGCTGGCCGCCACCGGGCACCAGGTGACCGTCTTCGAGCGGGCCGACACGGTCGGCGGCAAGCTCGGCCGGTACGCGCACGACACCCCGGCCGGGTCGTTCCACTTCGACACCGGGCCGAGCCTGCTCACCCTGCCCCAGGTGTTCCACGACCTGTTCGAGGCGACCGGGGCGAAGCTCGACGAATACCTGGACCTGGTCCCGCTGGACCCGATCGTCCGGCACGTCTTCGCCGACGGTGGCCCGACCCTGGACTCGTGCGCCGACCCGGTGGAGTTCACGGCCCGGGTCGGGGCCGCCTTCGGTGACCGGGCGGCAGCGGACTGGCAGCGGTTGTGGCGCCGGGCGACACGCGTGTGGCAGGCCTCCTCGCGGGACATCCTGCGGCGTACCGTCGGCTCTCCCCGCGACCTCGCGTCGCTGGCCTGGCGCGTCGGTGACCTGGCCGCCATCGCCCCGGGCCGCAGTCTGCGCGGCCTGGGCCGCCGACACCTGTCCGACCCGCGGTTGCGGATGCTGCTGGACCGGTACGCCACCTACACCGGCGCCGACCCACGTCGGGCACCGGCGGCGCTGGTCGCGGTCCCCTACGCCGAGTTGGCCTTCGGCGGTTGGTACCTGCGCGGCGGGCTGGGCACTCTCGCCGACGCCCTGCTGACCCGCTGCCTGGACCTCGGCGTGGTCGTGCAGACCGACGCCACTGTCACCCGGATCGACGCCACCGGCGGCCGGGTGCACGGGGTACGCCTCGCCGGCGTCACCGCCCCGGTGCCCGCCGACGTGGTGGTGGCCAACGTGGACGCGCTCACCGTCTACCGTGACCTGCTGCCGCACCCGCGTCGGCTGGCCGGGCTGACCGACCGCAGCCTCGCCGGTTTCGTACTGCTGCTCGGCGTCTCCGGCAGCACCGGGCTGGCCCACCACAACGTCTTCTTCCCGGACGACTACGACGCCGAGTTCGACGCGGTCTTCGGCGACCCCGGGCGGGGCGTACGGGCCCGGCCGGCGGCCGACCCGGCGGTGTTCGTCACCGTGGCCGACGACCCGATGGTCCGCCCAGCCGGACACGAGGCGTGGTTCGTGCTGGTCAACGCCGCTCGGCAGGGCACCGCGGCGGGCGCGGTGGACTGGCGACGCCCGGGGCTGGCCGACGCGTACGCCGACCGGATCCTGGACGTGCTGGCCCGACGCGGAGTGGACGTGCGCGACCGGCTGCTGTTCCGCGAGATCCGCACCCCCGCCGACCTGGACGTGGCGACCGGCGCGCCAGGTGGCTCGATCTACGGCACCGCCGGTGGGCTGCTCCGCCCGGCCAACCGGGGCCCGGCGAACGGGCTGTGGCTGGTGGGTGGCTCCACCCACCCGGGCGGCGGGTTGCCGATGGTGACCCTCTCCGCCCAGATCGTCGCCGACGAGATCGGCCCCGCCTGGTAGGCCCGTCAGCCGGCGTCAGTTCCGGCGCGTCTGTTTCAGCCGCCATCTGTTCCCGGCGCGTCTGTTCCCGGCGCGTCTGTTCCCGGCGCGGCCGGGTGCGCGGCTCAGCCGGCGTCGAGCAGGGCGCGGCGGATGCTGGAGAGCAGTTGTCCCAGGCCGAAACCGGCCAGCAGCACCCAGACCGCGGTCGCCATGGTGATGGTGCCGGCGGCCAGGTCCGGCTCGATCAGCCCGGCCAGCCCGGCGACCAGCAGGCCGGCCAGCGCCACCGAGACCCGGGTGGGGCGTTCACCCACGGTCACCGCGCCGATCTCCCGCATGCCGGCGGCGACCGCCCGCGCTCGGACGTACTCGTGCAACCAGGACAGCGCGCCGGCCGCGACGACAAGCCCACCCGGCGCGCCCACCAGCCAGAACGCCAGCAGCCACGCCACCTCACCGAGCCGGTCGGCGACCGAGTCGTAGACGTAGCCGAGCCGGGTGGTGCGACCGGTGGCGACCGCCACCGCACCGTCCACGCTGTCCGCCACGGCGGCGAGCAGCACGAACAGCGCGCCGAGGAACGGCCCGCTCCCCGGCCGGCCCACCAGCAGCGGTACGCAGAAGCAGAGCAACACCCCGACCACGGTGACCGCGGTGGGGCTGACCCGCAGCCGACCCAGCACATATCCGACGTGGTACGCGAATCGCAGCCAGGCGCGCACCACCGGCGCCGCGACCCGAGGGTCGAACCCGCCGTGCAACCGCGCCCACGCCGTGGCGTACTGATCCCAGTTCAGCTGTGTGCCCACCACGGATCAACCGTCGTGCCGGGCAACAGGTGTCGCAGGCGCAGCGTTCACACGCGGGCGCCGGCCTTCAGGTTCTGCCAGACCTCGCGGGTCGCGGTGGACCGGTTGAGGGTGATGAAGTGAATTCCGGGCACGCCCTCGTCCAGCAGCCGGCGGCACATCTCGCTGGCCTGCTCGATGCCGAGCCGGCGGACGGCGTCCGGGTCGTCCGCGACGCGTTCGAAGCGGGCCGCCAACGCCGGTGGGAACGGCGCACCGGAGAGCTGCACGGACCGCTCGATGGTGCTGAACTGGGTCACCGGCATCACGCCGGCCAGGATCGGGGTGTCACAGCCGGCAGCGGCCACCCGGTCACGTAGCCGTAGGTAGTCGTCGGCGTCGAAGAACATCTGCGTGACCGCGAACTCCGCGCCCGCCCGACACTTGCGGACGAACTGGGCGGTGTCGCTGGCCACGTCGGGCGAGCGGGGGTGCTTGTACGGGAAGGCCGCCACACCGACGCTGAAGTCGCCGGCGTCGCGCACCAACCGGACCAGGTCCTCGGCGTAGTCCACGCCCTCGGGGTGGCGGATCCACTCACCGCCCGGGTTGCCCGGGGGGTCACCACGAATGGCCAACACGTTGCGCACCCCCACCCCGGCGAGCCGGCCGACCACGTGCCGCAGCTCGGCGACGGAGTGGTTGACCGCGGTCAGGTGGGCCATCGGCAGCAGGGTGGTCTCGGTGGCGACCCGCTCGGTCAACGCCACGGTCGTGTCCCGGGTCGAGCCGCCGGCGCCGTACGTGATCGACACGAACGACGGGCGCAGGGACTCCAGCTCGCGGATGGCCTGCCAGAGCAGCTGCTCCCCCGCCTCGGTCTTGGGCGGGAAGAACTCGAACGAGAAGGTCGGCTGGTGCTCACGGATGAGCTCCCCGATCGCCGGCTGCGGATTGGGGAGTATCGAGGGGAGACCGAGCGCCACGACCCGACTCTAGCGGTCGACGGCACCAGGACCCAGGCCCTTCCCACCCAGCGGCCGGTCCGGCCCGGTCCGTGCGATCGGGTGGGCGGTGCCGCCCGGGGCGCACCGCGCGCCCCGACCGGGTGGGCGGTATCACCCCGAGCGCCCCGACCCGGTGGGCGGTGTCGCCCCGCGCGCCCCGACCCGGCGGGCGGAAAGGCGTCGTACCTGCGAGGTAGAACGGGGCGGTGCGGGAGGGGCGGCGGGGGTGGCCCCGGTTCCCGTGCGGGGGTCAGCAACCGAGCGGTGACGCCGGTCCCGTCCGGTCGGGCGGGTGGGTCGTCACCGCACCGACGCCCGCCAGGAGGACCCATGATCCCGCCCGCATCGCCGCGCCCCACGCAGCTCGGGCCGCTGCTGGCCCGGCGCCGACTGGCCCGGGGCTGGAGCCAGCAGCGAGCCGCCGCCGAGCTGTGTGCCGCCGCCGGGGTGCCGACGCTGAGTCGGCACGAGATCTCCCGGTGGGAACGACAGCGTCGCGTGCCGGGCGGGTTCTGGCTCGGCTGGCTCGCCGTCGTCCTGGACGTGCCGCTGGTAGCGCTTGCCGAGGCCGCCGCGGCCACCCGTCGGGCCGGCTCGACGCGGGCCACCGGGCCGGGTCGCGCCGCGCCGCACGGCGCGCGACCGGCTGGGCGGACGGGCCCCGGCCGCACCGGCGGCACTACGCGTGGCGGTGGAGCACGAACCATGACGACCGGCTAGCGTCGGGGCGTGACCCACGCTGCTCCCGTGTCCCCCGTCGACCGCGCCGGCCTGCGGGAGCGGGTGGACAAGGCGCTCACCGAGTTCCTGGCCGGCCAACGGGTCCGGCTCGCCGCCGTGGACGACGCGCTGGGTCCGGTGGCCGAGGCGATCGAGGCGTTCGTGCTCGGTGGCGGCAAGCGGCTGCGTCCAGCATTCGCGTACTGGGGGTTCCGGGGGGCTGGCGGGGTGGACGACGACCAGGTGATCACCGCCCTGGCCGCACTGGAGTTCGTCCAGGCCAGCGCCCTGATCCACGACGACCTGATGGACCGTTCCGACACCCGTCGCGGCGAGCCCGCGGTCCACCGACGCTTCGCCACCCGGCACCGGGAGGCCGGCTGGGGCGGCGACCCGGACGGTTTCGGCGACGCCGCTGCCATCCTGCTCGGTGATCTCTGCCTGGTCTGGTCCGACGAGCTGCTGCACTCCGCCGGCCTGGACCTGTGGTCGTTGGCCCGGGCCCGGCCGGTCTTCGACGAGATGCGCACCGAGGTCACCGTCGGGCAGTACCTCGACGTGCTGACGCAGGTCACCGGGGACACCTCGGTGGAACGGGCCAGCAAGGTCGCCCGGTACAAGTCCGCGAAGTACACCGTCGAGCGTCCGATGCTGCTCGGCGCCGCGCTGGCCGATGCGCCAAAGGACGTGCGGACGGCCTACTCGGCGTACGGGCTGCCGTTGGGTGAGGCGTTCCAGCTCCGCGACGACGTGCTGGGGGTCTTCGGTGACCCGGCGCTGACCGGCAAGCCAGCCGGGGACGATCTACGCGAGGGCAAGCGCACCTACCTGGTGGCGGCGGCCGTGGAGGCCACCGACGACGCGGGCCGCAAGCTGCTGCTCAGCCGGCTCGGCGACCCGGAGCTGGACGAACGGGGGGTGGCCCGGCTCCGCGAGGTGATCTCGGGCAGCGGGGCGCTGGCCCGTACCGAGCAGCGGATCGTCACACTCACCGACACCGCCCTGGCCGCACTGACCGCCGTCGACCTGGACACCGAGGCCCGCCAAGCCCTGGTAGACCTGGCCATAGCCGCAACCCGCCGAGCCGACTAACCCCTCCCCCACCCCCGGGCCCTGAGCCCGACCTCCGGGTGATCATGAGGTTAGCGGCGCGACACGCCGAGGCGGAGGTCGCCAACCTCATGATCAACGCGGGTAAGCGGGGGAAGAAGGGTGCGGGTTAGAAGCCTTGGGCTTGGGCTCGGCGTTTCACCTCGCGGGCCTGGTCGCCGGAGAGGGCGGCGGCCGGGGTGGCGCCCGGGAGGGTGTCGTCCGGCTCGTAGAGCCAGCGCAGAACGGCCTCGTCGTCGTAGCCGTTGTCGGCGAGCAGGTTGAGCACGCCGGGCAGGTGCTTGAGCACGGTCTGGTTGGCAACCAGGTCCGCCGGGATCCGGCGAACGCCGTCGCGGCGGACCGCCAGCAGTTCCCGGTCACGGATCATCTGGTGCACCTTGCTGATCGACACGTCGAGGCGTTCCGCAACGTCGGGCAGGGTCAACCAGCCGGCCGGGTCGGTGGGGCCGGCGAGCTCCAGGCCGGGCGCGGCCTGGTCGGGTACGGGTTCGGTCACCCGACCACCCTGCCACGCCGCCGCCGCGACGAGCCACCGGCACCCCGGGAGACCCATCGGCGCCCACTCTCCTGATCGCCGCTGACCAGCGAATGAGGGGCGGCGAGCGCGGCGGGACGGACCGGTTGGGCGTACGGCTGTAGCATCCTGTTCATCCTTCACCCCCTGGACACATAGACTGCCTGCCGATGGACACTCAGGTCGCCGACACGTTGCTGGGCTCGCTGATCGACGGGCGCTACCGCATTCGCGGTCGCGTGGCCCGTGGTGGCATGGCGACCGTGTACACCGCCACTGACGAACGCCTTGAGCGCACCGTGGCTGTCAAGATCATTCACCCGACCCAGGCGAGCGAGGCGCGGGCCCGGATCGCCAACTTCGTGGCCCGGTTCACCGACGAGGCGAAGACCATCGCCCGGTTGACCCACCCGAACGTGGTGGCGGTCTACGACCAGGGCACGCACGCCGGCCTGCCGTACCTGGTGATGGAGTACGTCCGTGGCCGCACGCTGCGCGACGTGCTGGCCGAGCGACGCCGACTCAACCCGGACGAGGCGCTGGCCATCGCCGAGCAGATGCTCGCCGCGATCGCCGCCGCGCACCGGGCCGGTCTTGTGCACCGCGACGTCAAACCGGAGAACGTGCTGGTCGCGGAGGCGCCCACCGGTGGCGTCGCCAACCTGGTCGACAGCGTCGTGAAGGTGGCCGACTTCGGGCTGGCCCGGGCGGTCGAGGCGAGCGCCGACGAGGAGCAGGGCAACCAACTGATGGCCACCGTGGCGTACGTCGCCCCGGAGCTGGTCACCGAGGGCCGCGCCGATCCGCGCACCGACGTCTACTCGGCCGGCATCGTGCTGTTCGAGATGCTCACCGGCCGCGTGCCGTACGACGGGGACCGCCCGGTGGACGTCGCCTGGCAGCACGTCGACCGGGACGTGCCGGCGCCCTCGACGCTGGTGCCGGGCCTGCCGTCGGTCCTCGACGACCTGGTGCAGCGGGCCACCCGGCGTGATCCCGGCGCGCGGCCCGCGGACGCCGGCGCACTGCTGTCCGAGGTGCAGGTGGCCCGGGATCGCCTGGGTGACGCCAACAGCCACACCGCCGTACTCCGTCCGGTCAGCGGCGCGCCGTCGCTCTCCCAGCCGACCATGATGGTCGCGACGGTCCAACCGCCCAACCGCCCGTCGTGGGCGCGACTGCCGGAGGGCGCCAGCAGCCAGGGGCCGGGCCGACGTAGGGCCGCCCCGGAGCCGGCGGAGGGCCTCGGCGCCCGGCTCGCCGCGCTGCGCAGCACGGTGCTGAGCAACCCCCGTGGCCGGCTGGCCGTCGCGGCCGTGGTGGTGACGCTGGGCCTGGTGGCCGCGATCGGGGGTTGGTGGTTCGGCGTCGGCCGCTACACGGACGCTCCGCAACTGGTGAGCCTGAGCAAGGCCGAGGCGCAGGCGCAGGCCGACCGAGCCGGGCTCGTCCTCAAGTTCGCTGAGCCGCGCTTCGACGAGAAAGCCCCGAAGGACAGCGTGCTGGGGCAGAGCCCGGCGTCCGCTGCCAAGATCGTCAAGGGTGGCACGATCACCCTGACCCTCTCCCTCGGCCCGGAGCGTTTCCCCGTACCGGACGTGATCGGCAAGGAGTTCGAGCTCGCCGAGGCGGACCTGGTCAACGCGAAGCTGGTGGTGGCCAAGGGCACCGCCCGCTATGACGACAGCCTGCCGGCCGGGGTCGTGGTGGACAGCTCGCCCAAGGTGGGCGCCGAGGTCAAACCAGGCGCGAAGGTCACCCTCATCCTGAGCCGGGGCAGGGCACCGGTGACGGTGCCGAACCTGGTCGGCAAGAGCCTGACCGACGCCCGGACGACCCTGGCCCAGCTCAATCTGGTGTTGGTGGAGACCTACAAGGACTCCGACAAGCCGAAGGACGAGATCCTCGGTCAGAGCCCGGCCGATGGTGCCGGCGTGGAGAAGGGCACCACGGTCAAGCTGGACGTCAGCAAGGGGCCACCGCTTGTCGTCATGCCGCGGGTGATCGACCTGCCGTGCCAGCAGGCCAAGCAGGCGTTGGAGGGCCAGGGCTTCCCGGTGACGGTGGCGATCAACCCGAACGCCGTGGTCCGGATCCAACTCCCGGGCGAGAATTCGCAGGTGGCACCCGGCACCCCGGTCACCCTGACGTGCTTCTGATGTCGACGATCTCCGGGCGGCCGGTGGGCACGCACACTCCGACCTCGGGTGGGCTGGCGAAGGCTGCCCTTCCGTACGCCGACACGACCGGTGCGCGGGTGGTGCAGGTCTACGTCTCCAACTCGCGTGGCTGGGCACTGCCCGACGGCGACCCCGCGCAGGACGCCCTGTTCCGCGACGGTTGCGCCGAGCGGGGCATTCCCGCGTTCATCCACGCCTCGCTGCTGGTCAACGTCGGCTCGCCCACCCCGGCCACGGTCGAGAAGTCGGCCCAGACGCTGGCGCACGCGCTGCGTCGGGGCGTGGCGATCGGCGCGCGGGGGGTGGTGTTCCACGCGGGCAGTTCGGTGGACGAGGGGCACGCCGAGGCGGCGATGCGACAGGTCCGCGAGGTGTTGCTGCCGCTGCTCGACTGGTCCGCCGAGGCTGGCGGGCCGATGTTGCTGGTCGAGCCGAGCGCCGGCGGTGGCCGGTCACTGGCCTCCCGGGTGGAGCAGCTCGGGCCCTATCTGGACGCGGTGGACCGGCACCCCATGCTCGGGGTCTGCTTCGACACCTGCCACGCCTGGGCTGCCGGCCACGACCTGGCGGCCGAGGGCGGCATGACGGCGACCCTGGACACCCTGGTGGCCACGGTCGGCGCGGACCGGCTGCGGCTGGTCCACGCCAACGACTCGAAGGACCTGTGCGGCTCCACCCGGGATCGGCACGAGAACATCGGCAAGGGCACCATCGGCGAGCCCGCCTTCGCCGAGTTGATGGCCCACCCGGCGACCGCCGGCGTCCCGATCGTCGTGGAAACCCCCAGCGAGAAGCACATCGGCCACACCGCCGACATCACCACCCTCACCCGCCTGTCCCACCCCTGACCCAACCTTGTTGATCAAGAGGTTTGCGTCATCCGGGGACCGGAATCCGACGCGAACCTCTTGATCACCGAGGTGAATGGGGGCCGGGGCCGGGGGGTGGGGGTGGGGTTAGGCTGCGGCGAGGATGCGGGGTAGGGCTGCCAGGGCGCGGTCGATGTCCGCGTCGCTGAGGCCCAGGTGGGTGACCAGGCGGGCGGTACGGGGGCCGAGCACCGAGATCAGTACGCCCTCGGCCCGCGCCGCGGCGGCCAGGGCCCGCGCGTCCAGGGTGTGCTTGGTGAGGTCCAGCGCCACGATGTTGGTACGGACCGTGGTGGCCAGCACACCGAACGGCGCCACCGCCTCGGCGAGCCGGGCCGCCTTCGCGTGGTCGTCGGCCAGCCGGTCGATGTGCTGCGCGAGCGCGTACCGACCGGCGGCGGCGAGAACGCCGGCCTGGCGCATGCCACCGCCCATCCGCTTGCGGATCAGCCGGGCACGTTCGATCTTCTCCGCGCTGCCCACCACCAGCGAACCGACCGGCGCGCCGAGCCCCTTGGAGAGGCACACCGACAGCGTGTCGAAGAGCCGACCGTACTCGATCAGCGGCACCCGGTCGGCGACGTGCGCGTGCCAGATCCGGGCGCCGTCGCAGTGCAGCGCGACGCCCGCCTCGTCGGCGACCCCGCGCAGGTCCCGTAGGGTCGCCAGCGGAATCACCCCGCCGCCACCGCGATTGTGGGTCTGCTCGACGGCGATCGCGCGGGTGGGGACGGCGAAGTAACCGTCCGGCCGGATCATTCCGGCCACCACCTCCGGGTCGATGTCCGCGCCCACCGCGGGCCAGGTCCGCGAGGAGATCCCGCCGTACGCGGCCGCGGCGCCGATCTCGTACGTGACCACGTGCGCGTCGGCGTCGCAGAGCAACTCGTCGCCGGGCGACACCAACAGTTGCAGGGCGATCTGGTTCGCCATCGACCCACTCGGGGCGAACAGCGCCGCCTCGTGCCCGAACAACGCGGCGACCTCGGCCTCCAGCGCGTTGACGCTCGGATCCTCTGCGTACACGTCGTCGCCGACCTCGGCGGTGGCCATCGCCTCCCGCATCCCGGCGGTGGGTCGGGTCACCGTGTCGGACCGCAGGTCCACGAACAGATCAGGCATTGTCATCCCTTCGGCTGCCGACTGCGGGGCTCGCAAGCTCACTCCTCGCGTCAGCCATGGTCATCGCTCCGACTTGCCGACTGCGGGGCTCGCAAGCTCACTCCTCGCGTCAGCCATGGTCATCCCTCCGACTTGCCGACTGCGGGGCTCGCCAGCTCAGCCACGGAGCATCTCCGCCACGAGGAACGCCAACTCCAACGACTGCTGGGTGTTCAGTCGCGGGTCGCAGGCGGTTTCGTACCGGTCGGGCAGGTCGAGGTCCTCGATGCCCTGGGCGCCGCCGAGGCACTCGGTGACGTCCTCGCCGGTCAACTCGACGTGCAGGCCACCGGGGTGGGTGTCCAGCCCCCGGTGCACCTCGAAGTAACCGAGCACCTCGTCGACGATGCGGTCGAAGTGCCGGGTCTTGTAGCCGTTGGACGACTCGTGCGTGTTGCCGTGCATCGGGTCGCACTGCCAGACCACCTTGGCGCCGGCGGCGGTGACCTTGGCGACGATCGGCGGCAGCGCGTCGCGTACCCGATGGTTGCCCATCCGGCTGATCAGGGTGAGCCGACCGGGGATGTTGTCCGGGTTGAGCTTCTCGCACAGCTCGATCGCCTCGTCCGGGGAGGTGGTCGGGCCGAGCTTGACCCCGATCGGGTTGGCGATCCGGGAGATGAAGTCGATGTGCGCGCCACTGATCTGCCGGGTGCGCTCGCCGATCCAGAGGAAGTGCCCGGACAGCCCGTACGCCCGACGGTCGGAGACCCGGGTGAGCGCCCGGTCGTACTCCAGGGCGAGGGCCTCGTGGGAGCAGTAGAGCGTGACGGTGCGCAGCGCCTCGTCGTCGGTCATGCCGCAGGCCCGGATGAAGGCCAGCGCCCGGTCGATCTCCCGGGCGATCGCCTCGTAACGCTCCCCCGCCGGGGAGTTCTTCACGAAGCCCTTGTTCCAGTCGTGCACGGCGTGCAGGTCGGCGAGCCCACCGGCGAGGTACGCCCGGAGCATGTTCATCGCCGCCGCCGAGTTGGCGTACGCGCGGATCATGCGCTGCGGGTCGGCGACCCGGGCGGCCGGATCGGCCTCCAGCGAGTTGATCATATCGCCGCGGTACGCGGGCAGGCCGCGCGCGTCGGTCGGCAGCGAGCGGGGCTTGGTGTACTGCCCGGCGACCCGGGCGACCTTGACCACCGGCAGCGACGCGCCGTAGGTGAGCACGATCGCCATCTGGAGCAGGGTGCGGGCGTTGGCCAGCAGGTGGCTCTCGGTGTTGTCCACGAACGTCTCGGCGCAGTCACCGCCCTGCAGCAGGAACGCCTTGCCCTCGCAGACCAGGGCGAGCTTCTGCCGGAGCTGGTCCACCTCGTAGGGCGCGACGACCGACGGCACGGTGTCGAGGACCTTGCAGACCGCGGCCACGGCAGCCGGGTCCGACCACGGCGGGACCTGCTCGCGGGGCAGCTCCCGCCATCGGTCCAGGCCGAGCGCGGCGTCCTCGGCGGAGTCGACTGTCGGTCGGCTGGTCTGCAGGCCCGGGCTGCCCACCGCGGGATGGCTCAGCTGATGCCACTCATGGCGCATGACAGAAAGCGTACGGCGACGGTCGGGGTGCCCGGGCGGCGAGGGGGACGGTTCCGGCAGATGGGAGATCAAACTCCCGGGCTCTGCTCAGGACGCGGTGGGGGCGACCCCTCAGGACGCGGTGGCGGCGACGCTGGCGACGGAGTGGCCGACCTGCCCGGCGCTTCCCCGGCGATGCACCAGTCGCTCCCGTCCCGGGTGACGGTGAACACCAGCGGTCGGGCGACGGTGCGCTTGCCGACGGTGACCGACACCGAGACGCTGACCTCCTGCCCCTGCGGACCGGACCGGACGCCGGTGATGGCCGCCTCGGGCACCTGGAAGTGATCGGCGAAGTCACCGTTGGGGCCGGTGGCGCCGAGGTCGAAGTCGTCCTGCAGCAGAGCGCAGAGCTGACTCCGGCCGGCGGCGACGTCCT
The DNA here is from genome assembly GCF_044456765.1 of Micromonospora sp. NPDC050784. Taxonomy (NCBI): domain Bacteria; kingdom Bacillati; phylum Actinomycetota; class Actinomycetes; order Micromonosporales; family Micromonosporaceae; genus Micromonospora; species Micromonospora sp. NPDC050784. The sequence goes on along the minus strand of NZ_JBITGG010000015.1, from coordinate 377 downwards.
TGGCGGTCATCGCGTCGAGGTACGCCTGCACGCGCTCCCGGGAGCGGGTGGCGGCCTCCTCGGCGGGGGCTCGGGCCGGCTTGGTGGCGGACTTCTCGTCGTCCTCGTCGCCGATTCCGCAGCCGACCAGGGCGACCGGCAGCAGCACCAGCCCGGCGGCGGTCGCCGCCAGCCTGCGGTGGGTTGGGCGCATGATCACCTCCGTCGGCGGTGAGATCGAGACGTGCCGAGCCGCGAGTCTGCCACATCCAGCCGACCGAGCCCAACGGCGGCGGGGGCGGGGGGGCGCGGGGGGGGGGGCGCGCCCGCGGGGGGCGGGGGGGGGGCCCGCCGGCCCGGGCCCCCCCCCCCCGGGGGGGGGGGGGGGGGCGACCGGC
>NZ_JBITGG010000014.1:0-209458 GCF_044456765.1 Micromonospora sp. NPDC050784 | reverse complement strand
AGAGTAGGACGCCGCCGGACAATCTTCCAGAAAAGGCCACCCCTAACGGGGTGGCCTTTTCTGCGTTCCCTGACGAACGTCCGCACCCGCGCGCGCTCGACCCGCGTGTCCCGGTACAGGACTGGTGCGACCGCCGTGCACGCAGTCCGGCGGGAGGGCTGGGGCCGGGCTGGTTCTGGAGGGCTGGAATCGGTCAAGGTCACGCTCGAACCAGGATGTAGTGGCCTGTCCGGCGGGCTGATACCACTACAACCAGGATGTTGCGTGACCTTGGCGCCTGCGGGGGGCGGTCTGCGGCCTCGGGCGGCAGGCGGCGGTCGGCGGCATACGGTCGGCGGCCTGCGAGCGGCGCCCGGTGCGGTCCGGTCCCGTTCTGGCCCTGGCGCACCGGGCTACGCTCGGCCCGTGGATGACGTCCTGATATCTCTGGTGTTCGCGGGCTGCGTGGTGGCGATCCTGGGGACCCTCTGGTGGCTGGCGTCCCGGGTGCGTCGTCGCGGCATCGGTGGCGAGGTCATGGGCCCGTTCGAGGAAATCTGGCACCCCGCGGCGCACCGGTTCCGGGCCGAGATCCGGGTGCAGGAGACTCGCACGGTGCCGACGCCACCGCAGGGCGGCAGACTCAAGCGGGTGGGGCCTCAGGACGTCTTCGGCCCGCAGACGTAGCGGGGCTCAGCGTCGTAGCGCCAGGTGAACTTCTCCCGCTTGACCACCACGCCGCCCTTCTTGATGACCCGGAAGGCGTCCTGGGTGAAGCCGTTGATGCCGTTGGTCTCGATGCACGAGGGGCCGGGAGCCAGGTGGATCTGCCTCGGCGTCGTGATGTTGCGGCGCGGCCCGTACTCCGTCTTCACGCTGTCGTAGATCTTCGTGCTCCAGATGGACACGGTGATCGTGCTGGACGTGTACGACGTGTCGATGAGCACGCCGTACTCGGTGTTGTTGCGGAACTTGAAGTCCAGACTCGGCCAGAAGATGGTCGACTCGATGACCGCCGGGTACCTGTCGAACCAGTACGAGTGCGGCTTGTGCTCCACGTCCTCGAGGCCGGCGTAGTAGGTCGCGTTGAACAGCGTGGTGGTGAACTGCGAGGTGCCGCCGCCGACGCCCGGCACCAGCTTGCCGTCGAGGATGACCGGTGCGTCCCGGTAGCCCTGGGCGTAGCCGCGCTCGCCGGTGTGACCGTTGAGCGAGAACGTCTTCCCGGGCAGCACGACCGTGCCGTCCACCCTCCTCGCGATGGTCGCGATGTTCTGGCTGCGCGACGAGGCCATGCCGCCGGTGAACCGGGTGGTGAAGGTCGACACCCGCTCCTTGATGCCGAGGCCGGCGAGCTTCTCCCCGGTCAGCTGCGGCGGCGTCGGCTTCAGCTCGCCGGTCACCTCGCGGCCGTCCGCCTTCGGTAGCACGGCCAGCAGGTCCCGGCTGAGGGCTGCCGTGTCCAACTGCTGACCGGATCGCCCCTCCTTGGCCGTGGGTCGGCCACCGGAAATCGTCATCGTGGCGTCCTTCGGCGGCACCTCGATGGCGGCGAGCTTGTCGCCGAGTGCCGCCCGCAGGCGCTTGACGTCCACCGACGGGGTGAGCTTGCCGGTCTTGTCGGCGCTGAACCGGAGGCTCTTCGCGATGGCGGCGGGCGGGATGGTCACGGAACCTTTGTTGGTGCGCAGGGTGACCGGTTCGGCGACTGCCGGCTTCGCCAGCTCGCTGACCATCCGGTCCAACTCGTCCGGGGTGGTCGCCGGGTGGGTCTCCACCAGAGGCACGGTGACCGGGGCGCCGGCCAACCAGCCGGCGCGGACCACCTCGGCGGAGCGCTGCGGGTTCAGAGCCAGCCCGGGCTTGGGCTGTACGACCTTCGGTGTGGTGCCCTGGTAGGTGATCGCCGGCATCGTCATGCCCTGGGCCTGGTCACCGAGCACCTTACGGAGCGCGTCGTCCAACCGGCCCACGTCGACGGTCACCACGGGTTCGACGGTGCGGGAGCCGACCAACCGGCTCACCGGGTGCGCGTCGGCCTCAGCCGCCGCCGCGACGGTCGCCGGCACGTCGACGGCCAGCCCCACGTCGGCCGGGTTGATCTCGGCGGTACGCCCGTCGACGGTGACCTTCAGCGGTGTGGCGAGCGCCGCCGCCCGCCGGTCCAGCTCCGCCCGCAACTGCCGGTCGGCGTCCGCGCGGCTCCGGCCGCCGAGCTCGGTGCCGAGCACGCTGGTGCCCCGGGGAACGTCACCGGCGTACGCCCAGGCACCGGCACCCGCCACGGCGGCGAGGACGCCACCGGTGATGCCGGCGGCGAGCAACATCCGCACCCGACGTGGGCGGCGCGGCCCGCCGTCCAGCTCGCCGGGAGCGGCTGTGGTGACCGGCTCAGATCCATCGTCCGGCCAGGTGACCGCGGTGACCTGCACGGTGGGCCGGTCGTCGGCGGGTGGACTCTTTTCGCCGTACAGCGTCACTGCAACCTCGATCGCCAGGGTGCCGCGGGAGGTCCTCCCTCCCGGAGGCACCTACGGTAACGAATGCCCGGCCGTCCTCGTGGCTGCGCCCACCAGGCGCTGCTACCGCGTGTCGTTCGGCGTGTCGCACCGACCCGGGGTCGGTGCCGACGGCGAACCACCGACGTGGCACGGTGGCCGGGTGGGCACTGCGGAGCGGGTGTTGGCGTACGGGGGCGGTTGGCTGGATCGGGCGGGCCCGGTGCGCGCCGATCCAACGCGGTTGAGCGCGCTGCTCACCGAGTCGACCACCGTGCTGCTGCCGATGTGGCGGGACCGCTGTCTCGTCGACGGCCACGGGCCGGTTCGGCTCAGCGCGGAGCGTGCGGCGCTGGTCCGGTCCGCCGCCGGCGAGCCCGTCTTCCTGGGGCTCGATGGGGAGGTCGCCGTGTTCGCCGCGGATCTCTCCGCACTCCCTGAGCGGTCCGCCGTCGAGATGGCCGGTGCGGTGCGGTCCGTCGACGTGCGGGCACTGGTCGGGCGGCTCGAACCCGGCGACGCGGCCGTCCAGGCGTACGCCAGGGGTTTGCTGCACTGGCACCGACAGCAGCGGTTCTGCGGAGGGTGCGGCGCGCCGGCCGTCGCCGGCGGCGGCGGGCACCTGCGGACCTGCACCGGCGCGGAGTGCGGACGTCTGCTGTTCCCCCGGATCGAACCGGCGATCATCGTGTTGGTCGAGGCACCCGGTCGGTCGGGGCGCTGTCTGCTGGCCCGGCACGCGGGTGCGGGCGAGGACGCGTACTCGACGCTTGCCGGCTTCGTCGAGGTCGGCGAGAGCCTGGAGGACGCGGTCCGTCGGGAAATGGCCGAGGAGGCGGGCGTGACCGTCACCGACGTGACGTACCAGGGGTCGCAGGCGTGGCCGTTCCCCGCCGGCCTGATGGTGGGCTTCCGAGCCACCGCCACCTCCGACGAGGTACGCGTCGATGGCGAGGAGTTGTTGGAGGCGCGCTGGTTCACCCGGGCGGAGCTGCGGGACCGGGTGGCCTCGGGTCGTCAGCTCGGTCGGGTGGACGCGATCGACCACCGACTGCTGACGGACTGGCTCGCGGAGGGCTAGTCGGGCTCAACCACCGGCGCCCGAGCGGGGCGACCTGCCGCCACCGCCATTATCGCGGTGGTGACGATGGCCGTGCCCAGGGCCGCGAGGAGAAGACCGGGGACGGTGTGGGGCCGCAGGGTCGCGGTGACGGCCACCAGGCCGGCCACGCCCACCCACAGCGGTGCCGCCGCCCAGCGCCCGCCGGCCGCGAGGCGGTCGTTGAGCAGCACGAACGTCACCGCGTAGAGCGCACCGACCGCCGCGAAGAGGGGCGCGTACCGGCCGAGGTGGTCGTAGTCGGGTCCACCGGCGAGGCGGAAGGCGAGCCCTCCGGCGAGCGTCGAGGCGATGACCAGCACCGCGCCACACCCGCCCGTCACCGCCAACGCGACCGTTCGGCTGCGCCGGTCACCGCGTGCCAGCCGCGGCAGGGCGAGGACGGCGGCGACCTGCGGCGCCCAGAGCGCGCCCTTGCTCAGGACGGTGCCGACCGAGTACGCCCCGGAATCCGACGGGGACAGCAGTTGCCGGGCCAGCAGCAGATCGGCGTAGGAGACGACGAGCATCGCCAGGGTCGCACCGCAGCCGGCAACCACCTGCGCGGCGGTCAACCGTGGTGCGGTGGACGATCGAGCGGGCTCGCGGGCGAGTCGGGCCAGCACCGCCGGGGCGAGCGCGGCGGTCAACGCGCCGACCGCCAGCGCGCCGGTCGGTCCCGCGCCGAGCAGCAGCCCGGCGATCACGCCGCCGTAGCGGCCGGCGGCGAGCAGGGCCATCCCGATGGCGAGTCGCACGAAACGCTGGCCACCCTGCAACTCCCCGAGGGACCGGGAGGAGAGCACGATCGCCGCGGTGGTGACCGCCAGCAGCGCGGGCATCTCGACCGGGAGATCCAGGGCGGTGACCAGCAGTGGCGTCGACGCGATGAGGGTTCCCGCGCAGACCGCGGCGGTGACCGCGGTGAGCCGCCGAGTGTCGGAGGACCCGTGCCGGGCGTGGTGCACGGCGACGGCCAGTTGCAGACCGAGCCCGGGCACACCGACGATGGCCACCAGACCGAGAGCGGCGGCGAGCGCGCTGAGGTCGGCCGGGTCGAGTCGTCGCGCGGCCAGCACCGGCACCAGGTAGGCCAGGCCGTTGACCAGAACCCCGGCCAGGGTGACGCTGACCCCCGCAGCACCGAGGCCCGTACTCCATCCGCGGGTCAGCTCCGTCTGGGCCGTCCTCTCCCGGCGGACGGGTCGTCGGAGGCTCACGTGATCTCGGAGAAGGTCGGAAGCTGCCCGTCGGCTGGCCCGGCCGACTGGCCGGGCCTTGCCGGCTCGGCCGCGTCCGGCTCCCTGCCGTCCTGCTCAGCCGCAACCGCCTCGGTCCCGTCCGGCTCGATGGCGTCGGGCTTCGGTCCCTCCGCGACCAGCGCAGCCGCCGGAACGGCTGAGGTCACGGCGGTTGGCGTGGCGCGGCGTACGGGCCGTCGTCGGGCGGCGGTGGTGAGCCAGAGGGCGCCCAGGGCAACGACGATGGTGAGTTGCACGAGCGCGTCGGTGTTCCGTCGTGTCGAGTCGAGGTAGAGCCACCCGGCGAGCAGGACGAGCGCGCCCGGGAGCCAGGTCTCGACGGCCCGGCTGATCGTCCTGGCCCGACGGGGGTCGGCCGGCCACGGCAGGCGGCGTGGGCCGGGCACGGCCAGCATGAACCCCGCCGCGACCAGCAGGCCGCCGATGAGGCCACTCCACAGCACCAGCGCGGCGGCCCCGACGGCCAGCAGCGGCAGCGAGCGGGTGACCCGGCGCCGGCCGCGCGGTACGGCGGTCGTCGAGGGCCGTCCGGTGGTTTGCCGGGCGGGCAGCACCGCGAGCAGGACCACGACCGCGAGCAGGATGCCGCCGAGGAGAAGCCCCGCCCGGTACGGGGTGTCCGGGGCGAAGCGCAACAGCACCTCTCCGGAGGCGCCGGCGGGAAGGATCCAGCCCTGCTGCCACCCGTCCACCACCAGTGGTTTCAGCGTCCGCCCGCCGAGGGTCGCCTGCCAGCCGGTGTTGGTGTTCTCCCGCACGGCGAGCACCCGGTCGACGGGGTGACTGGCCACCCGTACCCGTCGCTCGGTGGCCGCCCAGGTCTCGACCTCGGTGGCGCTCGCGGTCGCCGAGGCCGATGGGGGCGCCGCGGTCGCCGAGGCCGGCGTGGTCGTGCGCGGCACCAGGGCGCCCCTGGTGGGCGCGGCCAGCCGGCTCGGGGTGGCGACGATCCGGTGCTCCCCGCGGCCCAGGTCAAGCTGGCGGGGCGTGGCCCGGCCGCACGGCGTCACCGGCATCTCACGCATCTCCAGCAGGTCGCGGAGCGTGCCGCGCAGCGAGGTGGTCACCCGCGCCGCGCCGACCTGCAGCGTCGGGCCCGATCCGCAGGCCAGCGACAGGGGTGTGTCGAGGCGCGGTCCGACGGTGGGCGCTCCGGGTAGCACTGTCACCTCACCGACCGCGATGGGCAGCTTCTCCGGCAACCGCAGCTTGTACGGGTCGGTACTGGTGGCGGACGGCTTGTCGAGGAACTGGATGGTGATCTCGTCGGTGCGCATCGGCGGGTCCAGGCGGAGCAGCCCGTCGTCGCCGAGCAGGCTGCTGCGGAAGCCGTCGTCGCCGACCACCCGCACGCTGCCCAGTCGGGTGGCGGCTGCCTTGTCGTCGACCGAGAAGCGGAGCCCGGTGATGGTCTGCGGCTTGAGCCACTTGAGTCGCAGGATCGGCGCCTCGTCGTCGATCGCCGGTGACCAACTGGTGGCCGGGTCGCCGTCGAGCGCCGCGCCGGCCCGCCCGGTCGGGTCGGGCACGGCCGTCGAGGACGCGCTGATCTGCGCCGCGAGGCGCAGCGGCTGCGCGTCGGTCACCAGTTTGTCGAGGGTGTTGTCCAGGTCAGGGCCGGCCGTCGGCCGCGCCCACAGCTTGGCGTCGTACGCGCCGGCCGCCGGCAGGGTCAGGGTCCGGTCGATGGTGGACGCGTCCTCGGAACCACGGATGGCGTCGGTGGAGCAGCGCGGCTGCCCGTCGACGGAGAAGCAGGCCGGCGTGGTGGGTGCCGCCGACACGACGACGGTTGCCGGCCGGTCGGTGACCGGTGCGGCGGGCAGGACCAGGGTGCGGCTGGTCTGGATGCCCGGAATCTTGATCTCGGCGATGCCGACCGAGCCGTTTCCGAACGGGCGGAGGTCGTACGCGCTGTCGACCGAGACCCGGACCTCGCGGATGGCGTGGACGCCGGGCAGCTCGAACACCATGTGGTCGCTGAACTGTTCGACGGTGCTGCTCTCGTACCCGGCGCTGACTGTCACCGTCGTGGGCAGGGCGTCGGCCTTCAGGTCGAACCACACCTCGACCCGGGTGACAGTCGTCGGGTTGGCGAGGCCCACCTCGATCCACTGCCGGTCGCTGGGCGAGTACGGCGCGGACTGCCAGGAGGTCGCCGGGTTGCCGTCCATCGCCGCGTACGGCTGGTGCTCGGGGCGGGCGCCGCCGGGGGAGCCCACCTGTGAGCGGGCGGTGGAGGTGCGGATCGCGGTGATGCCCTCGAAACGGGCGACGGTGGAGTGCTGTGCCCCCCACTCGGGCAGGTAGTCGTGGGCGGGTGCGGTGACGTCGAAGGGGTCGTCGGCGGTCAGCGTCTGGGAGGTGTTGTCGCGCAGTCCACCGAACGACACGTCGCGTCTGCGCAGCCCGTCGGTCATCGCCACCGGCCCGGCGACGGCGGCGGTCGGCGCGTCGCCGGCCAGGACGGTGGGCGCCGAGCCGAGCTGCCCCGCAGCGGCGAGGTCGAGGAGGGATTCCGGGCCGCCCACCACTGTGGTCACGTCGGCTCTGTCGTAGGCGACGACCGGCTCGACGGGCCGGTCGACGCGGTAGACCTCCAGCGCCCGGACGGGCACGTCGAGCCCATGGTCGCGGAACTCGTCGGGGGACGCGGGCCCGCCGCGCAGGGGGCCGAAGGACGTGACGCGGGTCAACCCGGGTGACCGTTCCAGCGCCTGGCGGACGACCGCTGGGCGGGCCGTGTCGGAGCGGCCGTGGTCGAGGTCGGCGCGGAACAGGACGTGGCTGATCCCGGATCGGGCCAGCAGGTCCGCCAGGCCGGTCGACCCCGAGCCGGTGGCGAGCGTCGACTCGATGACGTCCAGCAACCGGATCGTGGTCGGTGGGGTGAAGGGGATGGCGTTGCGTACCGCCCACCGGCTGTTGAGCAGCGGCTGGGTGATCTCGTCGGTGGTGCTGCCCCAGTCGTACGACGGGAAGCGCGCCCCGGGTACGACGAGCACCCGCCCGCGCCCCGTGTTCGCGTCGAGCCAGTCGGCGGCCTCGTGCCAGTAGCCGGGCACCTCCTTGACGCTGCCAGGGGTGGCGAGACCACCCGCGAGCGCGGGCGTGGCGACCGCCGTGACGGCGACGATGGCGGCGCCGGCGGTCAGCCAGGCGCGGGCGACGGTTCGCGGGCGGTGCCGGGTGGGCGCGGTGCGCGCCGCCCGGACGGCCAGGCCGATCAGGTGCGCCATGCCCAGGCACAGGGGTAGGCGGAGCAGGACGTCGAACTTGTGCACGTTGCGCAGGGGCGCGCCGACGCCGTCGAGGAACTCCCGCTGTGGGCCGGCGAGGATGTTCGGCAGGTCGCCGACGTGCCCGAGGCCGACGAGCGCGACGCCGAGGACCAGACCGGTGATGAGGAACCGGCGGTGCGGCATCCCGCGTCGGGACAGCCCGAGCACACCGAGGGCGGCGACCGCCAGGGTGGCGGCGACCAGTACCGCCTCGTTGGCGAGTCGCGCCCCGGACGGGATGGTCGGTCCGAACGGGGAGGCCAGGTAGGCGACCCAGTAGGAGGCACCGCGCAGCGTGGTCACCGCGTCGGTGACGCTCGTGGTGTTTCGGGCGGTCTCGATGTAGTCCAGGAAGGGCGGGCTGTACCGCCCGAGGACCAGCAACGGAACCAACCACCACGCCGTGGCCAGGGCTACCGCGCCACACCAGGCGGCGATGGCGGTGACGCGGCGGCGTACGGGCTGGATGGTGGCGAGCCAGAGCAGGGCCAGTGGCACCACCGCGAACACGGCGGTGGCGTTGACCCCACCGGCACAGGCGACGGCGAGAGCCGACGCGGCGACGGCGCGCCGCAGTGACGTGCCGGCGGCGAGACCGACGAGCGGGATGAGCACCCAGGGTGCGACGGCGCTGGGCCAGGCCTCCACCGAGGACCAGCCGAGTTGGGTGAGGATGCGGGGTGACAGCGCGAAGGCGACGCCGGCGATCATGCGTCCGGCGGGCGTGCCGATGTTGAGCCGGCCCGCCAGGCGTACGGCGCCCAGGTAGGCCACACAGAAGAGCAGTGCCCACCACAGCCGCTGCACCACCCACGGCGCGAGGCCGGACTCCGATCCGAGCAGGAAGAACGGGCCCATCGGCCAGAGATAGCCGTACGCCTGGTTCTGTAGTTGCCCGAACGTGCCGGTGGGGTCCCACAGGTGCAGCGAGCGGAGCAGCCACCCGGCCGGGTTGACGTTCAGGTCGACCTTGGTGTCCGGGACGACCTGGCCCGGGGCCTGCTGGAAGGCGAGGGCGGTCAGCGCGATGCAGATGACCAGGTGCCGGAACCGTCGGGCCGTGTGCCGGCTCCGGCTGGACCCCGGAGCGGCGCCACTGGCCACCTCTGCACGCATGTCGGCTCCTGTCTTCACCGGCCGGACGCGCACCTGCAGCCGACGACTGTCGCGCGACGTTATCCGGACCGGGCACGGACGGGCGACCAGGGGCGCTGCGGTGGCGTTATCGGGAGAACGGCCGTCCCCACGGCGTGTAAGCGTGTGGCAGGCTGCCGACCATGTCAATGCCAGAAGCTGAGGCCGAGACGCATCCGGAACGCGTCGCGTCCGATGACGGCGGGCCGGGGCCGATCGGCCGATGGCTCCGCGCCGACCCCGTCCGCGCCGTGGCGATCGCCCTCATCGCCGTGTCCGTCGCCTGGCGCGCCGGCCTCGCCGCTCGCGGCTGGTTCTCGCAGGACGAGTTCGTCATCGCCGCCCAGGTTCTCGACACCGGGCTGGACGCGGACTATCTCCTGCGTACGTTCAACAACCACCTCATGCCCGGCGGCCTGTTGGTGGCGTGGGCGATGGTGCGGGCGGCGGGCTTCGCCACCTGGCCGTGGGTATTGCTGCTGGCGGTTGGTCAGGCGGCGACCGGGCTCGCCGTCTACCGGCTGCTGCGCGACCTGCTCCGGCCCGGCTGGGGTCTGCTCATCCCACTGTGCCTGTTCGTGTTCAGCCCGCTGACGCTTGAGGTCTCCTCGCTGTGGTTGGTCGGGCTGCTCGTGCTGCCGATGCAGTTGGCCCTGGTCATGGCGGTGGCAGCCCAGGTCCGGTACGTGCGGACCGGTCGCCTGCGGCACCTCGTGGCGGTCGCGCTCTGGTTGGTGTTCGGCCTGTTCTTCGACACCAAGTCGCTGCTGATCGTGCCGCTGCTGTTCCTGCTGACCGTCTTCCTCTTCACCTCCGGCGGCGTGTGGCGCAGCCTCGGGGCGGCGCTCCGTCGGCACTGGCCGGCGTGGCTGTTGCTCTCCGTGCTCTCCGGGGCGTATCTGGCGTTCTACCTGACCCGACCGGCCGCCCGCGAGCTGGACGAACCCTCGTCTGTCGGTCCGGTCCTCAACTTCCTCGGTGACCTGGTCGGCAAGACCGTGGTGCCGGGTCTGCTCGGTGGTCCGTGGCGCTGGACCTACGCCGGTGACGGCCCCCCGCTCGCCGACCCGTACGACATCGCCAAGTGGTTGTCCTGGGCGGTGCTGGCGACGCTGGTCGTGGTCACCGTCCGGCGGCGCCCGTCGGCGGGACGGGCCTGGCTGCTGTTCACCTCCTACCTCGGGCTGGTCGCCACGCTCTTCGCCGTCACCCGGCTCGGCGGCCCGCTCGGTCCGCTGGTCGGCGTCGTTCCCCGGTACGTCGCCGACGTGGTGCTGGTCGCCGCGATCTGTGTCGGTGCGGCCCTGCTGGGAATCAAGGACACCGACGAGGACGAGGTTTCGGCGTGGCCTGTGCCGACGGTCCTTCGGGAGCCGGGTGCCTTCGCGGTCGGCCTGGTCTCGATGATCGTCGTGCTGGCGACCATTGGCGTGGGCACCCTGTGGAGCACGGCCCGTTTCGGGGACAACTGGAGTACGAAGTACGGGCGGGACTATCTCGCGACGACGCAGGCCGAGCTTGCCGCCGCGCCGCCGGGCACCGTCTTCTTCGACACCGCAGTCCCGGACCGGGTCGTCGCCGGCTACTTCTGGCCGGACAATCGCCAGTCGCACTTCTTCCGCCCGGCCGAGCGTCGGCCCACCTTCGTCACGGAGGCCGCGCGACCGTCGACGTTCGATGAGCTCGGCCGAATCCGTCCGGTCGTGGTCGAGGGACGGAAGATCGTGCCTGGCCCGGTGGACGGCTGCGGGCACCTGGCCCAGGGTGGCCAACCCACCCGGATCCCGTTGGACGGGCACCTGGTGGAGTGGCCGTACGTCGTGCACTTCGGCTACCTCAGCTCGGGTGACTCGACCGCGCTGTTCCGGCTCGGGGACGCCACGCGCGAGATCACCCTGCGGCGCGGGCTGAACGACCTGTACTTCCTGCTGGAGGGTGCGGGGGACGCCGTCGAGGTCACCGTGCGTACGCCGGGCGTCGGGGTGTGCACCCAACTGATCACCGTCGGCCGGGCGGTGCCGGCATCGTGAATGGTTGAGCCGACCGACGGCGTCGAAGCCGCACCGGTTCGGCGGGCGCGGGACACGCTGCCGCTGTACGCGGTCGCGGCGGCGGTCACGGTGCTGGTGCTGGCCCCGCTGGCGGCACCCGGGTACGCGCTGCTGTACGACATGGTGTTCGTACCCCGGCAGCCGTTGACCTGGGATCTCGTCGCCCCGGCGCAGAACCTGCCCCGGGCGGTGCCGATGGACGCACTGGTCTCGCTGGTCACCCAGCTCGTGCCGGGCTGGTTGGTGCAGCGACTGGCGCTCGCCGGGGCGGTCTTCCTCGCGGCGGTCGGCGCCGGCCGGCTGGTGCCGACCGACCGCCGTTCGGTCCGGCTGTTCGCCGCGGTGGCGTACGCGTGGACGCCGTACCTCGCCGAGCGGTTACTGATCGGGCAGTGGGGGCTGCTGCTCGCGTACGCCGCGTTGCCCTGGCTGGTGCGGGCGGCGCTGGACCTGCGGGCGGGGCGCGACGGCGCGCTCGCCCGGGTGGTGCTCGCCGCCGCTCCCGCCGCCATCACGCCGACCGGCGGGTTGGTCGCGCTGGGCACGGTGCTGGTGCTGACGTCGGACCGGATGCGTGCGCGGCGGTCGTCGCTGGTGTCGCAGCGGATGCATCCGCTCCGGTCCCGGCAGGCGTTGGTCGCGGTCGGGGTGCTCAACGCCCCCTGGGTGGTCGCGGCCCTGGTCACGGGTGCCGGGGGTTCCTCGGACCCGGCGGGTGTCGCGGCGTTCGCGGCACGGTCGGAGAACTGGGCCGGCCCGCTGGCGGCGCTCGCCGGCACCGGCGGCATCTGGAGCGCGCAGGCCACCCCCGCCAGTCGCGCCGCGCCGCTGGTGCCGGTGGCGACAGTGGTGCTGCTGGTCCTGGCCGGTGTCGGGGCGGGCCTGCTGCGACGCCGGTTGCCCCCGGGCGGGGCGGCGCGGCTGGCGGTGCTCGCCGGGGCCGGTTGTCTGCTGGCCGCGCTCGGGGTGATCCCCGGCGGGGACGCCGCGCTGCGTTGGGCGGTGGTGCACCTGCCGGGCGCGGGGTTGCTGCGAGATGGCCAGAAGTTCCTGGCACCTTACGCCCTGCTGCTGGTGGTGTGCGCCGCGTTGGGGGCCGAGCGGCTGGTGGCCCGGGTCGACCGGGAGGTGGCCGGGGTGGTCCTGGCCGGGCTGCTGTTCCTGCCGGTGGCGGTCCTGCCGGACCTCGCGTTCGGCGGCGTCGGTCGGCTTCGTCCGGTGAGCTATCCAGCGGAGTGGCAGCGGGTGGCCGAGTACGTCGACGAGGAGCCGGGGGAGGTCCTCGCGTTGCCGCTGAGCGCCTACCGCGCGTACCCGTGGAACCCCGGTCGGGTCGTCCTGGACCCGGCGCCCCGCTACCTGCCGGGGACGGTCCTGACCGACGACACGCTCCGGGTCGGTGACGTCGCGGTGGCCGGTGAGAATCCGCGCGTCCGTGAGCTGCGCCGGGCGTTGGCCGAGGGACGGCCGGTCTGGACCACGGGGGTGCGCTGGGTCCTGGTGCAGCACGAGGTCTCCGGCGAGGTGGACCCTCAGGTGCTCGGCGGCCTGGTGCGTGTCCACGACGGACCGTTCCTGACGCTGTACCGAAACCCGGCGACCGTGCGGGAACCGGGCGGGTCCGGGCCGGCCCGACTGGCGGTGGTGACGGCTCTCGGCGCTGCCCTTCTGGTGGTCGTCGCTGCCGCCGTTTCGGCACTACACCGGCGACCTACCGCGTGGTAACGTCCGCTCGCACGTCTCGCCATTGGAGGATTGGCATGCGTAGAGCTTTGACCCTGGCCGTGTCTGGCCTGGTGGCGGCGTTGCTGGGGATCCTGGCTCTCGGCGGGATCTCGGCCGCCGCGACCGCCACCGACGAGGAGGCCGCAAGCGAGGCCAAGCTCGTCTCGGAGGCGGCCAAGCGGGCCGGAAAGAAGGACCCGTACGCCCCCGCGGTTTACGGCGACAGGTAGGACGGCTCGCCCCGCTGCTGCACTGGGCGGGGCGACTCCACACCCTTGAGGATCGCCTCGAAGCGTCCACCCGCGGCCTGCCAGGTGAAGCTGGCCGCGTGCTCCCGGGCCTGTGCGCCCATCTCCCGCCGCAGCTCATCCCGGTGCAGAAGCGTGCGCACCTTCAGCAGGTAGTCGTCGATGTCGTCGGCCAGCAGGCCGGTACGCCCGTCGACGACCGCTTCGGCGACTCCGCCCGCTTCCCGGAACGCGACAGTCGGGGTGCCCGCCGAACCCGCCTCCACGATTGTGAGCCCCCAGCCCTCCTTGAGCGACGGGGTCAGCGCGACCCAGGCCGAGGCGAGCAGCGCGGCCTTCTCCTCCTCGGTAACGAAGCCCCGGAAGTCCACCCGCTCGGTGATGTCGAGTTCCGCGGCGAGTTCACGCAGGTGCGACTCCCACCAGCCCTGGCCGGCGACGACCAGACGTAGTTGGGGCAGCTCGTCGGCGAGGGCCGCGACGGCTCGCAGCGCCACCTCCACCCGCTTGTGTGGCACCAGCCGGTTCAGTGTCACGAGCAGCGGGAACGTCGCCCGCTCGACGTCGGTGTGGGCCAGCGTCGGGGTGCCGTTGTGCACCACGGAGACCTGCTCCGGCGGCACGCCGAGAAGGGCCAGCTCCCGGCGGGTGGCCTCGGAGACGGTGACGTACCGGCACCGCTGGTAGAGGCGTACGGCGAGCGACGACTCGATCCACCAGCCGAACCGGGCCGCCCACTGTGGAAGCACCACCGGCCACTGCTCGCGGTGCACGTGGTGGATCAGCTTGACCACCGGGCGTCGCGCCCAGAGCGGGGCGAGGAACGGCAACCCGTTGCAGACGTCGACCAGGACATCGGGTCGGCCGCCTCGGCGGGCAGCCAGCGGGCCGATGCCCAGCGCGCCCGCGACGTAACAGAGCGCCGCCCAGAGGTAGACGGTGTGTCGGCCGCCGCGCCGTACCAGCCGTACGCCCGCCTCGTTGACCTCGTCGGCGGGAGCCTGGCTGTGGGCGGCGCAGAAGAGAGTGGCGCGGAAACCGCGCGCCACCAACTCGGCGGCGATCCGCTCGACGTACACCTCGGAACCGCCACCTTCGGGGTTGCGGGTGTCTCGCCAGTTGAGGAACAACACGTGTCCGGGCATGCCGAAGCGACGCTCCACGCGAACCCTACTCTCAAGTAATTTAGCGACCCGCGTCACACTAGGGGCTGGTGTGCCGGCCGGCAATGCCCCGATGGGGCAGCGCTGGGCGCTATCCGCCGACCGTCGGCACCGGCGTGCCAGCCGCGAGGCTCGGCGGTGTGGTGGCCGGTGCGGCCACGTCCGCGGCGGGGGTCCCGGATGCCTGCCCGCGCCCGGCCGACCGGCGTCGACGCTGCGACCCGAGCAGTTGCAGGGGTCGCTCGACGCCGTAGTAGCTGACCGTGGCGTACGCCAGACCGAAGGCCATGGTGAGGGCGAAGGTGTTGAGCAGCCCGCCGGAGAACAGCGGTCGGTCGTCGATCAGGTAGATGAGTTCGATGACCATGGGGTGCCACAGGAACAGCCCGTACGAGACCGCGCCGAGCCATCGAGCGGACGAGCTGCCGAAGACCTCCTTGATCCGGGTCGGCCCGCCGAAGGCCACCGGGATCAGGATCAGCGCCGCGATCACGAGGTACAGGGCCAGTTTGACGCCGAACTCGGCGGCCGTCGGCTCGGTGAGGTCGCGGGGGCCGGCGACGGGCGTCGTCGCGATCGCCATCAGGCCCACGGCGGCAGCCCAGCAGGTGACCGGCGCCGAGGCCAGGTCGTCCAGGACCCGGAAGGCCGTGGGCGCGGTCCCGGTGCGCAGGGCGACGTGCGCCGTCGCCAGTGCCATGCCGGTGCCGAACCAGGCGGCGTACGAGGGGAACCACATCGTGTGCAGGGCGGCGTCGAGCCGGCCGAGCCCCATCAGGATGAGCCACCCCGCGGTCAGTAGCGCACTCCCGCTGAGGATCACGATGGTCCGGACAGGACGCCAGGACCGGCCCACGGCGAGCACGGCGACCAGCGGCAGGAGCAGGTAGAACACGACTTCGGTGGCGAGACTCCAGGTCTGGCTGAGCCCGGAGCGCAACTGCCCCGGTTGGTAGATCTGGGTGAAGGTGAGGTGACGGATCCAGTCGCCGACGGACGCCTGCCGGTTCTGCGGCAGGACGACCAGACAGACCACGATCGCCAACCAGTAGGCGGGCAGGATGCGCAGGGCCCGCCGCCACAGGTAGCGCTTGGCACCGGGTCGGGCCCGGCCCGTCGCCGCGTTGAGGGCCCACGGCCGGAACAGCAGAAACCCGGAGAGTACGAAGAAGATGGCGACGCCGACGTCCAACCGAGCCAGCCAGCCGCCCCAGGTGGTGTTCATGGTGACGGCGGTCTGGAACCCGACGTGGTGACCGACGACCGCCACCGCGCCGATTGCTCGCAGCGCGTCGAGGGCGGGAAGTCGGCCGGTTACCGAAGGCTCCGAAACTGTTGGCGCGGCGGCTGTGGACATCTGGACATCCAGGGGGTCGCTTTGAAGGTGACCGGGGAGTAACCTCCCGCCATGTTAAGGATCGGGTGCCCCGGACAACAGGTCGTAGGGCGGCAGGTTACAGGAGGATGAGTGAAGCTTCGCGTGGGCGCCGCGCTCTTCGGGCTTGGCGTCTTATTGCTGGTCTTCGCGGCCGGGCTGCCGTTTTACGTGGCCCCCGCCGTGACCAAGCTCCCCTACGACCTTGAGCCGACGACGTCCGTCGCCGAGGCGAAGAA
This sequence comes from Micromonospora sp. NPDC050784, assembly GCF_044456765.1. NCBI lineage: Bacteria > Bacillati > Actinomycetota > Actinomycetes > Micromonosporales > Micromonosporaceae > Micromonospora > Micromonospora sp. NPDC050784. The sequence goes on along the minus strand of NZ_JBITGG010000014.1, from coordinate 193,404 downwards.
CGCCAGGTTCCTGAAGATCACGGCAACCGGGACCTCGGTGAGCATCGAGGTTCCGCAGGGCGATCTGGTGTCCAGTGTGGAGGTCATTCCGCAGCCCGACGACACCAAGGATCGGCTGCCCAAGGACCTCAAGGGCGACGCGGTGATCTGGGACGTCTACCAGACGGTCCGGCGCACCGACAACCAGGACGTGGTCAGCCAGTACAGCACCGAACTCGCTCTCTACCGGATCTCCGGCGCGGCCGCCTCGTGGAAGGACCAGTGGCTCAACGAGACCGGGGCGGACGGGACTCCGGTCGGCAACGTGAAGTACTCCGGCCAGATCTACAAGTTCCCGTTCGGCACCGCCAAGCGCGACTACCAGGTCTTCGACCGTGACCTGAAGCGGGCTGTCCCGGCGAAGTTCGTCGGCACCGAAAAGATCAAGGGCGTCGAGGCGTACCGCTTCGAGCAGCGGATCGAGAACGAGGTGCTGGCCACCCCGGAGAGCAGCATCCAGACGCTGGTCGGCAAGTTCGCCCCCGGCGCCACCAGCGGCCAGGTCGTCTACAGCAACACCCGTACGCTCTGGGTCGACCCGGTCACCGGCTCCTACGTGAACGTGCGGGAACAGCAGCACAAGGAGTTGCGCCCCAACACCGGCACGCCCACGGTGTTGCTGGACGCGGACTTCAACTACACCGACGACACGGTCAGCCGCAGCGTCGAGACGGTCAAGGACAACCGCTTCAAGATCGGCCTGATCAGTTTCTGGGGCCCGATCGTCGCCGGTGTCCTCGGTCTGCTCGCGGTCGTCTTCGGGGTGTGGCTGGTGACCCGACCCGAGGGCGGGACGGCCCGGCACCGCGCCGAGCCGGCGGTCGACGACCCGACGCCGACCCGGGTGGACCAGGAGCCGGTACGCGACACGGAGACCGTCGAGCAGCCCAGGCCGCAGCCGGTCGGCGGGCCACTGAGCGACGAGATCCCGCCGGCCTCGACGAACTGGAAGTCGGAGGACCCGACGGTGCCGACCCAGCGTCCGGCCCCGGGCGAGGTGGAGCAACGCTGACGCGCGTACGACCGGACGTACGACTGAGGGGTGGGGGGCGCCCGGGGGCCCCCCCCCCCGGAGGTGTCAGGCCGTCGCCCGCTTCGGAAGCTTCCACCCGGGGCGGGGGAAGTGGCAGGTGTATCCGTCGGGGTAGGTCTGCAGGTAGTTCTGGTGCTCAGGCTCGGCTTCCCAGAAGTCGCCGGCCGCGGTGACCTCGGTGACGACCTTGCCGGGCCACAGACCCGAGGCGTCGACGTCGGCGATGGTGTCCTCGGCGACCCGCTTCTGCTCGTCGCTGGTGTAGAAGATCGCCGAGCGGTAGCTGATGCCGACGTCGTTGCCTTGGCGGTTCTTCGTCGAAGGGTCGTGGATCTGGAAGAAGAACTCGAGCAGCGCGCGGAAGTCGGTCTTGCCGGTGTCGTAGACGACCTCGATGGACTCCGCGTGGGTGCCGTGGTTGCGGTAGGTGGCGTTCGGGACGTCACCGCCGCTGTAGCCGACGCGCGTGGACACGACGCCGGGCTGGCGGCGGAACAACTCCTCCATGCCCCAGAAGCAGCCGCCGGCGAGAATTGCCTTTTCGGTGTTCACGTCGTCCCCTTGCCTGTCGTCGTGCCAGCCCACCTGGACACGCGAGTACAGACACTCTCCGGGTCGGCGTTATTCCCGCACCCTCCGCCTTGTCTGGACTCTATAGTCCAGAAGGAGTGTCTGGTCGATGCCAGGTAGCTGCCCTGCTGGCGAGGCTGAACTGGCACTTCCGTGCGACCACGCCAGCGCCACGTAGTCCAATACTGGACTTGACAGACCAGTTTCACCGTGGCTAGGTTCGAGCTGTCCGGCAGGGTGCCCCCGGTAACGACGATTTGCCCGACTTGCCCGTCGGCGTCGAGTTCGACAGACGTCCCCGCCACTCCCGGCTTGATCCTCGCGCCCCAACCGCTACCGGTCAGCGTGTGTGGCACGGCGCCGAGGCTTGGCGCCACCAATGCCGGGAAACGGAAATGTGCTCCTCGTGCCAGTGCAGACGAGGGCTGGATGCAAGGAGGTATCTGATGAAGGCGATCGTGGTGACGGACGAGGCCGCCGGAACGGCCGGAATGACGCTGGTGGAACGGCCTGAGCCGGAACCCGCCCTCACTGACGTCGTCGTTCAGGTTCATGCGTCGGGGTTCGTCCCGACCGAGTTGGCGTGGCCTTCGACCTGGACCGATCGCCTCGGCCGCGACCGGACGCCGTCGATCCCTGGCCACGAGTTGGCCGGAGTGGTCAGCGCTCTCGGATATGGCACGACCGGACTGTCGGTGGGACAGCGGGTGCTCGGCCTCACGGACTGGACCCGCGACGGCACCCTGGCGGAGTATGTGGCCGTCGAGGCGCGCAACCTTGCGCCGCTGCCCGGTGACGTCGACTTCGCGGTGGGCGCGAGCCTACCGATCTCTGGCCTGACCGCCTGGCAGGGACTATTCGAGCACGGCCGCCTTCGGACGGGGCAGACCGTCCTCGTGCACGGCGCGGCCGGCGCAGTCGGTTCGATGGTGACGCAGCTCGCCCGTGAGTTCGGCGCCTACGTTGTCGGCACCGGACGCGCTGCCGACCGCCAGACCGCGCTCGACTTCGGCGCACACGAGTTCGTCGACCTCGGCAGCGAGGCCCTGGAAGACGTCGGCGGAGTCGATCTGGTCTTCGACGTCATCGGAGGTGACATCGGGAAGCGGTCGGCAGGCCTGATTCGAGCCGGAGGAACACTGGTTTCCGTTGTCGGGCCGTCCGAGGCGCGGCCCGCGGACGGCTTGGCGATAGATTTCGTCGTGATGCCCGATCGTGCCCAACTGGGGGAAATCGTCCAGCGGGTACGAGACGGGAGACTGCGGACGAACGTCGGCCACGTCGCAGACCTCGACGACGCCGCCGCCGCTCTCAACCCAACCAAGCGGATCACCGGAAAGACGATCATCCGCACCCGCTCCTGAGGATTCGGGGAGAGCGACAGTCGTGGTCAGAGCCTCCACGGCAAATGCTCTCCGTGGAGGCTCTGACCACTTTCAGCGGAAGCTCAGAGGCGCGGGTCCTGCTGAACCTTCAGGGCGTTGAGGATCGGGTCGCTCTCACCCTTGTCGCGGCGAAGCTCGATCGTCAGATCGCCACCGGCGTGCTCGACGGTGACCGTGTTCATGTCCGCGGTCAGCGCGCCCACCTTCGCCTGCACGTCGTGGTCGTAGAGCACGACCTTGCCGTCGGCCAGCACATCGAAGGCACGCGTGCCGGCCTTGACCTTCTCGATCTCGGCGAAGTCGAGGCCGATCCGGTACGTCCCGGCGGGGGCGTTCTTGAACACGTAGCTGAACGTCTGGCCGGTCCGCTGGGTGCGGAACAGCGCGTCGTCCTCGGTGCCGGCGATGTCGGCCCTGGTGGCACGAGCCTTGCCGCCGACGTAGCCCCACGGCCGCGAGCCGAGCCCCTGGTCGGGTGACCAGAAGACGCCGTCGGCACCGACGTACCCGGACCCGCCGACGTCGACGCCCTTCCAGTAGGCCGAGGTCGCCAGACGGACCGGCTTGAGCTGGGCTTCGCCCTTGCCGGCGTTCGTTGCCACGAGCAGGTCCCCGACGAGGACGCCGGGCTCGACGCCGGCGTTGTCGGCCGTGGCCGTGACCGTGGTGGACGTGCCGGCCGCGAGCGTGACCGTGCCGGTTGCCGCCGCGCCCGTGAGCGTCAGCCAGGGAAGGTCGGCGGTCTCGTGCCCACCGTCGCTGGTGCGCTTCTGCTCGCTGATCCGTACCTCGAGCGGGGCGGAGCCGTTGTTGGTCACGGTCACGTCAGCCGTCGTCTTCTGGTCCTTGTCGAGGAGCCAGTCGAGGTCACCTGCGGCGACGGTGGCGACGCCCGTGGTCAACGCCGTGTCGACCGTCTCGGCCTGATCCTTCTTGGCGATGGTCACCGGGTGGCTGGCGGTGACGTAGTTCGGCGCGTCGACCTGCACGGTGTTCTCGCCGACCAGCGCCTGGGCCTTCCACCGGCCCTTGGCGTCGGTCGTGATGACCCGCTCGCCGGCCGGCCCCTTGAGCGTGACGATCGCGCCCTCGATCGGCTTGCGGTCGTTCGCGTCGGTGACCGTGCCCTCGATCGTGCCCGCGGCCGGGAGGGTGTACTCCAGCCCCAGGCCTGCCTTCAGGACGGGTTGGTTGAAGGAGTGCTGGCTCGCGGGGTTGCGGGTCAGGCTCTCCACGCCGACCGTTGCCGACGACCCGCGGGTGAGCGGGTTGTCGCCGCCGACGCCGTCGCCGTACCCGATCTGGATCCGTCCGTCCGCGATCAGGGTGACCGAGAAGCTCACGCGGGCCGTCGGGTCACTGTAGAAGGCGACGTTGCGCCACTCGACGACCTGCGCCGCCAGCCCGTCCACCTCGGTCTTGCCGAAGTAGATACCCGCCTCGTCGTCGACGATGAGGTCGTCCCAGAGCGGATAGATCGCGTCGATCGGGTACGGCGACGGCAGTGCCGTGTTGCTCCCCGACGTGCTGGCGCGGTCGAAGGTCAGCGCGCCGTTCGTCGTCACGCACACGCCGTCCCAGGCCGTGTCGTAGAACGGAGCCAGGAAGCTGGAGTCGAACCACAGCACGCCGCAGAGGTCGTCGCCGTGCCACCCGGACTCCTCCGTGCCCTGGCGGTAGAGCCCGTCGGTCACCTTCATCGAGTACGAGCGACCGGCGGGGGCCACCGGCACGGGGCCCGGCTCCGGCTGCTCGGGCTGGGGCTCGGGCTCCACCGCGTCCGCGCGCGGGTCGAGCGTCACCCGCAACGCGGCAATGGTCGGGGGCTTCAGGCCCTTCGAGCCCCGCAGCTCCACGGTCAGCGGACCACCCTCGTGCTTCACGACGGCGCTGCGCCAGTCGGCGGCGTCCGGCCCCACGGCCCCAGCCGGGTCGTACGCGTACTCCGTCAGTGTTCCGTCCACGAGGACGTCGAACACCCGCTTGCCCTTGGCCACCTTCTCGATCTCGGCGAACCCGAGGTCGATCGCGTAGGTGCCCTTGGGCGCGTCCGGGAAGCGGTAGAACAACTGCTTGTCCGGCGTGGTGCGCTGCGACTGAAACAGTGCGTCGTCCGTCGTGCCGTCGATTCCGGCCTTCGTGGCGGTGACCTTCGTCTTCCCCTCGTAACCCCAGGCCTTCTTGCCGGCGGGCTGGTCGGCGGACCAGGTGTAGCCGGAGCCGTCGGTGAGCTTCGAGCCGCCGGCGTTGACGCCGACCTGGTACTTCGTGGTCGTGAGCGTGACCGGGACGTAGGTCTTGGACTGGCGTCCGGAGTCGGACCTGACCACGATGTTCGCGCCGAGGACCCCTGGCTTGGTGCCCTTCGCGGAGATCGAGACCTTGACGGTCGTCGACTGACCCGGGGCGAGGGTGCCGCCGGTCGAGGAGAGCGACAGCCACGGCAGGTCGGTGAGCAGATCGTCCTCGACGTCGACCAGCACGACGTCGTCGGCGACCTGGTCCGCCGCCCACAGCGCACCGGTCGAGTCGGTTTCGAGGCCGCCGCCCTGGCCCGCCTTCTGGCCGGGGAACCACCACGCGTTGACCAGCGAGCAGTCGTCGGGGTCGACCTGCAGCAGGCGGGTGGGCCGGTTCGAGGTGAGGTCGGTGTACCAGATGGTGTCGGACGCCTGGTTGTAGGCCAGACCCATCACCTCGGGCAGCGGCGGGGCGCAGAAGGACAGCAGCGCACCCGGGCTGTCGTGCGACGTCCCGGCGACGGTGCCGATCATGCCGTTCGCCCGGCCGCCGACGTAGAACACGTCCTCGGTCGGGTTGTAGGCGAGACCGGTCAGCTGCAGCGTGGACCAGTCACCCTTGATCTGCCGGGTTTCCTTCCCGGTCTCCCGGTTGAAGCAGTGGATGAAGCTGGCCGGGCTGTCCTCCATCTGGCACATGTCACCGGTCTTGGTGTCCAGCGCCATGTCGAACGCCCGGTACGCGGGGTTCCACGCCGCGTCGAAGACCTTCCCAGTCGGCTTACCCGTCACCGTCCAGGCGGTGTTGGTCCGCGCGTTGTAGTCGTGGACCCAGACGTCGCCGTCGTACCCGACGCCGGAGGGCTCCTTCTCCGCGATCGTGCCCGGAATGGCGATCCGGGTGATGACGTCACCGCCGGAGGTCGTACCGACCTTGGCGGCGGCCTGTGCCTCCGCGGCGCTCGCCGTCGCGGCCTTGCCGTCGACGTTCGACGGTTTCATGCCGCTCGCACCGGCCTTCCACGCGGCGAGGTCGATCGTGCTGGCCGCACCCTTCCCGGTGCGCTCGGTGGCGCCGGCGGCGTCGAGCTCGGGGTGGCGCGCGGCCTCACCCAGGTCGTACGTGAGTGGGGCGGAGCCGTTGTTGCTAAGCGTCAGCGAGCCCACGCCGTTCTGGTCGGTGCCCAACAGCGCGTCGAGGCCGTCGGCCTTCAGGCCGGCGGCGCCCGTGGTCAGGCGCGCGTCGATCTTCGCCTTCGCGTAGAGCTTGTCGAGGGAGAACGGGTACGCCGCGGTCGTGTAGTTCGGCGCGTCGACGGTCATGGTGTAGTCGCCGACCGGAAGCTGACGGTGCACGACGCCGGTCCCGTTGGTCGTGACGGCCTCGACGAGCCCGTCCTTGTTGCTGAAGGAGACCTTGGCGCCGGCCACCGGCTGCCCGTCGTTCTGGTCGACGACCGTCGCGTCGAGGTACCCGAAGTCAGGCATGTCGTAGGTGACGACCATCCCGTCGCGCAGCACCGGGGCCTTGTCGGAGAACCGGATGCCGTCGACGCCGGCCCAGCCCTGGATGCCGGTGACGGCGTGCGCGCCAGCGGTCACCGGGTCGTCGGACCCGACGCCGTCGCCGTACCCGAAGATCACCGTGCCGGAGCGGGTGAGCGTGGCCGAGAAGCTGACCGGCTCCGTGTACTCCGTGCGGTCCGGATAGGCCCAGAGCTTGGCGTTGCGGTACTCGACGACGAACGCGTCCTCGCCGTTGACCTTGGTGGCTGCCGTGAAGACTCCTCCGCCGGGGGCGAACTCGACGGGGGTCTCGACGTAGAACGGGAAGATGCCCGCCCCGCCATAGCCGGGTCCGGTAGCGCCGTCCGGGGCGATCACACCGCGCAGGCCGACGCCGAGGCTGTCGTGGCTGCCGTTGTAGAGCGCGATCGGGAACGGCAGCTGCACCGTCGCCCACACGCCACTGCCGAACGCGACCGGGTCGGTGCCGCGCAGGTATTCGCCGTCGGAGACGGCGCAGCTGTAGCCGCCCTTGTCGACGACGAGCCCGACGGGGTACTCGCGCGACTCGTTCTGCGCGCCGACGGCCAGCGGCACGGTGGTGGGGGAGAAGCAGGCGTTGGGCTTGATGCCCAGCGTGTACCCGCCCTCGGGCACAGCGGTGATCGTGAACGCGCCGTTGGCATCCGTGCGTACCGGCTTCAGCGGCGTGTCGTTGACGGAGACGTCGGCGTTCGGGACGGGCCGCTTCTTGTCGTCGACGACCCGGCCGCTGATGTCGTGTCGCACGGCGGCCGTGAGCGGCAGCTTGACGGAGGTGTCCTGGCCGAGGGTGATCGTGACGTTGGCGGTCGCGGTCAGGTAGCCGAAGACCTTGGTGCTGAGCTGGTAGTCACCGACCGGGAGGTTCGTCGTGAACCGGCCGTCCTTGTCGGTGCCGATCGACCGGCTGAACGGCCCGCTGATCGTCACCTCGGCCGCGGGGACCGGGGCGCCGTCGGCGGTGACGACACCGGTGAGGGTGCCGCCCTGACGGGGTGCGAGCTCGAGCAGGCGGACGAGGTCGAGCCGGCCCTCGCCGTACTTGTTGTTGACCTCGGCGGTGCCGCCGCACTCGGTGTCGTCGACGTCGACCGCCGACTCGCCGAGCAGGCGGCGGGTCTCCTCGACCTGTCCGATGAGGGTCGGGTCGTAGCTCCACAGCGCCGCGACGGCGCCGGCGACGTGGGGTGCCGCCATCGAGGTGCCGGACATCTCGACGTAGCTGTCGCCCGGGTAGGACGAACGGACGCCGTCGCCCGGAGCGGAGATCTCGGGCTTGATCCGGCCGCCTTCGCCCTCGCCCTTGCGGGAGAACGACGCGAGCGTGCCGTCCGACGAGTAGGCGCCGACGGAGTAGGCGCTCGGGGCGGAGCCGGGGGAGGAGACGGTGTCGCAGTCCGCGTACGGCGTGGTGTTGCCCGACGACCAGACGCTGAACATGCCCGCGGCGCTCCAGGCCTCGTCGATGGCCTGGAAGAAGTCGTCGAAGCTGTGCTCGACGGTCTGGCCCCACGAGTTGTTGATGACGTGGGGGCGCTTGGACGGGTCGGGGTTGTTGCCCTGGAGGTCGGTCGGGGCGAGCAGCCACCAGCCGGACCGCAGCAGCGACTCGACGCCGGTGCTGTCGCAGCAGCCGTTCGTCGCGATCCACTGTGCGTCCGGCGCGACGCCGACGTGGTTGGTGCCGTCGTCACCGACCATGGTGCCCATGGTGTGCGTGCCGTGGCCGTTGTCGTCGCACGGTGCTCCCGTGCACGTGCCCCGGGTGGCCATCCAGTTGTAGTTGTGGTCGATGGTGCCGTCGGGCTTCGCGCCACGGTACTGGTGCGTCAGGGCGGGGTGGTCGAACTGGACGCCCGAGTCGAGGTTGGACACCGTGATGCCCGCGCCGGTGGCGCCCATGGCCCACGCCTCGGGGGCGTGGATGGCGTCCAGACCCCACGAGACGTTCCCTGCCTCGGCGGCCTTCTTCGGGGCGGCGGGGCGGGCAGCCTGGTCGTTAGGGATCTTCTCGTCAACCGGCTCGACCAGCGCGACCTGCGGCGTCGCGTGGATCTCGGCGACCTGCACCTTCGAGGCCACGTTGAGGGCGAGCTTCTCGGTGCCTCCCTTGACGAGCACCGCGTTGGCGATCGGGTAGGAGGTGTACTTGACGCCCGCCCGGTCGAGGTCACTGGAGACGGATGCCAGGGAGTCCTTCGTCGCCGCGATCAGCGCGTCGTAGACGAACCGACCGCGGGCGGTCCAGTCGGTGAGCTTCTTTGCCGGCCCGAGGTCGGCCTTGGTCTCGAACGTGATCCAGAAGTCGGAAGCCGGCTGGGTGCGGAAGCGGTCCTTCAGGCTCGAGGCGATCTTGTTGGCGGCGGCGCCTGGATCCGGCTCAGCGGCAGACGCCGGTGGTGCCTGGACCATGCTCAGGCCGACCGCTACGGCCAGCGAAGCCGCGAGGGCTTTGAGTTTCATGAGAGTCCTTCGACCTACAGGGGTTGGTAGGGGTCGTGGTTCTTGTGGTCGTCGGCACCGTCGCCGTCAACGTCACGGGCGTCGGGGGCGCTGACGCGCGGCTCCCGGGGCAGCTCGGGTGGTGGCAGGCGCTCGATGGCGGAGTCGTCACCCGCGACACGTCGCTCAGGCATGCATTGCCCAACGGCTATGAATCATCCAGTCATGCTCGGCGGGCCGAGTGACCGTCGCTATCCAGCGGATACGTCAATTTTCACGACGCGTCGTCGAGGGAGTCCTCTTCTGCGAACACTCCTGCCTCCACCGCCTTGACCGCGAGCGCGGTCCGGGAGCTCACCTTCAACTTGCGCATCGCCGCACGCAGCTGCTGATCCACCGTGGCCGGTGACTTGGCCAGGATCCGGCTGATCTCCCGGTTCGTCTTGCCGGCGACGACCAGTTGGACCACGTCGAGCTCGCGTGGTGAGAGCTGGTCGCCGTACCCGCGCCGGCCGCCGCGCCACAGTCGCGGGACCTCGGCGCCGTGTTCACGAAGCCGCTGTGCGACCCGGTCGGCATCGCCGCGGGCTCCGAGCCTGAACAGTTGCTCGTACTGTGCCGCCAGCAGCTCTCGGCCCTGTTCGATCTGGCCCTGCGCGATGAGCGCCTCGGCTTGCCGCTCGCGGGCGAGCATCGCGTCGTAGGGGCGCGGCAACGCACTCCAGGCGCGCGCCGCCCGACCGTAGGCCGTCGCCGCGCGGGCGTGGTCTCCGGAGGCGGCGAGCAGCAGGGCACGGCACACGGTGAGCGCTGCGCGAGGCGCAGGTGCCGTACGGCCACGCAGCCCTCTGGCGAACTGGCCGCCCAGGCGTGTCGCGGCCTTCAGATCCCCTGCGGCGAGGTGCGCCTCGATCCGGGCGGGAACGAGGTCCGTCGCCCAGACCCAGATGCCTTTCCTCCGGACGGTGTCCATCGGCTCGTTCGTGATCTGCAACGCCCGGGCGCTGTTTCCGTCCGTCAGCCACAGTCTGGCCAGTGCGGCGGCGGCCTCCATCGTGTCGTCGGCTGCGCCGAGACGCGCGGACTCCTCGAGGACCAGCCGGAACTGCTCCTCGGCTACGCGCCGCCGTCCGGCTGCGGCCGCCAGTCGGGCAGCGAGGCGAATGCTGCCGAGGTAGTGCGCCGGCCGGTCTCGGTCGGCATCGGCGAGGGCCGCGCTCCGCTCCGCGAGACCCTCCCACCGTCCGGTCAGCCACGCCAGGTTGGCCTGTTCGAGTACGACGTTGTGGTGCAACCGGGATGCCTGCTCGGCCTCGGCGAGGCGCATGGCCACGGCGAGATGTTCCTCGGCGTCGGCGTACCGGCCCCAGATCAGCGCGCCGGTCCCGACATTCGCGTGGATGCGGGCGACGTCGAGGCGCTCCGCCGTGGTCGCGCCGTCGATGGGCAGGTCGGCGACGACGTCCCAGGCCTCCTCTTCGCCGAGCATGAGCAACGCCGCGGCCCGGTTGCCGGCCAGGTTCAGCCGCTCCGCGGGAGAATCGAAGTCGGCGGTGAGTTCAGCGGCGCGATCCAGCCAACGCCGATGGGTCGACGCGGGCCACGGTCCCGCATAGGCCCAGCCAAGGTAGGTCATTGCCCGAGCCGCCTCGACCGGGTCGTGGTCGAGGTTGGCCACCGCCTGCTCCAGCTCGCTGAGCGCCGCCTGCGCCTCACCCCCGGTGATCAGGAGCCGACCCAGGGGGTTGCGGATCTCGGCCTGCTGGCGGGCTGAGAGACCGGGGGTCTCCAGCACCGAGCGCAGCGTACGGATCACCCGGTGGTAGACCTCGTCGACAGGTTCACGACGGCCCAGCGCGGCAACTCCGGCCATGCGCGCGACCCGTGCCCGGTCCACCGGCGCCAGCACGGCCCACGTCAACAGATCGACCAGCAGGTCGACCGCCTTGGTGTGGTCACCCGAGGCCATGGCCAGCTCGGCACTCTGCTCGGCGTACCGCGCCCAGGACCGCGTCTCGCCCGCCTCACGGAAGTGGTGGGCGAGGCGTGCCACCGGCGGCGGATGGATGTGCTCCACGGCCCGGCCGGCCAGCAGGTGGAGGTGTCTGCGGTCGGTCAACGGGATCGCCTCGTAGACAGCCGTGGCGGCCAGCACATGCCGGAAGCGCCACCGGCCGCGGTCGTCTCCGTCCAGGACACCGGCGCCGGCCGCCTCAGCGACAGCGCCTCGGCACGCAGCCGGTGACAGACCGGCGGTCATCGCGATCGTGGCCACCGATGACCGCTCAGCCAACGTCGCCGCAGCTCGCAAGACCAGCTGCGCCGTCGGCGACAGGCGGCCCACCCGCTCCCGGGTGGAGTCGCGCACCGTTGGCGGCACCTGTAGCTCGCGCAGCTTCAGCCGGACCCACTGTCCGTCGCGGAAGACGAGGTCGGCCCGGTCGCACATGAGGCGAACCGATTCCTCCACGGCCAGCGGAACGCCACCGGTCCGCTCGTGCATGAACGTCGTGAACTCCTGTGATATCGGGTTGCCGTACAGCATCGAGGACACCAGCGCCGCCGTGTCGTCGGGTCGCATCGGTGCCAGGGCGATCCTCAGCTGGGTCACGCCAGCGGGCAACCGGGACGTCAACCGCAGCAACAGCGACCCGTCGTCCACCTCCTCCGGTCGGTAGGAGACCACGAGGCTGGGCCCGTGCGACTGCTGTTGAGAGGTGACGAACAGCAGGAACTCCAAGGTCACCTCGTCGGCCCAGTGCGCGTCCTCGAGCACGAGAACGTCGACACGCAGAGCCCGCAGCAACTCGTCGAGGGCGCGGAACAGGCGATGCCGTGCCGCCTTCGCATCGTCCAGGGGCTGCAACGCGGGCGGCAGGTCCGCGGACCATTCCGGGAACAGGGGCCGTAACGCACCCGCGAGCTCGGTGAGCCGCAGTCGCGACACCGGACGGTCGATCCCACGGAACGCGTCGACGATCGGCCCCAACGTCAGCGACTCGCGAAGCGGTGGGCACACCGAGACCAAGGCGGTGCGCTGGTCCGGCGCGGCCAACCACTCTCGCAGCAGTCGGCTCTTCCCGATCCCCGCCTCGCCCTCCACCAGCACGATCGCCGGTGGCCGGGCCAAGGCGCCCCGAAGCGCCGCCATCTCCCGATCACGACCCACGAAATGTGGCGTGGAGACGGTCGGTGAGGTCCCGTCCTCGGGCGAGGGGTCGAGCATGCGTGATGATCTCGCTTTTCCCTGCTCGGACACAAGTACCACCGCGGCGACGGACGCCACTAACCCTGTTGCCGGTTGGGGCGGGACTGCCTAGCTTGCTCATCGTGGAGAACAAGGGGCACAGCGCAGACAGGTGCGCCGGGTGAGCGGTCGCCTTCGCGAGATTGCCCGGCAGACGGTTGCGATCGCTGATTCGGGTCACTATCGCAATGGCGCCGGTGACGAGGTCGACATCGGCGAGGCGGTACGTGCCGCAGTCGCCGGCACTCGTCTCCACCTGCCGGACGAGGTGCCCGTGGCCGGGAACGCGGAGCCCGGCGGAGGCAGAGTGGAGGTGACGAACGAGTCGACGCTGCAGGCGGCACGTCGGCTGGCGCCCGGAGCGGCCTGTCTGGTGTTCGCCTCGGCCAAGAACCCGGGTGGCGGGTTCCTGGGCGGAGCGAAGGCGCAGGAGGAGAGCATCGCCCGCTCCTCGGCGCTGTACCCGTGTCTCCTTGCCGCCCCGGAGTTCTACGCGTTCCACCGCGAACAGCGGGACCTGCGGTACAGCGACCGAGTCATCTTCTCCCCGGACGTGCCGGTGTTCCGGGACGACAAGGGCAGTCTGCTCGACCAGCCGTACACGACGTCGTTCCTGACCGCCGCGGCGCCGAACCTGGGCGCGATCCTCCGCAACCAGCCCGAACACGTTGCGGACGTACCGGCGGTGCTGGCCCGGCGTGCTCGCCGGGTGCTGGAGGTCGCGGCCGCCCACGGACATCGGACGGTGGTGTTGGGCGCGTGGGGGTGCGGGGTGTTCCGCAACGATCCCGCTACCGTCGCCGACGCCTTGGCCTCCGCGCTGCGGGAGGTCGATCGCTTCGACCACGTGGTGTTCGCCATCCTCGACAACCTCCCGGGAACACCGGTGTACCGCACGTTCGCGGAACGCTTTCCGGGAACGCCGCGGTGAAGGCGACCGAGACCCGCGTTCACCCGGTCACCACCGTTGCGACGGCAACGACGGGTTGATCGACAGGACGTAGCGGGTGTTGGGGCAGAATGAGATTCATGCCCTCGTCGCGAGATGATGCTGTGCCGGAGCAGCCGTTGACGACTGACGTGACGCTCGCCCGTATCAACGAGGGTGTCCAGCTGCATCATGCTCAGGGCCGGCGTGAGGCTGCCCGTGACGTGTTCACGCAGATCTGGGACGAGATCGGCGGAGAACGAGGCGATCCTCTGCACGTTTGCGTCCTCGCGCACTCGGTGGCTGACGTGCAGGACGACGTCGAGCAGGAGTTGATCTGGGATCAACGCGCGCTGGCGGCGGCCGACCTGCTCACCGATGCCCGGTTGGCGCAGGCCGGCGTGCCGATGTCAGTGGCGGCCCTGTATCCGTCGTTGCACCTCAGTCTGGCCGAGTGCTACCGCAAGCTCGGCGAACTCGACCGTTCCCGCGAATACCTCAAGCGTGCACAGGCGGGGATCGGCGCGCTGGGCGATGACCAGTACGGGCAGCTCATCAAGGGCGGCCTGGATCGGCTGACTCAGCAGCTGACCTCCAGGTAGACGCGCGCCGCCGTTGGTCGGCCGGCGGCCGGCGGCTTGACCGGACAATGCTCTGGATCACGGGCCGGACGACAGCGGCACACACTCGGTTCGTCCAACAGGACAACGAGCACCTGTGGCACGTCTCCAACGGCGTGTTTGCCGGCCGGGCTGCTAGGCGACGGCGGAGACCAGTGGGGGCACCTGCTGGGCGTGACCGAAGCGGGGGCACGGGCGAGGATGGGGTGGTGGGGGTGACATCCGGGATCTGTGGGGAGCGGTCGGCCAACGGTACGCGGACAATGTCGGGATGAAGCGAGAGGTACGCGTGATGCGGTTGAGCGGGACGCGCGCCAACGGCGCGGTGGCGACGGGCGCGGCGGCTACAGGCGCGCGGGCTGCGGGGGCGGCCTCGCTCGGTGCTCTCGCCGTGGGGGCGCTGGCCGTTGGGGCGGTGGCCGTCGGGGCGCTGGTCATCGGGCGGCTGGCGATCCGCCGGGCGGTCGTGCGGGAGCTGCGCGTCGGCCGGTTGGAGATCGACGAGCTGGTGGTGCAGAGCCGACCCACCGCTGATGGATAACGCACTCCGGCGGTGCCCAGCTGGACCTGGCCCGGCTTGAGCGCAAGCGGTACGAGGCGAGGTAGGCGTCACGAGTGGCTGCGTGGCGTGCCGACTCGCCGGATCAACCCGAGGTCCTGATCCACTCCCCGAAGACGCGCGTGAACATCCGGGCATACCCCCAGGGGGTATGTTGAGGGGGAGGAGGCGATGAGGATGTCGCAGGAGGACGGGCACCATCGGATGCAGCCCCCGGGTGGGACGGTGGACCAACACGACCACCACGGTGATCACGGAAGCCGCCGAGGGGACCCGGGCGGACAGCCTGTACAGCCCGGCACCCACGACGGCCATGCCGGGCATGACAAGCACGCCGGGCACGACCCGGAGATGTTCCGCCGCAAGTTCTGGCTGAGCCTGGTCTTGACGGTGCCGATCGTGGTGACCAGTCACATGGTGATGGGCTGGTTCGGCTATCGGCTGGACTTTCCGGGTGTCGACTGGGTGGGCCCGGTGCTGGGCACGGTGGTGTTCGTCTACGGCGGGTGGCCGTTCCTGCAGGGCGCGGTGCGGGAGGTCCGTGACCGGGCGCCGGGGATGATGCTGCTGATCGCGATGGCCATCACCGTCGCGTACGTGGCCTCGGCGGCGACCGCGCTGGGCGTGTTCGACCTGGACTTCTGGTGGGAGCTGGCGGCTCTGGTCACGATCATGCTGCTCGGGCACTGGCAGGAGATGAAGGCCATCGGTCAGGCCCAGGGCGCCCTGTCGGCCCTGGCCGCGCTGCTGCCGGACGACGCCGAGCGCCTCGACGGTGACGGACAGCCCGAACGGGTGCGGGTCAGCGACCTGGGCGTCGGCGACGTGGTCCTGGTGCGCCCCGGTGGGCGGGTGCCGGCCGACGGGCGCATCACCGACGGCCGGGCGGAGCTGGACGAGTCCATGATCACCGGCGAGTCCCGGCCGGTCGGCCGCGAACGCGGCGACCGGGTGGTGGCGGGCACGGTCGCCACCGACGCGGCCATCCGGGTGCGCGTCGAGGCCGTTGGCGACGACACCGCCCTGGCCGGCATCCAACGCCTGGTCGCGCAGGCCCAGCAGTCCAGCGGCAGGGCCCAGGTCCTGGCTGACCGGTTCGCGGCCTGGCTGTTCTACATCGCCACCGTCACCGCCGCCGCGACGCTGCTGATCTGGACCCTGATCGGCAACCTCGACGAGGCCGTCGTACGCACCGTCACGGTGCTGGTGATCGCCTGCCCGCACGCGCTGGGCCTGGCCATCCCGCTGGTGATCGCCCTGTCCACCGCCGTCGCCGCGAAGGGCGGCATCCTGGTCAAGGACCGCCTCGCCCTGGAGCGGATGCGCACCATCGACACGGTGCTGTTCGACAAGACCGGCACCCTGACCCGTGGCGAGCACGTCGTCGCCGGTGTCGCCGCCACCGGCGGCGTCAGCGAGACCGACGTGCTGGCCATCGCGGCGGCGGTGGAGGCCGACAGCGAACACCCCCTCGCACGGGCCATCGTCACCGCGGCCGCCCAGCAGGGCACCCGACGCACCGCGACCGGTTTCCAGTCGCTGACCGGTCGCGGGGTCCGCGCCGATGTCGACGGCGTCAGTTACGCCGTCGGCGGACCCGCCCTGTTGCGCGAACTCGACGCCACGGCACCCGGCGACCTCGACGAGCACCGGGCCGAGTGGTCCCGGCGGGGAGCGGCGGTACTGCACCTGCTGCGCCTCGACGGCGGGCAGACAAGCGTCATCGGCGCCCTCGCCCTGGAAGACCAGATCCGCCCCGAGGCGCGCCAAGCCATCGCCGACCTACGGCAGCAGGGCATCCGCAAGATCGTGATGATCACCGGGGACGCGCGGCCGGTGGCCGAGGCGGTCGCCGCCGACCTGGGTTTCCGGCCGGGTGAGGACGAGGTGTTCGCCGAGGTGCTGCCCGCCGACAAGGACGAGGCGGTCGGTGAGCTGCAACGCCGGGGCCTGCGGGTGGCGATGGTCGGTGACGGCGTGAACGACGCTCCCGCGCTGGCCCGCGCCGACGTCGGCATCGCCATCGGCGCGGGCACCGACGTCGCCATCGAATCCGCGGGCGTCGTGCTCGCCTCCTCCGACCCGCGCGGGGTCACCGGAGTCATCCGGCTCTCGCGCGCCTCCTATCGCAAGATGATCCAAAATCTGGCCTGGGCCGCCGGCTACAACGTCGTCGCCCTGCCCTTGGCCGCTGGTGCTCTGGCCTGGGCCGGAGTGAGCCTGAGTCCCGCGGTCGCCGCGGTGCTGATGTCCGCCTCCACCATCGTGGTCGCGCTCAACGCCCAGCTGCTGCGCCGTGTGCAGCTACGCCACCCGGATGATTCAGGTTTGGATCGTGGGTTCGCCCCGAAGGGTTCGGCACCGGCCCGTTAGCGTGCGGCGCATGACACCGCCAGCAGCGCGAACGTGGTGAGGAGGATCAGCCGGTTGCCGCGGGACTGCGCGCCAGTGGCCGTACGTCCAATCAGTGGGCTGGTGGGTTGGGACGCGCGGGGCGCCCGGCGTAGGGCGGGCCCGGCCGCACGGCAAGCCGGCCGCTCGGCTTGAGTGACCGCGAGGCCACGGCAGGGCCGGCCTTTGGTGATGTCGTCCCAGCAGCATAATCTCCGGCATGTCTGCTGGAGCGAATCGTGTCGACGATGCTGCCGACGTGGGGCAGGTGGCCCCCACCACCGGTCGATCCCCGGTGGCGGCGAGCATTGGTCAGGCGTGGCGGCTGGTCGTTGGGTTCGGTGTGGTGAGCCTGGCCGCGGACATGGTGTACGAGGGTGCCCGCTCAATCTACGGGCCGCTGCTGGCCTCGTTGGGCGCGTCGGCTGTCGTCGTCGGCCTGATCACCGGCGCCGGGGAGGCCGCGGCGTTGCTGCTGCGCCTGGTGTCCGGCCCGATGGCGGACCGGACCCGCCGGTACTGGACCCTGACGATCGTGGGGTACGGGCTGACCGCGGTCTGCGTACCGCTCCTTGCGGTGACCCCGACTCTGGGCGGCGCCGGCCTGGCAGTGGCCGCGGTGCTGATCCTCGCCGAACGGCTCGGTAAGGCCATCCGCAGCCCGGCCAAGTCGGCGCTGCTTGCTGATGCCGCGAGCCGGGTCGGGATGGGCCGCGGGCTCGGCGTGCACAAAGCCCTCGACCAGGTCGGCGCGTTCGCCGGTCCGCTGCTGGTCGCCGCGGTCGTCGCGGTGACCGCCGGCGCACTGTGGCCCGGGCTGGCGGCGCTGACCGTCCCGGCCGTGGTGGCGATGCTCCTGCTGATCACGCTTCGGGCGCGGGCCCGTGCCGCTCCGGCAGAGCCCGACACCAGCACCAGGTCAGGAGCCGCGGCGACGACTGGTCGGGAACCGTTGCCGGGCAGATTCCACTGGTTCGCAGCGGCGATGGCGGTGTGTACCGCGGGTCTGGTGACCTTCGGGCTGGTCGGTTTTCATCTGGTCCGCGCGGGCGTGGTCGCGACCGCGGCGGTGCCGCTGATGTACGCGGCGGCGATGGCCGCAGGCGCGCTCGCCGCGCTGCTGACCGGGGTGCTCTACGACAGGGTCGGCCCGCGGGTTCTGGTGGCGCTACCCGCCATGATCGCCGTCGTGCCGCCGCTGGCCTTTGGGGGCGGCCTGCCGGCGGCGGTGTTCGGGGTCGTGGTCTGGGGCGCTGCTGTCGGGCTGCAGGACTCCACCGTCAAAGCCATGGTCGCCGATCTCGTGCCACGGGAGCGGCGGGCCACCGCGTACGGCATCTTCGCCGCTGTGCAGGGCGCCGGAGCCCTGGCCGGCGGTGCCGGGGCGGGGCTGCTCTACGACCGCTCGGTGCCGAGCCTGATCGTCGCCGTGGTGCTTGCCCAGGCCGTCGCTCTGATCATGCTTGTCGGCGTACTGGCACGGACCCGCCAGCACCGACGCGACCCTTCCTAAACCCGGCTGCTGCTTCAGGTGCGGCCGGCGGAGGTGTGGGTCATGCGGGGGATATCGATGTGTTGGCCCGCTCGTAGTCCTCGTCGGTGACGGGTTCGAGCCAGGTGGTGGGGTCGCTGCCGTCCGGCTTGGCCTCGAGCATGGCCAGGTGGCTCATGAAGGTGGTGGCGGCTGCGCCGTGCCAGTGCTCCTCTTCGGGTGGGCAGACAACGGTCTCGCCGGCGTGGATTCGCACCACGTCGCCGTCGCGGGTGCCGACCAGGCCGACGCCCTCGGTGACGTGCAGGGTCTGCCCGACGGCGTGCGAGTGCCAGTTGGTGTGGGCGCCGGGGGTGAACCGCACGAGCGCGATGGTCATCCGCGACGGACCGGTACCGGTGTGGATCGGCGTCAGGTAGACATCGCCGGTGAACGCTGCGGCAGGCGTCTTCACGGTCGCGCCGACGGGCTTGAGTTCCATATCGCGTTCCTCAGTGTCGAAGATCAGCAGGGGCATCTCTGACGCGCGACGGCTGCCGCTGGGCGGCGACAACCCCTCGCGGCCAGGGTTACGTCATCCATCGAACCTGCTCCGAAAGGCCGCTGGGAGGGCTTATCGAAACAGGTAATGACAGGGACCCTCTGGTCGGTCCCGCGGGTCGTAGCGTTGCCGGCATGGACAACCAGGACGCCGCCCGCGAGTTCCTGGCCTCCCGGCGCGCCAGGATCACCCCCGAACAGGCCGGACTGCCCGATTTTGGCGGCACCCGCCGGGTGGCCGGGCTGCGCCGCGCCGAAGTCGCCATGCTCGCTGGAGTCAGCCCGGATTACTACACGCGCCTCGAGCGCGGCAACCTGTCCGGCGTCTCCGACAACGTTCTGGACGCCATCGCCCGCGCCCTGCAGCTCGACGACGCCGAACGGTCGCACCTGCACGATCTCGCCCGTGCCGCGAACACCACGTCGCGCTCCCGGCGGCGCCCGGCCAAGCAGCAGGTCCGGCCAGGTATTCGGAGCTTGTTGGAGGCGATGGCCGACGCGCCGGCCTTCGTTCGCAACGGTCGCCTCGACATCCTCGCGATCAACCGCCTCGGCCAGGCGCTGTATGCCCCAGCCTTCGAGAAGCCGAGCCGGCCGGTCAACCTCGCTTGGTTCTGCTTCCTCGACCCGGCGGCCGGCGACCTCTATCCCGACTGGGATGAGGCCGCCGACACCACCGTCGCCCTGCTGCGCACCGAGGCCGGCCGCGACCCGTACGACCGGGCGCTGACCGACCTTGTCGGAGAGCTCGCCACCCGCAGTGACGAGTTCCGGGTCCGGTGGGCCGCCCACAACGTGCGTATGCACCAGACCGGCACCAAACACTTCCAGCATCCGATCGTCGGTCGGCTCGACCTCGCCTTCGAAGCTCTGCCCATGCCCGCCGACCCGGGCCAGACCCTCACCGCCTACAGTGCCGAACCGGGCACCCCGGCCCACGACGCCCTCCGCATGCTCGCCAGCTGGGTCGCCACCAGCACGATCGAGGCCCCGGCGGACCAACCCTGAGATGCCGGCCGACACGCAGGGCGGAACCGACTGGGTCAGGCCGACGCCGCGGCGTCGTCGTGCGCCAGCGAGCTGGACAGCTCACGGTAGGCGCCGACCTGCGCCAGCAACTCGTGGGCTTTCTGCTCGACGACGGCGACCGCGTCCGCGCCGGCGACCCAGCGCAGCGGCGGCTCATCCCGGTCGATGACGGCGACCAGCGCCTTCGCGAACTTGGCGGGATCGCCGGCCTGCTTGCCGTTCATGCTCTTCCAGCCGTCGATCGTCGGCGCGGTGCGCGCGGCGTAATCGCCGATCGACACGTCCGGCCAGGCCGTCGACGCTTCCTCCAACAGTTCGGTACGGAAGAATCCCGGCTCGACGATCGTGGTCCTGATGCCGTACGGGGCCACGTCGAAGCGCAGCGACTCCATCCAACCCTCCAGAGCGAACTTCGCCGTCGCGTACGCCACGCAGAACTCCTGGCCGACCAGACCGGCCGTCGAGCTGATCGTGACGACGTGACCGGAGCGTTGCGCGCGCAGCAGCGGCAGGGTCGCCCGGGTGACGTTCAGCGGGCCGAACAAATTCGTCTCCACCTGCGCGCGGAACTTCTCCGGGCTGATCTCCTCGAAGTAGCCGGCCTGGAATGTGGCCGCGTTGTTGACCAGCACGTCGATGCGGCCGAACCGCGTCACAGCGGCCTCGACCGCCGCCTCCGCGCTGGCCGGGCTGGTGATGTCCAGCTCAGCGACCAGCAGGTCGTCGTGCTCACCGAGCACCTTGGCCACCGCCTCGGTGTTCCGGCCGGTCGCTACCACCTGGTGACCGGCGGCGAGCGCGGCCTTGGCGATGTCGACACCCATACCGCGCCCGGCGCCGGTGACGAACCATACGGCTCTCGTACTCATGTCTGTGGTGTCCTATTCGCTCGTGACGACGGCGGGTGATCCCGTCTCCGATGCCCTCCAGATCGCTACGATCCATCGAACCCGCGCCGACGCCGCCGAGACAGTGACTGGCGAAGCAAGTAATGACAGGACCCCCAACCGCAGGATGTGTTGGTGAAATCTGGCATTCGAGACAACCGCGTAGGGATCCGCGTGCGCTCTCGCCGCGCCTGCCGTCGTGGTGGTCGTGCACCGCAGGGAAGGGCGCCGGTCTCAGGCATCTGACAGCAAGTCGATCCAGCGCTCTCCGTACTGTCCGGATCGGACCCCGCCGCTTGAAGACGGGCGGGCTGATCACGTTGTTCCAGCGGCGGACGAGGATGGGAAAATGACGAGGAACACGCGCTTGACCTTGGCGTTGATCGCTTTGGTGGTGCTCGTGGTCGGCGGTCTGCTGGCGGTCAATCGTCCCGACCAGCCGCCTGCTGCGACCACTGACGCTGGCGCCATCGAGTCGACGGTGCTGGTGCGCGAGGACAGCCATCGCCTGTCCTCCGCAGCCGACGGCAAGGTGACGCTTGTGGAGTTCCTCGACTTCGAGTGCGAGTCCTGCGCCGCCGCGTACCCGGCGGTCAAGCAGATCCTGGCGACCTATCAGGACCGTATTACTTTCGTCGTCAGGTACTTCCCGATCCCGAGCCACCCGAACGCGGATCTGGCTGCCCGCACCGCTCAGGCCGCCGCGAACCAGGGCCGCTTCGCCGACATGTACATCCAGTTGTTCGAGAACCAGAACAGTTGGGGCCACAAGGAGCAGGCACAGACGGAGGTGTTTCTCGGCTACGCCCGCGCTCTCGGCCTGGACCTGCCGCGCTTCCAGCGGGATCTCGACGACCCCGCCACTGCCACGCGGGTTGCCAAGGACAAGGCCGACGGCACGGCGGCCGGTGTGCAGGGCACCCCGACGTTCTTCCTCAACGGCCGGAAACTGACCGACCTGCGCGGCCAGGACGACCTTGTCGCCGCCATCGACGCCGCGCTGGCCGAATGAGCGCCGCCACCGTCGATCCGGCCGCCGACGTGACCTCATCCGAACAGGGGTTCCTGTCCCGGGCCACCGCCTGGATCTGCGCCGTAGGTGGCGTTGTCGGGTTGCTCGCCGCCGCGATCCTCATTGTCGAGAAGATCAACCTGCTCGCAGATCCCGGTTACGTGCCGAGCTGCAGCATCAACCCGATCTTGTCCTGTGGCTCGGTCATGAGCACATCCCAGGCCGAGGCTTTCGGGATCCCCAACCCCCTGATCGGTATCGCGGGGTTCGCCGTGGTCAGCACGATCGGCGTCGTCCTACTGACGGGTGTGCGACTGCCCGAATGGCTCTGGCTGGGACTGCAGGCCGGTGCGACGTTCGGCGTGGTCTTCGTGCACTGGTTGATCTACCAGAGCCTCTACGTCATCGGCGCGCTGTGCCCGTACTGCCTGCTCGTCTGGGTCGTCGCCATCCCGATCTTCCTGTACGTCACGCTACGCACCCTGCGCCAGCACGGTGTTGCGCTTCCCCGGCCCGTGCGGCGCGTCGCCGCCGTGACTGCCAGCTACCACAGCCTCATCCTCACCGCCTGGTACGTGGTCATCCTGCTCGCGATCCTGCACCGCTTCTGGGATTACTGGATCACGCTCGTCTAGCCCGTCCGCGCTTCTGGGCCCCGCCCCATGGCAGTCGCGGCGGTGGCCGAAGGAGCCTCCCGCGTCCGCAGGTTCCGCTCAGCGGTTGTCGGTGGAGCAGCACTCGGCGACGTCGCCGGGTGCGGCGGGGGAGCGCAGGGCAGCGCCGGGGGCGCAGCAGGCGTCGCCACGCCAGGCTTCGCGGCCTTCCTTGACTGCCACCGCGGCGATGATCAACGCGGCCGCGGGGTCGGCCCACCACCAGCCGAACAGCGAGTTGACCGCGAGCCCGACCAACAACACCGCCGAGAGGTACGTGCACAGCAGGGTCTGCTTGGAGTCCGCGACGGCGGAGGCCGACCCGAGTTCGCGTCCGGCGCGACGTTGAGCGGCCGACAGGACCGGCATCACCGCCAGGGACACCGCGGCCAGGACCAGACCGATCGTGGAGTGCTCCGCGCGGTCCGCGCCGACGAGCGCGCGCATCGACTCCACGGACACGTACGCGGCCAGAGCGAAGAACGACAACGCGATGACCCGCAGCGCGGCGCGCTCCCGGCGTTCGTGGTCGGGTCCGGAGAACTGCCAGGCCACGGCGGCGGCCGAGGCCACCTCGATGACGGAGTCGAGCCCGAACCCGATCAGCGCGGTCGAGGAGGCCATCCTCCCGGCGCTGATGGCGATGACCGCCTCGATCACGTTGTAGGTGATTGTCGCGGCGACGAACAGGCGCACCCGCCGGATCAGGATCGACCGGCGGGCCGGCGACGGCCCAACTGACAGCAGTGGAAGTGGCGCATTCATCAGCGGCACCCCTCGGATTCAACGGCGGGGCAGGCGGCTGGATCGACGGCCAGGACCAGGCCGAGGAGGTCTCCGAGGGCGTGCGCGAGGCGGGCGTCAGCCAGTTCGTAGCGGCTACGCCGGCCCTCTGGCACCGCGACGACGAGCCCGCAGCCCCGCAGGCACGCCAGGTGGTTGGACAGGTTCTGCCGGCTGGTGCCCAGCAGGTCGGCGAGGTCCGCCGGGTATCCAGGCCCCTCGCGCAGCGCGAGCAGGAGCCGGGCGCGGACCGGGTCGGACAGGGCGTGACCGAAGCGGGCCAGGACCTGTCCGTGCGTCAGGGTCTCCACCACCCGAAAGTACATCATCGGGTGAATAAACAGGATGCTGAACTATCGGTCGCGGGCCTTGACGTGGCTCGAACCAGTCATCTGCCTACCGGTATCGGCGGCGTCGGTAGGCGATGATCGCGAGGGTGGCCGCCGTGCTGGTGGCGGCGAGGATCGGTACGGGTTTCGCGCGGATGGAGCTGCCGATTCTGGTGGACGCGGCGCGAGCGGAGGTGATGAGGGTCGACTCGGCTTTGCCGCTGGTCTCTGCGCCGGCTTTCGCTGAGTCGTGTATCGCGCTGGTGGCCCGTTGGGCTTGCTGCGCGACCGGCTTGGCGCGCTGAGAGGCCTTCTGGCTCATCGTGTGGGCCAGCTGTGTTGCTCTGGTCTTCGCCGACTGGCCGGCTTGGGTGACCCGCTGTCGGAGTCCGCCGGCGGCGGTGGTGGCTTTGGTGCGCGCACGGGCTTTGACGTCGGTCTTGGCGGCCAATGCGGCTACGGTTTCGCCGAGTTCGGCGCGGGTCTGCTGGATGTCGCGTCGGGTTCGATCCGGGTCGCTGCTTGCGGGTGGTGTGCTCATGGCTGTCTCCGGCTTGCTGCCCCACGTATCGTCTCGGCGTCGGCTCGTAGGCTGTCTCTGGTAGCTGCGGGTGTGGCGGGCAGGGCCTCGCTGACCTTGTTTTTTCCGCGTTGGGCGGCGATGGCGGCGGCGATGGCGAGGATCACCGTGACGATCAGGGCGGCAACGGCGTCGGGCATGATCGCGGCCAGGGTCAGCACGATGGTGGCGACGGCGGTCGCGCCGGCGAAGAGGCCGAGCATGGCGCCGCCGCCGAGCAGCCCGACGCCGGTGCCTGCGCGTTTGCCCTTGGCGGTCATCTCCGCCCGTGCCATTGTGAGCTCGTCGCGCACCAGCCGGGTGATCTGGTCGGTGGCGCGCTGCACCAACTCGGCGACCGGCGTGTCAGCAGACGCGGCGCCGGGGCTGCCGCTAGGTCGTTCTGGCATCAGTCTCACATCTCTCTCGCCGGACGTGCTCCGAGACGCTGCGCGGGTCAGTTGCGCGGCGGCGCGGGCAGGCTGACAGGAGGTCCCTGCGGCGACGCGTCGATCCGTCCGCCGAGCGGCCGAGTGAGTTCAGCGTCGAGCGGGCCACCGACATCTGTCGGGAAGGCACCATCCTGGCCGCGACGTCGGAGCGTGAGTGTGCCCGCCGCTCCGGTTAGCGCGCCGACCGCGAAGGCAAGGATGAGCGCTCGTCGCGCGGTGGACTTCCTCTTTCGTGCCATGACTACCCCCTGAACCCATCGTGCCTGCATAGTCCTGATTGTCAGACTCGGCCGACCAAGCTACGGGCCTAATCGGCGGACATGCATGAGCGGAGTCTCACCCACCTCGGGGGCCGTGAGCCGGTTTCCCGGTGGAGAAGGCGGCTCTGAGGAAGACTGAACATCAGTGGCGGTGCGCTTGCTCGATCTCTGCGGGACCACGCGTGAGTGCGTACCCCTGTCTTGGCTGACGGCGGAGTCAGTGAGCTGGTTGCCGTGGCTTACAAGGAGTGGCGACGGTGAGTGATACAGATCTTGACGCCCGCAGTGACCGTGGCAGTGCTTACGCCGACCTGTCCCGCCTGGTCCGGGGCGCGGGTCTCCTCGACCGGCAGCCCCGCCGTTACGCGGCGCGGGTGACGGTGTTGCTGGGTTGTCTCGCGCTGATGGGTGTGGTGTTCGTCCGGCTCGGGTCGTCGTGGTGGCAGACGGCTACCGCAGCGGGCATCGCAGTGCTGTTCGCGCAGCTGGCGTTCCTCGGTCACGACGCCGGGCATCGGCAGATTTTCCGGTCCCGGCGGGCGAACGACGTGGTCGGTTTGGTTTGCGGGAACCTGGTGACCGGGATCAGCTATGGGTGGTGGGTTGACAAGCACAACCGCCACCACGCCCACCCAAACACCGAGGGCCGCGACCCCGACCTGGCGGTGGCTCCGCTGTCGTTCATCCCGGGGCAGGTCGCGACGCAGGGCGGCTTACGGGCGCTGTTCGTCCGGCACCAGGCGGCGCTGTTCTTTCCCCTGCTGATGATGGAGGGTCTGCATCTGCATGCCGCCAGCGTCCGGGCGGTCGTTTGGCGCGGCGGACTCAGGCGCCGACGGACAGAGGCCGGACTGCTCGTCCTACACTTCGCCGGCTACCTCGCGGCCGTGCTCCTGGTCCTGAGTGTTCCCCAGGCGATCGTGTTCATCCTGGTCAATCAGGCTCTCTTCGGCCTCTACCTGGGCAGCTCCTTCGCCCCGAACCACAAAGGGATGCCCATCCTGACCGAGGCCGACACCCTCGACTACCTACGCCGGCAGGTCCTCACCTCCCGCAATGTGCGCGGGGGCCGGCTCCTCGACGCACTACTCGGTGGCCTCAACTACCAGATCGAACATCACCTCTTTCCCAGCATGCCCCGGCCGAACCTGCGCCACGCCCAGCCACTGGTCCGCCAGTTCTGCACCGAACATGGCGTCGCCTACCACGAAACGACCCTGATCCAGTCCTGGGCCCAAGGGCTGGCACACCTGCGGACAATCGGGGCCGGATCGACCCCACCGGACAACGACTGAATCCGTGCCCGTCCACGGTGCCGGTCCCGGCGGTGATGCCTCTGGCGCAACTCGACGGCGACCCTCGCCGCGCCGTCGATCACTCGGTCGGCTCGGAGTTGGTGCGGAACGTGATCAGCTCTCGACCAGCGCAATGTGCCCACCCAGAGTGCGCGTCGTACGCTCACTGACGGCTCTCCTTTATCTTCGGCAACAACGTACCGTCATCGCACCGCGCCCTGATTTCGCTCTTGTTGCCTCGGGACAGCAGCACCACCTGGATCTCCTTGATGGGCCCCGGGTCGTAGTTTCTGAGGCTGTATCCGGGGGCAGGATCGACGCTGACAACGCGAGCCTGATCGCCGGTGCAGAGCACAGTCACCACACCACCGAGCGCCCGAAGGGGTGTACCGGGCTTCGGGGAGGGCGGCGCCGGTGCGGCACCGGACGGCCTCGGCAGTTCCCCGGGGCTGGGTGCCGTCGGAGGGCCAGGGCTGGTCGAGGGACCGCCTCCGGCGGTAGGCCCAGCCGGCCCAGCCGGAGCGACCAGCGTGCGGCTTGGTCGTGAGGATGGTGCGGGCTCGGCGGAAGTCTGCCGGGGAGCAGGTGGTTCAGTGGCAGACGCATCGAAGGCGGTGCCGGGTGGGGTGGCACCGTCACGAGTCGCGGCCCCGCCCGATCTGCCATCGATAGGCATGAACTGGGGGAGCAGGAGCGACATGGTCCCTGCCGTCGCCAGCAGAACGGGGATCAACACGCCGTTTGGGATGCGGCGACGCCGACTGGCAGAGGAACCGGCGGTAGTCGGGGCCAACTCGGGTACCCGCTGCGCCGCCTGCTCCGCCCGCCGCTCGGCGTCATCGGTCAGACCGTGCAGGGCCGTCGCCACCTCCGCGGCGTCCGGCCGATCCGCGGGATCCCTGGTGAGGCAACGATCGAGGAGACCGCGAACCTCCGGTGACACTCCCTCAATATCAGGCAGCGGTGCCGGATCGACGTACACGTGAGCAGTCAACATCTGCGTGGGCGTCTCCGCCGACCAGGGCAGCTCGTTGGTCAGCGTTCGGTACAGCAACAGTCCGAGCGCGTAGACGTCGGAGGCAGGCAGGACGGTGCCACCGGCGAGCCGCTCGGGCGCGAGGTAGGCGGCGGTGCCCAACAGTTGACCGTCCGCCTCCAGCTCCGGCCGACCGACACTGGTGGCGATACCGAAATCCACCACCTTCACACCGGCCGGCGTCAGCATGACGTTGGACGGCTTGATGTCCCGGTGCACCAGATTGCGTTCATGCGCGGCGGCCAGCGCCTCGGCGACCTGCGCGCACGTCCGCATCGCGGCGGCCGGCGGCAGCGGACCGGTGGCAAGTCGCTGAGACAGCGTCTCGCCGGGCAGCAGTTCCATCACCACGTACGACACGTGACGGCCCGTGGCATCCGTGTGCTCGCCGTAGTCGTACACACTCGTGACGTGCGGGTGCCAGAGGCCCGCTGCGGCCCTGGCCTCTGCCCGGATGCGTTGTCGTGCGCCTCGGGCGGAGGCTTGTGTGCCGGCCAGGACCTTGACCGCCACCGCGCGCTCGAGAACGCGGTCCCACGCCCGCCAGACCACCGACATGCCACCAGCGCCAAGACTGCTCTCGACCTGATACCTGCCGTCCAAGAGATCACCGGCCATCACTGGGACAGCTTGCCAGAGTGGGCCGGCAGCGGCATGGCGACGCAATCTGACGCTCGTCAGAGGTTTTCATGATCAAAGTTCCCGTCGGACGCCCACCCAAGTAAAGGTCGGCAGCGACAGCGCCCTTCGCCGTACTGGAACGGCAGGGTGGCCCCGGTGAGGGCGTGACCTCGGCAGCTGCTCAAGTGCCCTAGGTTCCGGGTATCGGCCTGTCGTCGTGGTGTCTGGTAAGGGTGGCGGCCTCGATGAGTGACCTGCCGGTTTCGGCCGCCGTGACCCGCAGGATCAGGTAGGCGTCCTCGGCCGTGCTGTGGCGCTGGTGCATGATCATGCCGAGGGCCTGCTGGATGACGGCGCGCACGGCGAAGGCTTCGGTGAGTCCGCTGATGAGTTCCTCGGTGCCCGGGTCCGACGACGGCGGATCCGTGGCTGGGGTGGGGGTGCGCTCCGGGTCGTACACCGTCCAGACTCGAGCGGTCAGCGGTGCCACCGTGTCGGGATCGTGGCCGTAGAGGTTGAGCGCGGCGACGGGCACACCGGCACCGGCGAACAGCGGGATGGACAGCGATGCTCGCAGACCCAGGCCCAGCGCCGTCTCGCGGAACCCGGGCCAGGCCATGGTCGCCGCGATGTCCGGCACGGCGACCGGCACACCGGTGTCGAGCGCGTCCAGGCACGGCCCGGTCTGGTCGGCGTACTGGGCACGGTCGACAGCGAGTGCGATCTCGCTGCTCATGGCGACCGTTGTCGGCGCGTCGCCGCGCGTCCGGGTGACCGACGCGTAGCTCACCGGGGCCACGAGGTCAGCGGTCAACCGCACGATCCGCTGCAGCAGATCATCGATCAACGACGCGTCGGTCGGGGTTTCGGCGAGACTGACCAGAGCACCCGCGAGCAAGCCACGTACCTCCTGCCGGGATCCCGGCGGTGAGTACGGTGGCTTCGCCATCAGAAATCTCCCTCGGTAGTCGCTGGTCCAGTGCCCGATGGGAGTCAACTTACGCATCACCCGATGCGGCTGGCTGAGCCTGGTGCCCGTCCGGCTACGGGGCGGCGTTGAGCAGGTCCACCGCGATGTGCTGGCGGGCCGCGTCGGTGACGTCGACCGGTCCGGCCCAACGCAGGCCGTAGGTGTCCAGCGTGGTGCGGTTGTTGGCGAATGCCGTGTCGGCCTGCAGCCGCAGATAGCCGGTGTACGGATGGTCGCCGAGCGCGGCGTTGAGCTGGCCGAGCCCACGGACGTGTGGGCCCTTGAAGGATGCGCCATCGGCCCCGCAGTTGTTGTTCGGCTCGCACGGGTCGCGCAGGATGCCTCCCGAGTTGAGCTGGCTGCTGGTGGTGGCGGCGTTCGCGATCTGCCGGGCCCGGGTCAGCAGCGCCGCGTCGCCGGTGGCCCGGTGCAGCTCGGTCAACCCTGCCAACAGCACACCCTGGTTGTACGACCACACGGCGCTGCCGTTGTTGCGGCAGGTGGACAGGCTGATCCCGTCGGTCACCAGGTTCGAGCTGTTGATCATGCCGGTGCCCTGGAACCAGGCCCACTCCTGCCGCGCCCGTTGCAGATAGGCGGTGTCGCCCGGGATGCGATTGTGCAGCGCTGCGGTCACCTGCAGGTAGAGGCTGTTGGCGATGGCTGCCTTGTAGGCCCGGGCGGTGCTCCACCAGATGCCGCCGCCGCACCGGGTGTCCCAGTAGGCGCTCATGTGATCGGCGGCGGCGCGGGCGGTGGCCAGGTAACGCGCCTCGCCGGTGAGGTCGTAGGCGGCGATCCAGGCCATGGCCCACCAGCCGGTGTCGTCGAGGTACTCGTTGCGGAATTGGCCGAGCCACTTGTTGACGTTGCGGTCGTAGGTGTTGGCGATCGCGTACCGGTAGCTGCCCATCCCGCTCACCCGGATGTTCTCGATCACGGCGGTGAGCGCGTTAGCGGAGTTCCACCAGCCGGTCGTGTCGAACAGGCCGGTGTCGAGGTTGTAACTCATCATCAGCCCGGTGGCGGCGGCGGTCCGGCGGTTGCTGGCGTTCCAGGTCGACCGGGCCCACGCGGTACAGGCCGTCTCAGGCCGGTCACCGGCCTTGCCGCAGGCGCGCAGCGCCCCGACGCGGTAGGTGGTCCAGTTGTCCACGTTGTACATGGCGGTGCGGCCGGTCCCGACGCCGGTCGGGATCGGAGTCAGGCCGAGCCGGCCGTCGGCGGCGAAGGTGCGCCCGCCGTCGAAGGACCGCTCAAGCCACGTCTGGTCGCCTGAGTTGCCGTTGTCGATGACGGACCAGGCCATGGCGTCGATGTCGTTGAAGTGCAGCGAGATCTGCCGGCCGTAGATCGTCGCGGTGACCGGGGCCCGGTCGGACGGCGCCAACGCGGCGTCACGACCGTCGCAGTGCCGGTTGCAGATCGCGGCCAGGGCGGCGGGAGCGGCAGTCGCCGCGGCGGGCGTCGCCGTCACGCCTAACCCGGCGAGCATGCCGGCTGCCAACAGCACGGTGAGCCGGGAGAGTGCCAGCATGCTTCCTCCGGGAGTCGGCGGGACGACGTAGCGTCGTCGGCCCTGCACTCCGCACGTAGCGATGCGCCGGGACGGAAGGTGAACATCCGAGAACGTCCGCCTGTTTGGCCTGCACGCCGCTGCTGGCAAAGCAGATGCTAATAGTAATGGACATCAATGTCCAGATGGTCCGCCCCGGCCAGTTTGCGGCGGCCGACCACGGCGTTCCGCAGCTCCACGCGGGCGCGTGGACCCCGGCGCGAGCGGACAGCTGTTGGAGGCGTGAGCCGTGAAGCTCAGACCGGACCGGACTCGTTCGCCGGCAGGTGCAGGTGTTGTAGGTCTTCCGGGATCGGGAGGTCCGGGCGGTAGACCAGCAGCGGGGGCTGGTTGTCGGTGTCGGCGCGGGCGGCGGGAGCATCGGCCAGCGAGAACTGGTCCCGGAGTCGGCCGAAGAAGTCGTCGACGTCCGCGACGATGAGCTTCGCGCGGCGTCGGGCAGGGTAGACGGCGACCCAGTCGCCGGGGTCGAGGATTCCGTGTACGCGCCCATCGACGACGACGGCGACCTGACCCGATCGCGGAAGCACCTGGACACCGACGGGTTCGTCCGGGGCGGTGACCATGCTGCGGTTGAACGCCATGTGCGGGGCGACCGGGGTGAATACGAGGGCGTTGAGGCGCGGCGACAGGACCGGCCCGCCTGCGGCGAACGAGTACGCGGTGGAGCCCGTCGGCGAAGCGACCATGACGCCGTCGGCGGAGTAGGTGGCGAACAGCCGCCCGGACAGGTACACCGCGACGCTGGTCTGCCGGTCCCGGCCGAGTTTCTCGAACACGACGTCGTTCAGGGCGCTGAGGCCCAACGGGACACCCCAACCCATCTGGTCGGGCGTGCTCGGGCGGGGGATGGGCGGGGCGGGTGCGGGACCGCGGCCGTAGCGCAGCAGGGTCCGAAGCTCCGGTGGGACCTGCAGCGGGCGCGACGCCCGCAGGGTGAGCAGCATGCGTTGTTGGATGGGTGCGCGGCCGGTCAGGGCGGCGCCGAGCACCCTCGGCAGGTCCGTGGCCGCGAACGGGGTGAGGAAGCCGACCCGGCCGGCCTTCACGCCGAGAACGGGTGCGTCGGCCTCGACGGCGACGGCCAGTCCGCGTAGGAGAGTTCCGTCGCCGCCGATAGTGACGACGAGCCGCGGTCGCTGCGCCATGTCGGCCAGCACGTCGGCGGGGCTGCACTCGTCCTGCCAGACGTTCAGGGCCTGCGACGCCGCACCGTGCTCGGCGCAGATCCGCGACACCAGCTTCGCCGTCTCAGCAGCTTGCGGTCGGGTCGGGTGCACGACGACGCCAACGAGCATGCGACCCTCCACGTCCTCTCGGCTACCGACCTCATCTTGGCGTGCGGACGCTGCGGCTGGCTGCCACTCTGAGGACGCTGCTTGGCCTGACAAGGTGATCCGCGTGCAAGACCACCCTACTGACCCGGGCGGGTGGCTTGCTGGGTCGTGAGTTCGAGCAGAAGTTCGACTGCGCGATGTGTTCCGCCTTCGGAGCGCACCTGCTCTCCAATCTCAGCGGCCCTACGGGACGTCGTGGTGTCGGATCTCGTCGCTTCGACTGCTTGGATGAGGCGTTCGGCGGTGATCTGCCGCTGTGGGATGGGGTCTGGGGCAACCCCGATGGATCGCATTCGCTCGGACCAGAACGGCTGGTCACCGGTGAAGGGGCAGATCACCTGGGGGCGTCCGGCGAGCAGTGCGGCAGCTGTCGTTCCTGCTCCGCCGTGGTGGATGACCGCTGCGGTGCGGGGGAAGAGCCAGTCGTGCGGAGCTTCGTCGACGACGTGGACGTTGTCGGTGTTCGAGCCTGCCAGGGCGATCCCGCCGGCACCGGTTGCGACAACGGCTCGCAGGCCGGTTTCCTGGACTGTCTGTTGGACCATCTCGCCGATCGCCTCGGGGTTCTGGCCTCGCATGCTGCCGAAGCCGACATAGATCGGCGGTGCTCCGCCGTCGAGGAACCTGGCCAGGGCGGGCGACGGGCCCTGGCCCTCGCTGGCGAGGGTCCAGTATCCCGTGACGGGCGCGTGTCCGGGCCAGTCGGCCGGCTGCGGCAGGACGTGGCGACTGAACGCCTGCAGTACGAAGGCGGGGCCTCCGTCGGGGCGGCGGAACGGGTCACCGGATCCACGCCGGGACACCAGTCCGAGTCGTGCACGCCAATGCTTCCCTACCGCTCCGAGGAGCATCTGAGGTGCGAGCGCGGCCGGCCGGTAGCTCAAACGGTTGAAGGATCTGGGCAGCCACGACGGGGCCCACATCGGGCACGGAAAGGCGCTGGTCGGAACCCAGTTCGGCTGGAGTGCCACCGGGACCGAGGGGACGCCGAGAGCCTCGGCGAGGTGCTGGCCGGGGAGCATGGTGTGGTGCACAACGACGTCGGTCTGGGCGGGAACGGCCGAGGTGATGTCGTCGAGCACGGCGGCCATGTACTGCCGGGTCCGGCGCACCACCTCGACGGCTGTCCGTTTCGCCTTCAGCCCGCGGTAGTTCGTCGCGAGTGCCTCTTGGATGTGGGGCTCGTCGGTGAGCCGGTTCCACCGGTCGTCTAGGGGCGCGAACGGAACGCCGTCGGCGGCGGCGAGCGACTCGTAACACGCCGGCCCGGCCACCAGCACCTCGTGGCCGGCGTCGGACAGCGCGCGCCCCAGGGCGACGAACGGCTGTACGTCGCCACGCGTCCCGAACGCGAGCACGAATGCCTTCATGCTGCTGAGATCCCCTCTGGTCGACCGCGTTCCGAGGCCCGTTTGAAACCGGGAGTCGGCCCCGTTGACCTGGCTGAAATTTCAGTGCCGAGCATGCCTGTCGTGGCGGTGGGTGGTCAAGTCCGGTTGCCGAGAGCGTGCGATGTCGCCTGGGGTCGGGGTGGTGGGGCGGGCTAGGGTTTCCTCTTGTGACCGACCAGGGTGCGACCGGGGAGGCTTCGCTGACGCAGCAGGCCTACGCTGCTCTGCGCACCCGGATCGTGACCTGTGAGCTCCCGCCCGGGTCGTCGCTCACGGAGCGGGGACTGGCCCGTTCGACTCCATACGGGCTGACTCCGATTCGTCGGGCGCTCGCTCGTCTGGACCGCGACGGGTTGGTCATCACGCTGCCCCGGGCCGGTTACGTCGTGAGCCCCCTCGACGTACAGGAAGTGTCGGAGCTGGTCGAGGCGTGGGATCTCATCGGCCCCGAGCTTGTCCGTCTGGGCTTGGAGCGCCTTTCCGACGTCGAGGCGCAAGAGCTTGCCGGGCTGCTGAGCGAGTGGTCCCCGCCCGATACGGGCGGTGAGTATCAGGTGGAGGCGGTCCTGCGCTTCTCTGAGCTGTCGAGGCGTGTCTTCCAGCTCCTGGCCATCGCAAGCGCGAACCGCTGGTTGCGGTCAACCTTCGAGCAGCTCTCGGACCAGATGTCGCGCCTGTGGGTCACCCTGCTCAGGGGCCGCGAAGTCCCGGAACAGCTACGGCAGCTCATCGACCGCTGGAACCGACACATCGCAGGCCGGCAGCCCGAAGAGATTGCCGAGTACCTACCGCAGTTGATCAGAGACAGTGGCCGAGCGGCACGTGACCTGTTCGCGTCGGACCTCAGCCAAGATTCCGAACGACGGCGGCTGCCTCACTAAGGCGGCGGAGCTGGCTGGGGTGCCAGCGCTGGCACCGATCAGGCACAGGGCCGGCGGTCACGATTCGTCGGCGGTCGGCGCACTGGTCTTACCGGTAGCCTGGATTCCATGGCTACCGTGCTGCGGAGGATGTCGTCTACGGCGGTCGTTGCCGTAGGTGTGCTCGCCGCCCTCACGTCGTGTTCGGCGGATTCTCCGGATGGGTCCGGCGCCGAGTCGTCGGCTTCCGACGGCGCATCGACTCCGACCCAGGCGGCCACGCCGTCGCCGTCGCCGTCGCCGTCGCCGTCGCCGTCACCGAGCGGGCCGTGCGCTGACGGGACGTGCCAGATCGAGGTCGCCGTGGGCGACGTGGTGGCCGTACCGGAGAGGTACGGTCTCGGGCCGATCGAGGTTACGGGGATCACCGCCGCCGCGGTCGAGATGGTCGCGCCTCTGACCGGGTCGGGTTACAGCGTTTCGGGCTGTTCGGGTGGCGGCGGCGTGTCGTCGCAAGGCGGCGGCGGTGTCGAAATGAGCTGCCGGGCGGGGACCGTCGCGACCATCAACGACGTCATGCGCTTCGAGGTGGTCAAGATCAGCGGCGCTGGCGCCGTCCTGCGTATCGAACCGGCCGGGTGACGTCTGAAGCCTCAGCTGCCGACGGAGCGGGTCCAGAGCGAGACCGGGCGGTGATTCCTGTCCGACGGACCCGGAAACCGATCGGTGCCAGGCCTGACCGTCAGAGCACCATCTGCATGAAGACGTCGGCGCGGGCGTACGGCGGTAGCGGGATCTGCTCCGGGCTGACGTGCGTGAAGCCGGCGGATTCGTAGAGGTGCACCGCGTTGGGGAGCTTGGTGCTGCTGCCCAGGAACAGGGTGGACGCGTTGAGCGTGCGGGCGCGGTCGATCGCCGCCTCGATCAGCTGCCGACCGATGCCCTTGCCGCGTACCGCCGGGGCCACGGCCATCTTCGACAGCTCGAAGACGTCGTCCGAGCTGCGGACCAGAGCGACACAGCCGACGATCTTCCCGCCGTCGCGGACGATCAGCACGTCGCCACCCGGGTCGACGATGGCGGCGAACGGGTCGTCGAGAGTTCTGCGGTCCGACTCCTCGATGGTGAAGAAGCGGGAGATCCATTCCTCGTTCAGCGTCCGGAAGGCGTCGGCCTCTGCGGCGGTCGTCATGGACGTGATGGTCAGCGTGCTCGAGGTCATGCATCAATCGTCACATCGCTGCTATCCAAACGTCCAATATCTTGTTCGGAGGAATCCGTATCGTTGAAGTATGGAACCCGAGTTGCGCCACCTGCGCTACTTCGTCGCCGTCGCCGAAGAGCTGCACTTCAGTCGGGCCGCGGCGCGGCTGCGGATGGCCCAACCGCCGCTCTCGCAGCAGATCCGTCAGCTCGAGGCGATGATCGGTACGCCGCTGTTCGTTCGCACCTCCCGGTCGGTGGCGCTGACGCCCGCGGGGGAGGCGTACCTGGAACGGTGCCGGCGGGTGCTGGCCACCGTGGCCGATGACGTGCACGAGGCGGGCCGGATCGGGCGCGGGGAGCAAGGGCGCTTCGACATCGGTTTCGTCAGCTCGGCGATCCAGCTCGGGCTGGCTGCGCCGATCCGTCGTTTCCGCGAGCGTCATCCGGCCGTCCACCTGCGCCTGCACGAGGCGTACACGGCGCACATCATCGACCGGTTGCTGACCGGCGAGGTCGATCTCGGCGTGGTCCGGGACGCGGAAGACCACGACGAACTGGTCGCCACCGCGTTCGCCGTCGAGTCCTTTGTCGCCGTCCTGCCGGCCGAGCACCCGCACGCGGGCGATCTGGCGATCAATGCCGCGGCGCTGCGGCACGACCCGTTCGTCTTCTTTCCGAGGCTGGCCGGCGAGCGGGCATACCAGCGCAATCTCCGGCCGTGCCTGGAGGCCGGCTACACCCCGCGCATCGTCCAGGACGCCAGCAGTTGGGCCACGGTGGCGCACCTGGTCGCGGCTGGTCTCGGGGTGACGATCGCCCCGGCGAGCGTGTCCGCCGTGGTGCCTGCTTCGGTACGCGTGCTGCCGCTGACCGGCACCGGGGCCACCACCGAGCTGCAAATCCTGCGTCGTCGGGGTGACGACCGGGTCACCTCGACGGGCTTCGGAACCGAGGGTGGGCCGACCTGATCCCGCGTCCCGGCGCCCGGTCCGATGGACGGTGGAGCAGCCGTGAGTGAAGCCGTCGCGGTGACCAGCATCCCCGGGGATGACGCATCGGCCTCCGCGGCGGCGGCCCGGGTCCGCGTCGCGGCAGGGCCTCACTGTTTCCGTGGATCGTCGCGGGCGTCGACGTACTCCAGTGAAATGGGACCGATCGCAGTCACCTGTGTGACGTACTCACCGGACTTTGCCCAGTGGTAATGGGAGGTCCCTCCCGGCAGAATCACGACCGCGCCTGGCGGGTAAGCCTGCAACTTCTCCTCGTCGAACTCATCGCCCAACCCGATGTAGAAGACCCCGGAGACGACTGTGTAGACCCGATCCTCCCGGTGCCGGTGCGGCATCAGTCTCTCGCCCGCAGGCAGCTTGACCCGCACCACGAAAGGCTCGGGCTTCGATGCGTCGCCCACCACGACGGCGAGACGGGCCGCCGGCGGGAACCCCGCGAACGGCTGCCAATCCAAGTCGTGCGGCAGAACCGACCTGAAAACGTCCTGACCGATGTGGTGCCCACTCATTCCAGCGACCGTTCTGTCGAAGAGAGACCAGACATCAGTTCGTGCCACCCGTGTACGTCCGGTGGCCCCGGCCACGACGGTTCAGGGCAGGCGGCAGTCCGATAGAGCTTCGTGGAGGTCTTCTGACCGAATGACAGCACGAAGCCGGCGGGGGAGATGTCAACGTTCACGACGAGTCAGCCGATCGTGCGGCCCCTGCTGCGGCGGACGCGAAAGCGAACGAGCGGTCGTGGCGTGATGTCGGCCGCGGATCGTGCAGCCGCACGGACGGGGGCCCTGCATTATCCGTGACTACGGCGTGAGAACGATTCTTCCGAAGACCTCGCCAGCGTCCATCTTCTGGTGCGCCACCACCGCCTGCTCCAGCGGCAGGATCTCGTGCACCACGGTCTGGAGCTCCCCACGGTCGGCGGCGGCGAACTGCTCCGCTCGCACCGCTTGTCGAGCGGCCTCCGTCACCGTCGCCGCGCTGAAGGTGGCGAACGACATCGACTTCTGGAACGCGGCCATCAACCTCGTCCCGAAGTCCGCGGGCGGTTGGCCGCCGACCGCGCCGACAGCCACGGGCCGGCCGTTGGGGTTGAGTCGGTCGAGGAACGCGGGCATGCCCGGACCCGCGACGACGTCGATGATGACGTCGTAGCCGGTGGGATCGTCCGAACCTCCTGCCCCGGACCGGTCCAGCAGGTGGGTCGCACCAAGGCCACGGAGTCGACGGCCGCGGTCAGATCCAATTTACCGATATCTATAAGCTGCAGTTGAGCACTGGTCACCACGAGAGGATCTTCGATGACGGTCTTGAAACGTTACAGGGCGAGCGCGGCGCTGGTCGGGCTCCTGCTGGTCGGCACCTCCAGCTCGCCGGCCTCGGCGGCGTCCCCGACGGTGAATACGCCGACCACGACCACGCTGACCATTCAGGGCCGCACCGCGGAGAGCTACACCGGCCTGATGAACGGCGAATCATTCCAGCAGGACGGCATCGTCTCGCACCGCCGATGGCAGTATGCGGCGTTCTGGGACGAGCAGGGCTACGTCAACGTCTCCCGGCGTCCGACGAACGGCACGTGGCAGACCATCCGCCTGACGGACTACCGCACCACCACCACCGACTCACACAACGTGATCAGCATCGGGCTCTCGCACGAGGACGGAAGCATCCACCTCTCGTTCGACATGCACTCCCAGCGGTTCCGCTACCGCAAGTCGGTGGCCGGCATCGCCACCTCACCGGACACCGCCACCTGGTCACCAGGCATCTTCGGCGCCGTGCAGAACAGCCTCGCCGGACGCGACATGGCGGTCATGACCTATCCGCAGTTCACCACCATGCCCGACGGCAGTCTGCAACTGACGATCCGTACCGGGGAGAGTGGGAACGGCAACCAGGTCCTGTTCGAATATCGGGCTGGCGCGTGGAACTTCGTCGGCAAGATCATGAATGGCACCACGCTCGGCAACAATGCCTACCTGTTCGGCTTCCAATACGACGGGCAGGGTGTGCTGCACATGACCTGGACCGTCCGGGAGACCTTCGACGCGAGCACCAACCACGACCTCTACTACGCGTACAGCACGGACCGAGGCCGAACGTGGCGCAGTGGTTCGGGCGCGCTGATCGGCACCGCTGACTCCAGCCCGATCTCGACGACCAACGCCGCGGCGCGGTTCTGGGCGATCGGACAGAACCGCGGCCTGATGAACCAGGAATCGCAGACCGTCGACTCGGCGGGCAACGTACACGTCCTGGCCTCCCACCTGCCGCCGTCGGCACCCGATGACACCGCCTTCACTCGCGCCCGCACCAGCGCCGTGCTCGTCCACTACTGGCGTGAGGCGGCGACCGGCCAGTGGCGCCAGCGGATCCTCGGCTACCAGGCGGGTGTCAGTCGCGGCGACATCGGCGTCGACTCCCGGGACAACCTGTTCGTGGTCAGCGCCGACTCGAACACGGGGGTGTTGCAGGTCGCGACCGCGTCCCGAGCCTCGGTCTGGTCGGACTGGGCCGTGCGTTACCGGTCCACGGCGACCTTCACCTCCGATCCGCTGCTCGACCACCGCCTGCTGAAGTCCAACAACATCGCCAGCGTCTTCGCACCGCACCAGGGCGGCAGCCGGATCGATGTCCTGAACTTCACCAGCGCCGGGAACTGACTGACCCGGCCGGGGGCACCTCCCGGTCAACTCGATGCCGCCGCCGCTTCGCTAACGGGACGTGGCGGAGTCGATGCCGAGCAACTGCGCGACGGCGTCCGGGCGATCCAGTGGTACGAGATGGCCGCTGTTGGCAATCAGCTCACCGGTCAGGTCATCGGCGATCGAGGTGAGCTGCCGGTAGAGCAGGTCGCCGACGGTGTTGCCGCCGACGGCCAGGGTGGGAGGGGTCAGCCGGCCGGCCGCGGAGATCGCTGCCGCGTTCCGCTCGGCGGCGCGGTAGTAGCCGAAGCCGCAGCGCAGCGCCTCACGGCCGGTGTAAGCGCTGACGAAGGCGTCTCGGATTTCCGAGGGCACACCCCGACGCTCGAAGGTGCCGGCCGTGAGGAACCAGTCGAGGTATTCGGCCTCGTGGCCTTCGAGCACCGTCTCGGCGAGCCCAGGGGGCGAGTGGAAGCCGAACCACCACGGTGGTGTCGGGAAGCCGCCGGGCAGGCCGGGCAGTGTCGCCTCCATCAGCACCAAGCGGCGCACCCGGGCCGGGTGCAGGGCGCCGAGCAGGAAAGCGGCGGGCACGCCCGCGTCCAGGGCGACGACCTCGGCCTGCTCGACGCCCAGCGCGTCGAGCAGGCCGAGCATGTCGCCGGCGCCGGTCACCGCGTCGAAGCCGTCCGCCGCGCGAGCGCTGTCGCCGAGCCCTCGCAGGTCTGGTGCGATGACGCGGCGCCGCCCGCCGAGCAACGGCAGCACCTCGCGCCAGACCTGCCAGGTGTGCGGCCAACCGTGCATCAGCAGCACTGGCGGGCCCGCGCCGTCCAGGGCGACGTTCAACTCGGTGCCGTTGGTCCGGATCCTGCGCAATTCCATGTCTGGTCTCCTGCTGGTTACCATTGGTTACCTGCTTAACATGGGAGACGCGTGATGGCTTGGCAAGACGGCACTTTCGCGCCACCTGGTGAGCCGGGGGTAACCGGGGATATATTCAGCCCGGAATGTCCGACTCGGCAACTGCTGGACCGGATCGGCGACAAATGGACGTCGATGCTGATCAAGGTGCTGGCGGAGCATCATCCGGTAGAGCTCGGGTTCGCGGAACTGCGGCGCCGTGCCCCTGGGGTGTCGAACAAGATGTTGTCGCAGACGCTGCAAAGCCTCTGTCGCGACGGCCTGGTGACTCGCCGGGTCGAGGCGAGCGTGCCGCCCCGCGTCTACTACGGGCTCACGAGCCTGGGACTTTCCCTGGACGCCCCGCTGGCAGTGGTCCGAGCGTGGGCCGAGCAGCACATTTCAGCAATTGAAGAGAGCCGTCGCGGACCTGCCCAGTAGCGGCGCCTCGCCGCGGAGCGGGTTGGTCGGCGGCCGGCTTTTGGTCATCAAGATCATGGCCGACGCGGCGGTGGCGTCGGCTGGTGGCCAGCCGACGAAGGGGGGCCACCAGCCGAAACAGCGGGAAAACGGAATCCGCGTCTGTTAGTTTCGCGACTCGGTGTCCGAATTGTTTGCGTCAGCGAGGGGCGAGGCCGCCCGGTCCTGAGCGTCCTCAACCCCGGACTGGGCGCCCTGTGGAGAGACCTCCCCGTCGTAGTTGTAGACCCGCAACTCGGCGCCATCGACCTGGCGATGCTGGCTCGTGTGGATGTAGCGGTGGATCAGCCCATCGATCTCCAACTCCACCAGCCCAGCATCGTTGGCCGCGTACCGGCTTCCGTCGCGCGGACCACCAATCAAAATCGCATCATCATCTTTCGCCATGTCCGGTATCTACCCACTCCGCTGCTCGTCCAATCGGTCTGTCTCGCCCACGGGCGCGCTGCCGCTGGGCGTGCAGGCAGCGACAACGGCCGGCCTGGGCGGCGGCGTCACGACGTGCGGTAGTGGCCGGTGAGCCGACCGAGCTTCATGGCCAGGTGCAGGCACAGCCGTTCGTTGCCGTCCTTGAGGTCGGTCCCGGCGAGCTGTTCCACCCGTTGCAGCCGGTAGTAGAGGGTGGTCCGGTGCAGTCGAAGCTTCTCGGCGGTGGCATGCGCGTTGCCCGCCAGGTCGAGGTAGGCCTCCAGGGTCTCCAGCAGCACCTGGTGGGCGTCGTCGCGCAGCAGCCGCTCCAGCCCGGGATGGACGCCCGCCACGTCGAGGTGCTGGCTGTCCAGTTGGGACAGCACCCGGTAGATGCCCAGACCGGCCCAGGAGACCACCCGGCCCAGCGCGGGCAGTTGCGTACCGACCCGGGCGGCCTGCGCGGCCTCCTGGTAGGACTCGATTGCGTTGGACAGCCGGGCGCGTGGCTGGCCGATCCCGGTCACGGTCCGGTCCACCGAGGCCAGGCCCCGGGTCGCGGTGCCCAGCGCCTCGTCGAGGTGCCCGGCGGAGGCTTCCGGCGAGGGCCGGCCGGCGACCCGGTCGCCGCAGACCAGCAGCACCCCGTGGTCGTGCCAGACCAGGTGCAGCGTCTCCCGTACCCCGATCCACCGGCGGGTGGTGACCAGGGCCTGTTCCAGGGCGATGCGGGACACCTCGTCGGGTTGCCGCCCGGCGGCCGGCACGAGTTGGGCGACGAGCGCGACGGTCGACCCGTCGGCGACCACCACGCCCTCCTCCAGCAGCGCCCGCGCCGCGTGCTCGCGCGCCTGCCGGCTCTCCACCAGCAGGGTGCGGGTGGCCTCGGTCTCTCGCTGCGAGGCGAGCTCACCGAGCAGGTTCTCCCGGTACAGGGCCAGCGACAGGTCGGTGAAGGGGCCGGTCGCGGTGGCGATGTCGGCGTCGGTCATCGAGCCGTCCGCGTCGATGAACCAGACGAACCCGAGCAGCAGGTCGTCGTGCCGGATCGGCACGCAAACCCTCGCCAACAGGTCCAACTCGGCGCACGCGGGGGTGCGGATCGGCGCGTGCGCCGTGAGCACGCCCTTGTCTCGGAACCAGGCGATCACCTCCGGCGTCGTCTGCCGGCGCAGGATCGACGTCCGGCGGACGTCGTCCATTGGGCCGTCGTGCTCGCTGTAGGCGACCACCCGCTGTCGGCGGTCCTCGATGAGGGCGGGTCGCCCCACCCGGGCGGCGACGGCGTCGACGATTCGCTGGAGCTCACCGTGCATGTAACTCCCATGGTTGCGCTGCGTGACAGGGATCGCGCGACCGCCAGTCCTTACCCTCCGGTGCCGGTGGGTCATCGCGCAAGGTCCACTGTCGAAGTCACGACAAAAAGAGGTGCGGCACCGCGTCTGTTCCGGCATCTGTCCGAAGACCGGTGGCGGCAGACGTTCCTAGGGTTCCGGTACGGATCGCACCGGCGACGCCCCGCGCGGTGCGGGTGGGATGGTGGGCGGTGCCGGCGCGGAGAGGGGTTTCCCGAGTGGGAGCTGGTAGGCCCTGGCGGGGTGTGCTGGTCACCATCGCCACGCCGTTTCGCGCCGACCTGTCGGTCGACTTCGACCGGCTTCAGGAACACGTCCGTTGGCTCGCCGCCGAGGGGTGCCACGGGGTCGCGCCGTGCGCGTCGATGGGGGAGTACCAGGCCCTCTCCGACGACGAGCGGGCCGCCGTGGTCAAGGCGACGGTGGAGGCCGCGCCGTCGGGCTGCGCGGTGGTGCCCGGCGTCGGCGGCTACGGCAGCAGGCAGGCCCGCCGCTGGGCGGAGCAGGCCGCCGAGGCCGGCGCCCACGGCGTACTCGCGCGGCCACCCGACGGGCCCGCCGCCCGCGTCGCCGACGTGGTCGCCCACTACCGGGAGGTGGCGGCGGTCGGCCTGCCGGTGGTCGCCCACAACGAACCGTACGACACCCGGTTGGACCTCACGCCGGACCTGCTGGCGACCGTCGCCGAGATAGACGGGGTCGTCGCGGTCAAGGAGGTCAGCGGCGACGTACGCAGGTTGCACCGCCTGCGGGATCTCTGCCCGCACGTCGACGTGCTGGTCGGCGCGGACGACGTGGTGCTCGAACTGGTGCTGTGCGGCGCCACGGGATGGGTCGCCACCCTGCCCAACGCGCTG
Source organism: Micromonospora sp. NPDC050784 (assembly GCF_044456765.1). NCBI lineage: Bacteria > Bacillati > Actinomycetota > Actinomycetes > Micromonosporales > Micromonosporaceae > Micromonospora > Micromonospora sp. NPDC050784. The sequence goes on along the minus strand of NZ_JBITGG010000014.1, from coordinate 150,456 downwards.
CCCCGCCAGGCCGTGCGTCTGTACGAGCTGTGTGTCGCCCGCGACCTGGGCCGGGCGCTGCCGCTCTATGCCGAGCTGCACCCGATACTCGGCTGGGCCTCCCGGCCGGAAGCCGTGCAGGCCGTCAAGCTCGCGATGGAGTGCGCCGGGCGGTTCGGCGGGCGGTGCCGCCCACCGCGCGGACCCCTGTCCGGAACTGCCGCCGACCGGGTGCGCCGGGACGTGCTGCGGGCCCTCACGGCGACGGCCGAACCGGCTTCCGGGGCCGGCCCGGGCTGACCCACCGGTGGCGTCGGTCCTTCAGGTGTCGGAAGTCGCCGGCCCACCTGCCGACATCTGCACGGTGACCGGCACCGGCCCGTACTCCTAGATTCGCTGCGCGGCCTGCTGACAGGTGTTCCGCCATACCCCCCACCGGGACGCCAGCGCCGCGTTTCCCCGACGAGAGGTGGTTCCGTGCACCGTGCTACCCCCCACCGAACCCGGCTGAGACGGGCCGTGCTGGCCGCGGCCGTGGTGACCACGCTCGTGGCGACCGGGGCGGCGCAGGCCGCCGCGGCCCCGGCCAACCCGGCCGGCGGCACCGCGCCGTTCCAGGTCCTCGACCCGCAGGCCTGGCAGAACCCGGACACGATGACGTGGAACGACTACAAGGCCGTGCCCGGCAGGAACTGGGCCGACCCGAGCGTGTCGGGTTCGATCCGCAACTTCAAGATCGCCCTGGTGGCGCTCGACTATCCTGACGAGACGTTCGCGGTCTCCCAGCGGGCCCGCTCGACGGTCTTCGGCAACCCCCAGTCCGTCGCGACCAACATTCCCCGGGCGGACGTCCCGAAGTTCTACCAGGACTTCCTGAACACCCCGAACACCCTCAACAAGGGCCACACCCTGCACGAGTACTGGATGCAGGACTCCAACGGCCGCTACGGCGTCGACCTCACCGGGTTCGGGCCGTACCAGATGCCGGCGAAGTCCTACCAGTACGGGCTGGACAACGGGTTCAACCCGGGCGCCTGTCCGAGCGGGGACGTGTGCGGCAAGAACATCCGCACCGACGGCCTGGGCGCCTGGCGGGCGGCCGTCGGCGAGGAGGTCGCCAACCAGTACGAGCTGGTGTTCATCCTCAGCGCCGGCCAGGACGAGTCGTCGACCTGGCAGGAGTTCGGGCAGATGATCTTCCAGAACAAGGAGGACGTGCCGGACGCCTGGGGCCCACCGGACCCCAACCTGCCGAACTGGGCGAAGACCCGCTACGTGGACTGGACCTCGTGGAAGGCGGCGGCGACACTGTGGCCCAACGCCGGCGGCGGCTCGTCGACGCAGGGGGAGAGTTCCGGCATGGGCGTCTACGCCCACGAGTTGACCCATCTGCTGGGCATCGGCGACAACTACAACAACCCGTACGGCGAGCCGCTGCGCAGGGCGTACACCGGGATCTGGAGCATGATGTCGCGCGGGTCGTTCAACGGCCCGGGCGGTCCGCACACCCGCTGGCAGATCCCGCCGACCAACGGCGGCTCGATGGGCTCGCTGCACACCGTGCGGGACAAACTCAAGATCGGCCTGCTCGGTGAGGAGCACGTGCTGCGGCTGTCGCGGGAGGCGCTGGCCTCCTCGGGCATGGTGGTCGCGCAGGTCACCTCCCGGGCGGTCGACGCCGGCCCGAAGGGTCTGAGCGGCGTGAACATCGCGCTGAACAAGGACCTGTCGCCGACGTGTGGGGTCAGCACCGACCCGCTGTGCGACGGTGGCAACTTCAACAACTACACCGTCGAGGTCGTCGACCGGATGGGGGCGGACTCCTTCACCCCGGACAGTGGCGTGTTGCTGAGCAAGACGAAGAACGCCGACAGCGCGCCGTTCCAGTGGGTGGTGGACGCCAATCCGCAGGACATCGACATGATCGACTTCTACCGGCCGGACGGCACCCCGCAGAAGATCACCATGGGTGACTACCGGCAGCTCTCCGACGCGCTGTTCCACGCCGGCGCGGACACCGGCAGCCAGTACGAGTACGTCGACGAGGCCAACCGGCTGCACTTCTACGTCATCGACCTCAAGCGGGACTCGGCCGGCTCGCTCTCCTACACCGTGGCGGTGCGTTCGCTGGACGGCACCGGCGGGCCGAGCAGTCACGACGTGCTGCTGGGCAAGGGCGAGGTGACCGGCGGCGGCAAGCCGACCAACCGCGGGGTGACCTGCTCGTTCGAGCTGACCAACACCGGTTCGTACTCGGCCGGCGGGCAGCAGCACCCGGAGAACGTCAGCGCGTACCTGAAGTCGGACGTCTACCGCCTGTCGGCGGAGGTGGCCGGCAAGGGCTGGCGGGCCTGGCTGCCCAACCAGCTGGCCACCGCGCAGTTCGGCAAGGCCACCACGGTCACGGTGTCGGTGGGTGCCACCGCCGCAGCCGCGGCCACCGGTTTCGTGAAGCTCACCGCGACCTCGGAGAGCGACCCGACGAAGACGGTGACCAAGCAGTGCCGGGTCGAGAAGTCCTGACCGGCGCCCGAGGTTGACCCCGATCCTGCCGGGTCCGCGGCGGCCTGCCGCCGCGGACCCGGCAGGCGGGCGAGAGGAGGATGACGTGCGGCGAGGCATCGTGACGCTGCTGCCCCTGCTGCTAGTCGGCGCGAGCGGTTGCGGCGCTGGCGGTGGCGCTCAGGAGGCGGTCTCCCCGACGACCGTCCGGGTCCTGGTTCGCGACATCAACATCCGGGCCGCGGGCGTGGACTGCGCCGGCACCGGTCCGTACCAGCACTTTCACAACCGGGCGCCGTTCCGCGTGCTCGACCCGGACGGGGCGGCGCTGGCCAGCGGGCAACTGCCGGCGGGAACCGCAGTGGCCGCCTTCGCCGAGGACCTGGGCGTCGAGCGCCTGCCCACCTACTGCGAGTTCGCCGTTCCGGTGCGGGTGCCGCAGCGGGTCTCCTACCGGTTGGAGGTGGACGGCCGTCCGGCGCTCGACCTGACGCCGGACAGCAGCGAGGGCCCGGCGCTGGTGGCGGTGGTGCCGTCATGAGGCGGGCACTGCTGCCGCTGGTGCTCGCGGCGGTGCTGCTGGGCGGATGCAGCACGCCCGACCCCGAGCCCGCGCCGGCGCCCGCTGGAGGGGCGGCGACGCTGCCCGGGCCGGTCCCCGCCGACCTGGCGTTGCGCCCGGCGCCCGGCACCGCCCCGGCCGCCCCGGCGTTCACCGGCGCGCTGACCGACGGCACCCCGTTTGCCGCAGCCGAACTGTGGGCGCAGCGTCCCGTCGTGCTCACCTTCTTCAGCTCCTGGTGCACCACCTGCGCCAGCCGCCAGGCCGCCCTCAGTGAGCTGGCCCGCAACTATCGCGACCGGGTGGTCTTCGTCGGTGTGGCCGGCGCGGACCAGGGCGACGAGGTCCAGGACTACCTGCGCGCGCACCGGGTGGAGTATCCGGTCGTCCTGGACGACGAGAAGACGGTCTGGCGTTCGTACGCGGTGCGGGAGCCGCCGGCCGTGGTGCTGGTGGCCAAGGGCGGCGCCCTGCTCCGCGGCTGGCCGGGTGGCCTGGACGCCCCGACACTCGACCGGTGGCTACGGGAGCTGGTGCTGGCCGGCCCGCCGTAGTCCCGTCGCCGCGGTGTGGCCCGCGTCGAACCACACCCGACGAAGTTCCTACACGTGCAGGTGGTGGCACCGGCCACCGGCTCGTAGCGTACGCAGCCTCGGACACATCAAGGAGAATGCATGCCTACAGTGGGAACGCGCTGGCGCACTGGCGTGGCCGTACTGTCCGCGACGGTGCTCGCCGCCCTCGGCGCGGCGCCGCAGGCGCTGGCGGCGGACAGCCCGCCGTCGATCGTCGTCCAGGACGGCGTCACCCAGCCGGTGTTCGGCTACGCCGACGCCATTCGGGAGCGCCTCTTCATCGACTCCACCTTCGACAGCGACAAGGACGGTCTGCGCGACATCATCGCGTTCGACCTGATGCGGCCGGCGGCCACCGCGCAGGGGCTCAAGGCCCCCGTGGTGATGGACGCCAGCCCGTACTACTCGACGGTCTGCCGAGGCAACGAGTCCGAGTGCAAGGCGGACCTCGACGGCGACGGGCTGCTGGACAAGTGGCCGTTGTTCTACGACAACTACTTCGTGCCGCGCGGCTACGCGGTCATCCTGCTGGACATGGTCGGTACCAACAACTCCACCGGCTGCCCGACCACCAACGCCAACCAGGACAACCTGAGCGCCAAGCAGGCCGTCAACTGGCTCAACGGCCGGGCCACCGCCCGCAACGCCGCCGGTGAGATCGTCAAGGCGGACTGGCACAACGGCAAGACGGGGATGATCGGCAAGTCGTACGACGGCTCGCTGGCCATGGCCACGGCGGTGACCGGTGTGCAGGGCCTGACCACGGTCGTGCCCATCAGCGGACCGACCGAGTACTACGACTACGTGCGCAGCAACGGCGTGGTCACCCGTGGCAACAGCTACGTGGCGTCGCTGGCCAACACGGTCACCAACCCCGAGCGCCGGGACTACTGCAAGCCGGTGCGCGACGCGATTGGCGCCGCCGACGGCGACGAGCACGGCGACTACACGGCCTTCTGGAACGAGCGCAGTTACGTCAAGAAGGTCCCCAACGTCACCGCCAGCGTGCTGCTTTACCACGGCCTCAACGACGACAACGTCCGGCCGGACCACTTCAGCAAGTTCTGGTACGCCCTGGCGGAGAACAACGTGCCGCGCAAGCTGTGGCTGTCGCAGGAGGGCCACGTCGACCCGTTCGACTCGCGCCGCGCGGTGTGGGTGTCGACGCTGCACCGGTGGTTCGACTTCTGGCTGCAGGGCGTCGCCAACGGCATCATGGATGAGCCGCGGGTGGACCTGGAGCGGTCCGCCGACGTGTGGGAGACCCACGCCGACTGGCCGATCCCCGGCAAGGCCGACACGGAGGTGTTCCTCCAGCCCGGCGCCACCGGCGCGGGCGGTCTCGGGCTGGTGCCCACGGCGAAGCCGGCGACCGGGTCGTTCCAGGACAGCCGCACGCAGAGCCAGAACACCATGATCCTCGACCCGGACGTGGTGCAGCCCAACCGGCTGGCCTTCCTCTCCGCGCCCCTCTCCGCGCCGCTGCACATCTCCGGCACACCGACCGTGCAACTGCGGGCCTCCGCCGACCAGACCGACACCAACCTCGGTGCGATCCTGGTCGACTACGGCACCGACGAGCGGGTCGCCCACCGGGCCTCCGGCGAGGGAATCATCACCCTGACCACGGAGGACTGCTGGGGCGAGAGCAGCCCGACCGACGACGGCTGCTACAAGCAGACGGCGAAGCGGGTGGCCACGGCCGACTACGAGCTGGTCACCAAGGGCATCATGGACGCCCAGAACCGGCAGTCGATCCGCGTCGCCGTGCCTCTGGTGCCGGGGGAGTCGTACAACTTCAGCTTCCCGCTGCTGCCGGAGGACTACGTCTTCAAGCCCGGCCACCGGATCGGTGTGATCATCGTGGCCAGCTACCCGCAGTACTCCAGCCAGGCGGACACCACCGCCGCGAACCTGCAGGTGGCACTGAAGAGCAGCAACATCGTCCTACCTGTGGTCGGCGGCACCGCGGCCGCGCACGCCGCGGGCCTCTGACCCGGACGGCCGCTCGCCGAGCCTGGCGAGCGGCCGTCCTTACCTCCGTTCAGTCGCGCTCAGCAGCGGCCGAGATCCTCCCACTGCTGGGTCCAGCCCGGCTCGGAGCCCTGCGTCCAGTACCGTGCCCGCCACAGGTGCTTGCCGTCACCCGACGACGGACCGCTCGGGTCGCCGTACTTGCTCTTCTCGTGCTTCACGGTCTGGCCGCCGGTGTAGGCCGTGGTGAAGGCCCACTCCGGCGCGGTCGCACAGGTGCCGGCCGGCGGCGGCGTGGTGGGCGGAGTCGTCGGCGGGGTGGTCGGCGGCGTGGTCGGTGGGTTCGTCGGGTTTGAGCAGGTGCCCGTCGTGGCGACGGTGTCCGCGAACGTGCTGCCCGCCGACCGGTACGCCGTCGTCTTCGACGTCACCTGCGCCGGGGTCAGGACCTGGTTCTTGGCGAACAACACCCAGTCGACCTGCTGGGTGTAGGTGCTCAGCCCGCCGGTGTGGGCCGTCGTGTCGATGAACCAGAGGTTCCAGTTGATCGTCATGGTCTGCCGCGGGTAGAACTTGCCCGAGTGGTCGCCCACCTGGACGCCGTCGATGTAGTAGATGACGTGTCCGTTAGCGACGGTCGCCACCAGGTCGTGCCAGCCGTTGAGACTGCTGCGCTGCTCCGAGTGCACGTTGTCCGCGTACCAGGGGTCGTTGCGGTAGGTGTACCAGGTGGTCTGGTAGTTGATCGGGCCGGTCTCGCCCCACCCACCGTTGGGCAGGTACTCGGAGATGTCCAGCTCGCTGTAGGTGGGGTCGAGGTCACCGTTCAACGGACTGATCGTGAAGAACGTCTGGTTGATGTGGTCGCCGTCGTTGCCGCTGGTGGGGGTGTCGGTGAAACGCACCCGGCTGGCGTACGTGCCCTCGAGGTAGCGCTTCTGGGTGCTGTAGAGCTCCGCCTGGTTGGTGCCGGCGCCGGTGCCGTCGGTCGAGGCGGTGAGCTGCATGACCTTCTGGCCGCTGACGCTGGGGAAGGTGATGCTGTTCGGCGACCAGGTCGCCCCGGGTACGCCGGGGCCGCCGGAGTAGCTGCGCGGGGTCCAGCCGTGCGCGGTCAGGGAACTGTCGCTCGACGATGTGTAGGAGAAGTCGTCGAACAGGTAGCCGCACTCGGCGGCGGAGGCACTCGGTGCGCTGGCGAAGACCGCCAGCGTGCCGAGCAGGGTCGCTACTCCCGCGAACCCCATCAATCTACGTCTGTCGATGGACATGAGTCGGGTCCTCCGATGGGTGGGGGTGGAATGGGGACCTACTTGACCGCGCCGGCGGTCATACCGGCGCGGATGTGCCGTTGGAACGCGACGTAGGCGACGAGCACCGGCAGCATGGCGATGGTCAAACCGGCGAACAGGCCGCTCCAGTCGCTGCGATACCCCTGGCTGACCGACAGGGCGGCCAGACCCTGCGCCAGGACGTACCGGTCCGGGTCGGGATTGAGAACCAGCGGCAGCAGGTACTGGTTCCAGAGCCCGAGGAAATTGAAGATGCCGACCGCCACCAGGCCCGGCCGGGCCATCGGCAGCATCACGCGGAAGAACACCCCGCCGTGCGAGCAACCGTCGATGAAGGCCGCCTCCGCCACCTCGGCGGGCAGCGTGCGGAAGAACGCGTGCAGGAAGAAGACCGTGAAGGGTACGGCGTACGCCGCGTAGACCAGGATCAGACCCCGGTACGTGCCCAGCAGCCCCAACTGTTGAACGACGAAGAACAGCGGCACCAGTGCCAGGAACACCGGGAAGAACATCGCCGCGACGAAGGTGTAGTAGATCAACCGGTTGCCGCGGAACTCGTAGCGCGCCAGGGCGTAGGCGACCAGCGCGCCCAACAGCATGGTCAGCACGAGTGCGCCACCCACCACGACGACGCTGTTGAGGAAGTAGCGGCCGATGCTGGCCTGCGTCCACGCCCGTGACCAGTTGTCGAACTGTGGCGCCGCGGGCAGGGACCACGGTTCGTTGAGGATCTCGGCATCGGTCTTGACGGAACTGACCACCGCCCAGATCAGCGGCAGCGCGGTGACGACGGCCCAGGCCAGCATGGCGAGGTGCACCGGGAAGGCGGCTCCGGAGCGCCGGACGCGGCGTCCCGGGGCGGGCCCTGCGGCGACCGCCGTCGATCGCTCACGTGTCACGGTCATGCGGATCCTCCCTCGACATGCCCTCCTGGCCCTTGCCGCGCCGCGGTGCAGTCGGTCATGCCAGCTCCAGCCTCTCCCTGCGGCCCGACCGCAGCGCCAGCACGGCCAGGGTCAGCGTGGCGAAGAACAGGGCGACCCCCATGGCCGAGGCGTAGCCGAACTTCCCGTACTGGAAGGCGTTGCGGTAGAGCGACAGCCCGATCACCTCGGTCGCGCCGTCCGGTCCGCCGGGCCCGACGGTCATCACCTGGACGACGGCGAAGGCGTCCAGCGCCGCGATGCCCAGGTACACGAACGCGACGTGCACGCTCTCCCGCACCAGCGGAAAGGTCACCGTGCGGAAGGTCGCCCAACCGCCGGCTCCGTCGAGCAACGCCGCCTCGAACAGCTCCCGCGGAATGCTGTCGATCGCCGCGCTGAACAGCACCACGTAGAAGCCCACCGACGACCAGACCAGGACCGCCATCACCGCGACCAGCGCCAGGGACGGCGACGCGAGCCAACTGCGGGTCAACCCGTCCAGGCCGACCGACCGCAGCGCCCCGTTCAGCAGCCCGTTGTTGGGGTTGTAGACGAACCCCCACAGCACCGCGATGACCACCAGGGACAACAACTGCGGAAAGAAGTAGACGATCTGGTACGCGCCGGAGCCCGCGATCCCCCGTCGTCCACCGCGGCCACCGAGGTGCATCATGCTCGCCAGGAACAATCCGATGCCGATGGTCACCAGTGGCACCACGACCAACATCACCGCGTTGTTCCGGACCGCGTGCAGGAACAGGGAGTCGCCGCCGAGGCGGGCGTAGTTGCCCACCCCGACGAAACGCGCCTCGCCGGCGACGCCGGTCCAGTCGGTCAGCGACAGGTAGAAGGCCTGCGCGTACGGCGACAGCACGAACACGGCGTGCAGCACCAGCGCGGGCACCAGCGCGCCGGCCAGAAACCGCCACCGACCGTGTCTCATCAGCGGGTGTACTTCTTCACCGTGGAGTCCTTGGCCAGCCCGTCGGCCGCCCTCTGGATCCGGGCCGACCACTGGGCGGCGGTGATCCGCCGGTTCACCAGCTCGCCGGTGGCGTCGTCGACGGCCTTGGCCAGCGGGGCGTACCAGGTGCGGAAGCGGTAGGTGAAGGTCTCGGTGCCGGCCGCCTTGACCGCGTCGCGCACCGAGCCGAGGCCGCTGCTCAGCGTGAGACCGTCGGTGGCCCCGGCCACGGCGGGCAGGGTCCCGGCGGTCTCAGCGAACGCCTTCGCCGACTGCTTGGAGAACAGGATCCGTAGGTACTCCATACCGCCGGCGGGATTCTTGGCCTTCGCCGGTACCAGGAACGACTCGCTGCTCGCCGCCTGCACCGCCGTCTGCTTCAGGGCGTCCGCCGTCGTCCGCGACGGCACCGGACCCATCACCATGTCGAAGTTCGCCGGCGTGATGCCCTTCTGCTCGCTTTCCAACCAGGAACCGCAGGGAATGAAGGCGGCCTTGCCCTGCGACCAGGCCGCCTGCGCCTCGGTGTGGGACAGCGCCTCGGAGCCGGACATGAGGTAACCCCTGCCGGCCAGCTCGGCGAAAGCCTCGGCCGCGCCGATCAGGCCCGGCGCCTTCCACGCGTTCGGCTCGAGGTTGTCCACGGCCTTGATCAGCGCCGGCCCGCCGGTCTTGGCGGCCATGCTGAGCAGCGGGTCGTTGATGTACTCCGGGTACTTGCCCTGGTAGGTCCAGGGCGCGATGCCGGCCGCCTTGATGGTCGCGCAGAGCGTGAGCATGTCGTCCCAGGTCGTCGGGAAGGTCCAGCCCTTCGCGGCGAAGAGCGGCTTGGAATACCAGAGACCCCAGACGGTGTAGGTGAAGTTGAGCGTCAGCGGCACCGTGTCGAACGTGCCGTCGTCGACCACGCCGGGCAGCAGCGTGTCGCGCACCGTCCTGCCCGGGTCGTCGTACGCGGGAGCGTCGAGCAACTGGCTGAGATCGCTGACCTGCTTGGCGGTGACCAGCGTGGCGATGTCGAGGCGGCTGGCGCCGGTGTTGTCCACGACGTCCGGCGGGGTGTTCGCGACGAACCGGGGCTGCAACGCCTCGCCGATCTTCTGAATGCCCTGATGGTCGATCTTCGCGCCCGCGTACCTCTGGGTGTAGAGCGCCTCGGCGCGCTTGGCGTACTCGTCGCCGTACCCACCCTTGAAGATCACGACCTCGAGTGGCGCGTCCGCCTTGACGCCCAGTGGGTTGTCGGCGCTCTTGCTACCGGTGTTGCCGGCGGCCGGGTCCTCGTCGTCGCTGCCGCCGGTCACGCAGGCGCTCAGCAGGGGCAGCGCGATGCCGGCGGTTGCGGCCGCGCGCAGCACGGTTCGTCTCGTGGGGTACGGTCCGGACAGGGGTGAACGGTTCATCAGCTGGGCCTTTTCCCTATGCGGTACGTCGGATGCGCCCGGCGTACCGCGCTTCGATGAGTTTGTTGTGCTCCCGCCCGCCCGGCACGTTGTCGGACAGATAGACCGGCGGGGTGACGCCGAGCGCCAGCAGCCGCGCCACCACCTCGGTGACGATCTGCTGGGCCAGCAGCGCTGCGGTGATCGACGAGACCGCCCCGACCGCGCCACCGCCGTAGTCGAGGGCCGCGTCGCCGTACGGTGCGCCGTTGTCGAGTACGAGGTCGGCGAGGTCGGCGAGCTTGAGCCCGCTGTCGTGCCGCGACTCGACCCGGGCGGAGTGCTCGACCGAGGTGATCGCGATCAGCGCGTGCCCGCGCTGCTTCACCAGGTGTGCCATCTCCACCACGGCGCCGTTGACGCCGGAGTTCGAGGCGATGACGAACGCGTCGTCGGGCTTGATCGGGGCGAGTGCGTAGAGGCGGTGCGCCACATCGGGCGTGCGCTCCAGCTGCGGGTCACTGAGAACGCTCGTGGGTTCGCCGCCGTACAGGACGATGTCGCGGAGGGCGATCCTGTTGGTGGGCACGAGACCGCCGGCCCGACCGGCGATCTCCATGGCGAGTGCCTCGGAGTGTCCGCAGCCGAACGCCTGGATCACCCCGCCGGCCTGCAGCGTCGCGGTCAACAGATCGGCGGCCCGCGCCACCCGGTCGCCCTGCGTGGTGCCGACACGTTCGATGGCCTTGGTGATGACCTCGACATAGTCCGCGCTTGTGATCGTCACAGCGGCTTTTCCTTCCGTGCTCGCTTGCGGTTCGCATTGGTGTCCGGCATCCGGTGTGCGTCGACGGCCCGCACGGTGAGTTCGAGAGCTTCGGCGGTGCGCTCGTAGGTGCGCTGTGCCACGGCGACGTAGATGAGGTCGAGGATCAGTAGCTGCGAGTGCAGCGCGGAGAGGGCTGCGAGGCGGAACGTGGTCTCGTGCACCGAGGTGGTGAAGACGACGTCCGCGACCTCGGCCAGTGGTGAGCGGGCGTACGAGGTGACCGCCACGGTCAGCGCGCCGTGATCGGCGGCCTCGGCCAGCATCTCGATCGCCTCGCGGGTTCGACCGGAGTGCGACAGGCTGATCGCGACGTCGCCCGGCCCGAGCAGCGCGGCATTGGTGAGGGCGGTGTGTGTGTCGGCGCGGTATCGCACCGGGATGCGGATGCGCTCAAGTCGAAAGGCCATCTCGCTGCCGGCGGTGCCGCTGCTGCCCAGCCCGAAGATCTCCACCCGGCCGGCGGCGGCGATCGCGGCCGCCACCCGTTCGACCGCGGCCGTGTCCAGGCCGGACGCGGTCGCCTGGATGGCCCGGGTGTCCGCCGCGGTGATCACGTCGAGGACGCTGACGATCGGGTCCTCCGGCGCGATGTCCCCGGAGATGTCGGTCTCCCAGCGTGCCTGCTCGGCGCGCCCGGTCTCGGTCGCCACGGCCACGCGCAGGTTGGCGTACCCCTTGAAGCCGAGTGCCCGGCTGAAGCGGGTGACCGTCGCCGTGGAGGTCCCGGATCGTTCGGCCAGGTCGACGATGCTGGCGTGCGCCGCCGTCTCCGGATCGTCGAGGATGGCCTCGGCGATCTTCGCGAGGGCCTCCGGCATGGTCGGCCCCTCCATCCGGAGCCGTACCAGCAGCCCACCACTCTCACCCGTCACCAGTGATCATCCTTTTCGTCGAGTAGCTATGAAGATGAAAATTACGACCACCCGACTGCCTAGTCAACAAGAATTTTCCATGCTTCGATGTGTGGCATGGTGCTCGTACTGGGTGTTGACGCCGGTGGCACGGCGTCCCGGGCGGTCCTGGCGACCCGGGACGGCACGGTGGTGGGCCGCGGCTCAGCGGGCCCGGGCAACCCGACGGCGGCGGGGGCGGCAGCTGCCCGCTCGATCGGCGCGGCGGTGCGCGAGGCCCTGGGGGAGCACGACCCCGCAGTTGTGCGCAGCGGCGTCGCGGGCATCGCCGGCGCGGGCATCATGGCGGTTCCAGAGATCACGGCGGCCTTCACCGCCGAGTGGGCCCGATGCGGGCTGACCTGCCCGGTCACCATGGTCGGAGACGCGGTGACGGCCTTCGCGGCAGGCACGTCGGCGGCCTCGGGAGCAGTGCTCATCGCCGGCACCGGCGCGGTCGCCGCCCGCATCGACGACCGGCGCGTCAGCCACACCGCCGACGGCCTCGGCTGGCTACTGGGAGACGAGGGCTCGGGCCTGTGGCTGGGCCTGCAGGCGGTTCGCTCGATCGCCCGGGCCTGGTCGGGTCCCCCGGTGGCCCCCGGGCTGGCGGCCACGATCGCGGCGCAGGCCGGCGTGACCACCTGCGACGAACTCGTGCACTGGGCCGGCCGCCAGCAGCCGGCGGCATTCGCCGCGCTGGCACCACTGGTGTGCGCCCACGCCACGGCCGGCGACGCCCTCGCCGAGCGACTGACCGTCCAGGCCGCCACTCGACTGGTCGCCACGCTCGGTGAGTTGGGCCCACCGGACGGCCCGGTCGTGCTCGCCGGTAGCCTCCTGACCAACACCACACCCGTGCGAACGGCAGTCCTGGCCACCCTTTCCGGCCCGGCCGCGACCGCCCGGGACCCGGCCATCGGGGCCGCCTGGCTCGCCCTACGTCACATCACCGGCCGGGAGGAGGCGGCACGCCTGCACCACCGCATGCTCCGACCCGATCGGGCAGCGTCCCCGACCGGCCACTGACGGACCGCCGCGCGGGCGGCAAGTAGCACGACGCCTACCTGTCGCAGGGGACCAAGTTCTGGTTCGCCGGGCCCCCGGCGGCCGGAAGACCGGCTGGCGGTGGGCCCGGCGCCGTCACCGGTCAGCGGCCCTGCAGGCGCTTCACGTTGTCGCCGAAGGTCCACCCCTTCGACCCGTCCCAGTTCGCCGACCAGGTCATCAGGCCCTTGAGGCCGGGCACGGAGTTCCAGGCCTGCGTGACCAACGACGTCGACAGGTAGCCACCGCCCGCCCCGTTCTGCGCCGGCAGGCCGGGGACCTGCTTGTCGTACGGCACGCGGATGGTGGTGCCCTGGATGGTCAGGCCGTTGTTCAGGCACTGAGTCTGCACCGTGAAGCCCTGCACGGTGCCCGCCGGGTACGAGTCGCCGGCGCAGCCGTACATGCTGCCGTTGTAGTACTGCATGTTCAGCCACCAGAGCCGGCCGTTGTCCACGTACTTCTTGATGATCGGCAGGTACGAGCCCCAGATCGAGCCGTAGACCACGCTGCCGCCGGTGACGTAGGCCGTCTCCGGTGCCATGGTCAGGCCGAAGTTCGACGGCATCCGGGCGAGCACGCCGTCGATGATCCGGATCAGGTTGGCCTGCGACGTGGACAGGGTGTTGATGTTGCCGCTGCCGGTCAGGCCGGTCTCGATGTCGATGTCGATGCCGTCGAAGTGGTAGGTCGTCAGGATCGGCACGATCGTCGCGATGAACCGGTCGGCGACCGCGGTGGAACTCAGGTCGATGCCCGCGGCGGCCCCGCCGATCGACATCAGGATGGTGGCGCCGGCCGCTTTGGCCTGGCACATTTCGGCCGGGGTGGCCACCTTCACGCCAGCGTCCATTCCGTTTTCCCAGAGGACCGTGCCGTCCGAGCGGATCACCGGGAACGCCGCGTTGATCACGTTGTAGCCGTGCTGGGTGAGCCGGCTGTCGGTGATCGGGATCCAGCCGAGGCCGGGGTGTACGCCGTTGGAGGCGCCGTCCCAGTTCTCCCAGTAGCCCTGCAACACCTTGCCGGCGGGCCGCGACTTCACCGCGCAGGTCCCACCGGTGGGCGGCGGCGTGGTGGGGGGAGGTGTGGTCGGTGGTGGAGTGGTGGGAGGCGGGGTCGTCGGTGGTGGCGTGGTGGGCGGCGGGGTGGTTCCCGAGCACGCGCCCAGGTCGCGCCACAGCGACGGGGTCGCGGCGGGGTTCCAGCCGGCGCCGGGGTGCGCGGTGTGGGTGACCAGCGCCTGGTAGAGCCGGCCACCATAGGTGACCTGGGCGCCCGCCTGGTAGGTGCTGCCCTCGGCCCAGGCCGGGGCGGTGCAGGCGACCATCGGGACGGCGTTGGCCGAGGACACGGCGGCCATGCTGCTGGGGACGAAGGCGACGGCGGCCGTGACGGCCATCGCCGCCCCGGCTACCACTGCGAAAATCCGACGGCTTCTCATGGCTCACTCCCCAGGCGTCGACGACCCGCGTCCTCCACATATTGACGTTCGTGAAGTTTAATATCAAGGGTTGTTTACAGATCCCGGGAAGTTGGGGGAGCGCGAAGGCCGGTATGCGCGGGGCGACACGGGGCCCTTCGGACGTCGCCGGTTCGGAGCGCGCCGAGGGTGAGCGAGTCGTAACGTCCCGCCCCGTCCCGATCCCGTGATACGAAGAGTGCGACGAAACGGGTGAGGCGGACGCACAGTGGCAGGCAGCCGGGTGGCGGGGCTGCTGCGTAAGCGTGAGCACCCACGCCAGGCGTCGGCCCTTGAGCTTTTCTTCGACCTGTCCCTCATCCTCGGGCTGACCCTGCTGTCGCGGCGGCTCTTCCATGACCTGACCTGGGGCAACGCGTTCGAGACCTTGATCCTGTTCGCAGGCGTCTACTGGATCTGGATCGCGACCGCCTGGGCGACCGACTGGTACAACCCCAACCAGTTGATCATCAAGGGGCTCGTTCTCAGCATCATGTTCATCGGCCTGGTGATGGTGGCCGCGATACCGAACGCGTTCGGTGCGCACGGATTCATCTTCGCCGGGGCGTACGTCCTCGTGCACTTGCTCCGGGGCGCGGTGTTGCTGACGCTGCTCCGCGGGCATCCGCTGCAACAGCGGTCGCTGCTGATCATGATCTGGTTCGCGATCTCCGGCGTGCCCTGGCTGGTCGGTGCCTTCCGGCCGGAGGACGAGCGGGTGGTGCTGTGGCTGGTCGCCCTGGCCATCGACTACGGAATAGCCTGGCTCGGCTGGCCAACTCCGGGGCTGGGCCGAGTGCCGGACGAGAGCCTCCGCAATGTCGGCGAGCACCTGTCGGAGCGGTACCAGTAGGTGTTCATCATCGCCCTGGGTGAGGCGATCCTGGTCAGTGGTCTCGCCTACGCCAGTGCGGAAATCACTGGGCTGCGCACGCTCGCCTTCGGACTGGCGTTCCTCAACGTGGTGCTGCTCTGGCGCGGTTACCTGATTCCCGGTGACCTGCGAATCGGCAGCATTCTCGATCAGAATCGCCCACGGATGGCCGTCTCCGTCGCGCTGTGCCACGCGTTGGTGATCGGGGGAACGCTGCTCACCGCGGTTGGCAACGAAGTGCTCGTCACCGACCCGCTGAGTGATCCACAAGGTGCCTGGGTGATGCTCATGGTCGGTGGAGCCGTGCTTTTCCTGATCGGTCGGATCGTGTACCACCTGTTGGTGTTCCACCGTCTGCCGTGGCCCGGGCTGGTCGGCCTGGCGATTCTCGGCCTGCTGAGCCCCGTGCTGCTCCTGTTCCAACCCTTGATCATCTCGTTGGCCACCAATGCTGCGCTGTTCGGGGCCGTGGCCGTTGACCTCGTTCTGATTCGGCGATCCGTCCGGCAGGGTCGGCTCACCACGTCGGCGGGAGGCACCCCCCCTGGCGGTCGACCGGGATGACAAGCGTTGATGCCTGCCACCCGCGGGCCGTGGCTGTCAGGATCTGCCACTGGTGCTGCGCCTCTACCGCGCCGGCAATGGGAACTCCACCACCGGCGCGGTGCGGGGCGGCGTCAGAGTCGGCTGGTGAAGGTGGCCAGGAAGCGGTGCGGGGTGACTGCGCCGGTGTTGTCGAAGCAGATCACGTCGACGTCGGCGTTGGTGGTGTACGTCCAGGACTGGGTGAGATGGCAGTAGTTGCTGCCGGCGCCCTGCGCCACCACCTGGGCGTGGGTCTCCCTGATGCCGACCTGCGGGAAGGTCGCCAGGTAGCGGCCGGCGGGTGCCAGCGGCGCCACCGTGTTCGCGCCGACACCGAGCACCGAGTTGTCGTTGGTCGGCCCGCCGACGGCGGTACCCAGGTAACCGAAGTACGACGGCGGGCCGAGGGAGCCGATCACCGGCCGCCGACGGTGGTACGAGAGGACGAAGTCGGTGTTGGTGAACGCGCCGGCCTGGTCGTAGCAGAAGACGTAGACCTGCACGTCGCTGCCGACCGCGCTCCAGGAGTAGACCTTGCAGCGGCGAGGGCCGGCGTTTGGCTGCACGGCGGTCACCTGCACGTTGCCGGCGAGCACCCCGGCCAGCCCCACCCCGGGCAGCCGCACCAGATACTGCCCGACGCCCACCGGCCCGACCGTGTTCACCACGCCCGTGGAGTTGTACGACTGCGCCACCACGCCGCCGCCCCACTGCGCGTACGCGTGGGAGGTGCCGGCCGGCAGCACGCCCGAACTGGTCGTCCAGAGCACGGTGAACGGGGTGTCCTCGCGCGTGCCGCCGGGCTTGTGGCACTGTACGTCGACGATCTCGTCGGCGCCGGACTGGAACCAGCGAACCACCTCGCAGTAGTGACCGGTCCGGTTCACCGGGGTCACGTGCGGTACACCCCGCGAGCTGGCACCCACCTGCGGGAAGCGGACCTGGAACCGGCCGGGTGCGAGCTTGACGCCGTCGGCCCAGGCGGCCGGGAAGGCGGTCTTCCAGCTACCCCATTGCCGGCTGGTGTCCAACACCGTCCAGACCGGCACGGTGGGGTCCTTGACGTACGCGAAGCCCCAGCGGTCGGCGGTGGCCGCCGCGGCCGGTGCCGCCGGCGCGAGTGCGCCGGCGGCCAGGACGGCGGCCAGTGCCGCGGTGACGAATGATCGGAGACGCATCTGTTCCTCCAGTCGACGGGAACATGTCGGAGAGGAGTGTGCACGCAGTGATTTCATGGTCACAGTCGGCTACATCGTGCTCCGGTGTCGGCTGTCCGCCACTCGTGGCCGCACACCGCTGGGATCGGTGCTGCGGACGGCGGATCGGGTGGACGACGCGGAGGAGCTGCGCGCGACCACTGGCTCAGCGGAGGTGGTCGGCGAGATTACGTACCGCCTCGTCGAACGCCGCATCGGATTCGCAGGGCCGGTGTCCCTTGATCGGTGGCGGAAAGATGTCGCCGGCCGGAGCTGTGACGCCGCGTGGGTCGCGAAGCCGTCGGTCCACCGTCGCCACTCGCTCGGATGCGACGGGTGCCTCGTCGGGGCGTTGCGGGGGAAAGACTCGGCCGCCGATGGGGTCGGTGTCCCGCCACAGATTCACCCACCGCCAGTCGACCCGCTCGGCGACCTCGTGAATCACGGCGTCGCTGACGTACGCGGGGAAGAGCCGGGCGTACAACCGTCGAAGGGGCGAGCCGTGGGTCAGCAGCGCGATCCGGTCGGTGACCCGTGGTGGCAGTTGGAGCACCGTCGCTGCGAGCAGGACGGAGCCGTGGCTGTGTCCGGTGAGCACCACCGCGTTGCCGGAGTCGACGAGGTGGGTGACCCGGCAGGTCAGTTCGGGAACGGCCCGTTCGGCGTAGCACGGTGGCGCGAACGGGTGCGCGGCTCTGGGCCAGAAGGTGCCCAGGTCCCACAGCACGCCGACGTAGCGGCGGAATCCAGGGGTGCGATAGGCGAAGATCCCACCGACGATCAGGCCGATGATGATGGCGGCGATCAGATAGCTGCCGACGCCGATACTGAAGTTGACGAAGCTGGCCGGCAGCCCCACGTAGCGCTGGACCAGTTCGCCGGGAGGCGTCGGCAGCAGGCCGAGCGCGACCATCGTCATGCCGATTCCGGCCAGGCAGGCGTAGAGCACCGCGAGTGGCACCAGTCGCTCGGTGAACCGGGCGTGGGCGATGGCCTTGCGCACCTGCCTCAGCCGTGGCCCGGCATCGTTCGGCGGGTTCGGGAAGTCGCGAGCAACTATCGACGCCGCGGCGCGTCTCCGTTCCGGTCGTGACGACAGCGACACCACGCCGGCGACGGCCAGCGTCACCAGCACCGCCAGCGAGAAGCCGAGAATCACCCAGATGCAGGCACGCGGAGGGCTGGTGATCAGCGCCTCCGCGGTCGGTGCACCCCTGTTGAGGACGTCGGACACCCGATAGGCCAGTTCGGCGGAGAACGTGAGCGCCAGACTGATCGCGGCGACGGAGGCCGCCAGGGCGCCGAACCCGAGCGAGGGCGCGGCGTCCGACTGTCGGTCCCGGTGCCAGTACAGCACCGCAGCCAGGGCAGCCAGCAGCACGGCCTGACCGACGAACAACCCGACGATTGTCAGGTTGTAGCCGGGCAGTCCGTTCCTCTCCGGCCAGTCGGCCGAACTGGTCAGAACGTGGATCCAGACCACCACGGTCAGGCCGAGGGCGATCGCGCGCAGGACGCTGACCAACCGGTCGAGCCGCCCTTCCGTGGGCGCGCTGAGGGGCGGAGTGCAGAGCAAGGCCGCACAGGTGACCAGCAACAGTCCGGCGGCTGCCGCCAGCGCGACGGTGCCGAGCGACAAACCCTGTGCGGCCCGGGCACCGAGCAGGCTGAGGTCCAGCGTGGCAAACGCCGCCGCGACGTGAATCGAGCGCAGTCGACCGACCAGCGGCTCGTTGTCCCACCGGCCGACGGCGGTGAGTCGGTGCTCCGCAAGGGGATGATCGGCCGCAGGGAAGACGTGAAACGGGAGTGCCGGGCGGGCGCTGAGCCCCCACACCAGGCTGATGGCCGCAGCCGGCGCGAGCGCGAGCACCGCCAGGCGCAGTCCGGCAGGACGGCCCCCGAGCCAGGAGAGCCAACTGCGTCCGGCCAGGCACTCGGGCGAGGACATGCACTTCCACGCGATCACATCCAGCGCGATCCCCACCATGCTCAGCACGTACATCCCGGTCAGGGTGAGTGCCAACAACCGGCACAAGGCCTTGATCACCGGGTCGCCGGCTCCGGCCGGACGCATCCAGATGGCGAGGTTGATCAGCATGAAGGGCAACAGGATCACCATCGACAGCGTTCGCACCGCGTTGCCGGCGGGCAGATTGTTCCAGCGGTACGCCTCCAGCGTCACTCCGCCCGCCTCGCCGCCCTCGTGGTTACCCGGCCGGGGTCGGTAGAAGCCACCCCGGTGATCGCCCGCCACCTGCTGCACGTGTGGTCGATCCAGCAGGTCATCCGGGCCGGTGGCGGACACCCCGTGCACCCGCAGTTCCACGAGGCCGTCAACCCCAGCGCGCCCGCCCGCGTCTCGCTGATCCATCCGGCACCGGCCCCCCGGCGTGTACGCGACTCACACCGACCCGCTCGGCTGATCCGACGGCGCCCGCGTGGCGCAACGGCGTACCCCACGAAGGGAGATGCAACCCTGGCCGGCGGGTCGGTGCGAGGTGACGGACCGACCATCGGAGGAATGAGGATCGCGACGACTATCGAAAGGTGTGTGGCCCGCCGGCATTCTTCGGGTATCGACTCGACGACCTGCCCGGCGTGGTACCAATACCCAGATAGGCGAAGCCGGCAGAAACGGGCGGCCCATGTCGACAAGGGCAGCAGCGCTGCTTCGAAAACCGGGGCAACCGCAGCGGCCGAGCCTTCTGGAGCTCTTCTTCGACCTGGTGTTCGTCTTTGCTCTGAATCGCGTCTCACAGCGGCTGGTCGAGGAACTTACCGCGCGGCGGGTCGTCCTCATCGAGGCCGGCGAGACGCTGCTGTTGCTGCTGGCCTTCATGGTGCTGTGGTTCGTCACGGCGTGGGTCACCGACCTCTACGATCCACAGAGACCGCAGCTGCAGCTGCTGGTCTACACGGCCATGCTCGGCGCGCTGGTGATGGCAGTCGCGGTGCCGCACGCGTTCGGCGACAGAAGCTTGGCCTTCGCTGGCGCGTACGTCGCCGTCCACATCGTTCGTGGGCTGGTCATCGTGCCGATACTGCGCGGCCACGAAGCTCAGCGCCGGGCGGCCGGGGTGTTCTTCTGGTTCACGTTGTCGGCCGTGCCGTGGATCGCTGGCGCGATCGTGACGGATCTGGGCCGAGGGCTGTTGTGGACGCTCGCGATCGCCATCGACTGCGCGGCACTGCTGCTGTTCTATCCCGCGCCGTGGTCCCGTCCCACCCAACGGCAGTGGCCCGTTTTGGCCGAGTACCTGTCCGAGCGCTACCGACAATTCTTCATCATCGCTCTCGGCGAACTGATTCTGACGACGGGCTCGGCCTACAGCGACACATCCTTCCAGCACGGCGGAGCCGCAGCAGCGTTCGCGGTCTCATTCATCACGACCGTGCTGCTGTTCCGCGTCTACCTCTTCAGAGCGGGCCAGCTTTTACCCCAAGCGATCAGAGCCGCCGCTGCGCCCTCGCACCTCATCCGGGAGGCTTTCCTCGCGCACGTACTCATGGTGGCCGGCATCGTCGCCGTCGCCGTCGGATACGAAATCGTGATCGAGCACCCGTTCGGGCACACCAACCCGGCCTGGATTCTCGTGGTCCTCGGCGGACCGATGCTTTTCCTGATCGGGCGAGCCCTGGTGGAACATGCCGTATTCGACCGGGTGTCCCACTCTCGGATCGTCGGCGCTCTGGCGCTCGCCGTCGCCGCACCGTCCATGATCCTGTTGCCACCGCTGGCCGTGGGCGTCACCGCCGTCGTCGTCCTCGCCGGCATCGCCGCTTCCGACGCCATCCATGCCAAGGGGAAACCGCCCGAACGGCCGCACCCGCCCAATTCCAGACTGTGAGCGGCTCACCAGCCCATCGGAGCGGTCTCGCGCCCTAGCTTCGAGGAAGCACGGTGATGGCCACGATGGCGCTGTTGACGACGGTGGCCGTCACGGTGCGGGTCACCGCTGCCGCCGCCGCGTCGGCACCCCAGTCGCCCCGCTCGAGTTCCTTGGCTCGGCTGATCACCGACGACGTCCACGGGATCTCGCGGTCGAACTGCGGGAGCGTTCCGCTCGCCGAGAGCAGCGCCGCGAGCGCGGCGACACGGGCTTGTGGCTCCGTACCGTCCACCAGGACCTGCCGAACGTCGGCGAGCAGGCGGGCGCGTCGTTCGGTCCTGCCCTCCCGCAGGGCCGTCGTCCGGAACAGGCCGAGCACCTTACGGGGCTCCTGGTCGATGTCGCCTCGCGCGATGAGCCGCTCCAGCACCGGCTTGCGCAGGGCGGGACCGATCGCCGCCAGCGCCATCTGCACACCCCGCGGTTTCTCGGCGAGGTAGTCCCACGCCGGGCGCAGGAGACCATCCGACGGTGGATGGCCCGCGACGCTCCTGACCCGCCCCCGGTCCGCCGTGGCCAGGTGACCGCCGAGGGCGAGGTCCGCGAGGACCGCTCCGCCGAGGACATAGAAGAGGGTGTTCTCGCCCGCGATGGTCCCGGACCTGGGTTGGAACAGGAGCAGTAGGAGATCTTCCACCAGGGTCGGGGCGTCCAACCGGGGCTCGGTGGTCATCGGCGGGGCTCCCAGCGGAAGAGTCGGGTGGCGAGGGCGACGGCGATGACGACCCAACCGAGCGTGGGCGCGAGCAGGAGCAGGGAGTCGGTCACGGCCACGCCGCCGTTCCAGGCGTTCATGGTCAGCTCGGTGGCCGCGCCGCCGGGCAGCAGCCGCTTGAGCCAGGCGAGGTTCTCGGTGCCGGAGATGCCCACCCAGCTGGCCGTGGCGATCACACCGAGGGTAACGGGCAGGGTGGTGACCTGGGCATGTTCGGGGGAGTTCGTCAGCCCGGCCGTTGCCAGCGCCAGGCCGATCATCATGGCCACGGTCGTGAGGACCGCCACCACCAGCAGGGCGACGTTGGCCGGTCCGCCGGCGACCACGGCCAGGGCGGTCAGGATCGCGGTCACCTGCACCACGGCGAGAAGGACTACGGGCAGCAGTAGGCCCGCGATGATGCCGGCGTCGCCTTCGGCGGTGGAGCGCAGCCGCTTGAGGAAGAGGTTCTGTCGCCGGGAGGCCAGGGTGGTCACGGCCGTGGCGTAGAGCCCGAACGCGGCCACGGTGAACATGACGATCGCGGCGATGTAGCCGAGGCTCCCGATGGCGGCGTAGGTCTCGTGCTGACGGACGAAGAACACACAGACCGCGACCGGGATGATGAGGCTGGTGATCAGCACCAGCCGGTTGCGGAAAATCTGGATCAGTTCGCTGGACGCGATGGCAATCACGGTGAGGCTGCCTCTCGGGGAAGTACGAATCAACTGTTGATGGCGCGGAAGACGTCGTCGAGCCGGGTCGGCCCCGCCGCCAGGTCCCGCAGCTCCACGGCGTGGGCCTGCGCCCAGCCGAGCAGGAGGTGCAGGTCCTTCTGCAGCTCGAAGGTCTCGAACGTGACCTTCCCGTCCGCGTCGACGGTGGCCTGCACCGGCAGCCTCGGCGCCGGTGCCGGAAGGGAGAAGCGGATGACCGCCGGCAGGGTGCGGGTCAGCTCGGAGACGGTTCCTTCCCGGTGGAAGGCGCCCTCGTGCATCAGCCCGATCCGGTCCGCGCGCTGTTGCGCCTCCTCCAGGTAGTGCGTGGTGAGCACGATGGTCGCGCCGTTCTCCCGCAGCCGGTCCACCGTCGCCCAGACCGCGTCGCGGGACTGAATGTCGAGGCCGGTGGTCGGCTCGTCCAGGAAGATCAGCTCCGGGTTGCCGTAGACGGCGGTGGCGAAGTCCAGCCGCCGCTTCTCCCCGCCGGACA
Organism: Micromonospora sp. NPDC050784; assembly: GCF_044456765.1. Taxonomy (NCBI): domain Bacteria; kingdom Bacillati; phylum Actinomycetota; class Actinomycetes; order Micromonosporales; family Micromonosporaceae; genus Micromonospora; species Micromonospora sp. NPDC050784. Next base: position 127,618 of record NZ_JBITGG010000014.1, on the reverse strand, counting down.
GCTGCGACACCTTGCGGCGGGCTCGGCCGGTGAGGTCGACCAGGTCGAGCACCCGGTCGACGTCGTCGGTGCGTCGGGTGAGCCGGCCGACCAGGCCGACGGACTCACGGACGGTGAGGTCCGGGGAGAATCCGCTCTCCTGGAGCATGACCCCCATCCGGGGACGTACCGCTCGCCGGTCGGCGGGGCTGTGCCCGAAGACGCGTACCGTGCCCGAGGTCGGCCTCCGGTGTCCCTCGACAACTTCCAGGGTCGAGGTCTTCCCGGCTCCGTTGGTGCCCAGCAGTGCGTAGAGCTCTCCGGGCCGTACCTCGAAGGAGAGGTCCTTCACGGCGTGGAAGTCGCCGTAGGTGAGGTTCAGCCGTTCTACTTCGATGACGGGTGTGGTGGACATGCACCCATGACAGCGCGGGCGCGGCCGACCCGTCAGTGGCACCATGTCACCACCGTGTGTGACACAGTGTCACTGGTCGTGACCCCTGGCTGCCGGATACTGAAGTGGTGACCGCAAGATCGCCGCGCTTCACCGAGTCGACGCAGGGAAGGCTGCGCCGGCTCAACCTCGCCACGTCACTGCCTCCGGTGGTGTTCGCCGCGGTGGTCCTGCTCTACACCGACGCCCGTACCTGGTGGCATCTCGTCGTCCTGGCGCCGGGGGCCGTGGCGGCCCTGGTGGCCTTCGAACGGTGGACGGCCAACGACCTCGCCAGGGTCGCACTGCCCTGCCTGCTCGTAGCGGCAGCGGTCTGGCCGCTCGGGGTCCTGGTCAGCGGCAGCCCCAACGCCTACTGGGGTGTCTGCGCCGTCGGCTCGCTCGCCCTACGCGAGGTGCGACGGCGTCGGGCTCTGACCATGGCCGGGCTGTTCACCTACGTCGCCGCCGTCGGCACGGCGCGGCTGCTGGTGCAGCGGGACGACATCGGTCACGTCCTGGTCACGTACGTCCTCATCCCGACCGTCCTCACCATCGTCGTGACGGTCTTCACGGTGGTGGGCGAGCGGTTCTACGACCTCATCCGGGAGCTCGAACAGACCCGGGAACGCGAGGCGGAACTGGCCGTGGTCCGGGAGCGCGTGCGCTTCGCCAGCGACCTGCACGACATCCAGGGCCACACCCTGCACGTGGTCAAGCTGAAGATCGCCCTGGCCCAGCGACTACTGCTCCGCGACACCGCTCGGGCGGAGAAGGAGCTGCGGGAGACGTACGCGCTGGTCAGCGACACCATCGCGCAGACCAAGGAACTCGCCTACGCGCAACGACGGCTCAACCTCACCGCGGAGATCGAGAACGCTAAGAACCTGTTCGAGGCCGCCGGCATCCGGGTCCGGGTGACCCGGGAGGCCGAGGTCGTTGCCCCCGCCAGCGAACTGCTCGGGCAGGTGCTGCGGGAGACGACCACCAACATCCTGCGACACGCGCAGGCCACACAGGTGCAGATCACGATCGCCGCGTCGGGCATCACCATCGTCAACGACGGCGTTACCGCCAGCGCGCTGCCCGAGCTCAGGGGACTGGCGGCACTCAGACAACGGGTGGCGGACGACGGAGGTGAGCTGACCGTGGAACAGACCGACGAGCGGTTCCTGACCGCAGCGGTCTTCCCACCCGCTCGCGCCGACGCGGCCCCCACCGGCACGGGGAAGGACGGCCCATGACCACCATCGTGCTCGCCGACGACGAGGCGCTGCTGCGCACGGCCCTGGCCGCGCTGCTGCCGATGGAGGGCGACATCACCGTTCTCGCCGAGGCGCAGGACGGCCGGACGGCGATCGCCGCCACCCTGCGGCACCAGCCCGACGTGCTGGTCATCGACCTGGAGATGCCGGGCGTGGACGGCCTGGGCGCGGTCGCCGAGATCCGTCGCGAGCGACCAGAGCAGGTGATCCTCATGCTGACTCGGCACGCCCGCCCCGGCGTGCTGCGCAAGGCGTTGAAGCTCGGCGTCCAGGGCTTCGTCAGCAAGTCCGCCGAGCCGGCCCACATCACCTCGGTCATCGCCACCCTGCACTCGGGGAAACGCTGGATCGACCCGGACGTGTCCGCGCTCGCCGTCACCGAGGACTGCCCCCTCACCGACCGTGAAGCCGACGTGCTGCGGGTCACCGGCGAGGGCTACTCGGTCGCCGACATCGCCGCTCGGCTCCATCTCGCCCCGGGCACCGTCCGCAACTACCTCTCCAACGCGATGCGCAAGACCCAGACCCGGACCCGCCACGAAGCGGCCCGCTACGCCCGCGAACACGACTGGCTGTAACCGGCGCGTGCCACGACAACGCCCTGACCGCCCGGGCGTCCGAGGTCGTGATCCCCGCCGCCGACCGGAGAGGTGGTCATCTAGCTGGGTTTGGTGCATTGACAATCCCGAACCTCGCTCTTCTGGGGGAGTGAAACCCACTCAGGGAGGGAGGCGTTGAGGTGTTGGCTTGGCGAGGGTGCTGGTATGCCCGCTTGTAGAGGTCGTCACTGGGCGTACGGCGCCTTCGCTTGGTTGATCTTCTTTGTGGTGTCCCACGTGATCCTGGTGTTCGTCCCCGGGGACGATCCAACCGGTGATGGACCGTGGGGCATGAGGGCCTACGTGATCTTCAACGTGGTGCTCATCTCGATGTCGGCCATCGGGGCGGCCGTCGTCCTAGCCACAGTCCGCCCGGAGGCTCGACACCTTCCCCGGTGGTTACTTCTGACGCCACTGTTGTCCGGCAGCATGCTGCTCGTCATCCGAGGTGTTCCAGGAATGGTGGAGAACTTCCTGATGGCCACCGGTATCCGTCGCGGCGGCTTCATGGGGGTGTCGGACATCTCCACCGGCGAGTTCTGGGCCGGTATCGGAATCAACACCTACTTCTTCGCAGGAGCAGTGTTGCTGGTCGGGGCGACCGTGTCCTACGGCCGCCGATCAGCGGAGAGCGCTCCGAACAACGGAGCGACCGGCAGCCGCTCTGGTAGTGGATCCGAATCAGCTGCCTGAGCCGCCTATTCCGTTGCTGGTTGACGGCGGATGACCAGCAGGGCGATGTCGTCGTTGGGGTGTTCCTCCGCGGTGGTGGCCATGATGTGGTCGCACAACGTCTCGGCTGGCCCGGACCGTACGGCGTCGGCGAGGCGTTCGATGCCGGTGTCGATCACTTCGCTGCGGCGTTCGACCAGTCCGTCGGTGTAGAAGACGAGCGCCGCACCCGGCGGTAGGTCCAGCACGGTGGTGCGGCGATTGGCCAGTGGTCGGCCCACGCCGAGTGGCCGGTCCACCGTCAGGTTGACGAGCTTGGTGGGTTGGCCGGGGACAGCCAGCAGCGGTGGCAGATGGCCTGCGGAGGAGAGATGCACCGTCGCGCGGTCGGGTGCGATCAGGGCGTAGACGGCGGTGGTGAGGGTGCCCGCTTCGAAGTGGTGGATCTTGCGGTCGAGGGAGGTCAGCGCCTGGGCGGGATCGTCGGAATCGAGTGCGTAGGCGCGTAGCGCGCTGCGGATGCGTCCCATGACGACGGCGGATGGCAGCCCGTGGCCGGAGACGTCGCCGATGACGGCACCCAGCCAGCCCGAGGGCAACGAGAACACGTCATACCAGTCGCCGCCGATGCCCAGGTCGTGACCGGGTGCGTACCGGGCGGCCAGCTCCAGGCCGGGGATGGCGGGTAGCCGGCCTGGTAGCAGGCTGTGTTGCAGGGCCAGCGCTGCCTGCCGGTCGAGGACCTGAGCTCGGGCCTGACCTGCGAGGCTGGCACGATCGGCAACGAGCTGCAACAGCTGCACGTCGTCGGGGCCGAACCGCCGCAGGGCCAGGGAGCCGACGTGTAGTACGCCGACGAGGTTGCCGTTGACGAGCATGGGCACGCCCAGCAGGGCACGTATGCCCGTGGCGAGCAGGATGGGATTGACCACGTCATCGGGCGTGACGTTGTAGATCGTGACCGGCGCCCGTGTCGCCGCCACTCGCCCTGCGAAGCCGCGTCCGACCCGGATGCGGAAACCGCGGCGCACCTCCTCCTCCAGGCCCTTGGCCGCTGTCGCGACGAGTTCGCCGGTGTGGTCGTCCAGCAGCAGGATGGTGGCGGTATCGACCTTGAGTAGGTCCCGGATCCGTTCAAGCAGCTCGTCCAGCAACTCGGCGACGTTGAGCCCCGACAGGGCGGCATCGGTGATCGCCCCGATACGGCGCAGCCGCTCCTCATTCGTCATCAGCTCGGCATCGGCCACCCAGGAAGCCTAGACGCCGGCACGCCGCCGCTAGCACGCCCGCAGCGAGATCAACAGTGTCGCGCCTCCGAAGTGGGGTACCTTCCCATGTCACATCGATGCATTGGTCGTCCGGCGAACACGTTCCGGAGAGCATCCTCGCCGTCCCATCGGTGAGGTCACCGGCTCCGGGCTCGACAGGGAGGAGTAGCAGTGGCGAACCCACCGCTCGACCAGCATGCTCCCACGGCCGGAAAGCCGCTGTTCTCGTCGTCGTTCGCCCTCGCAGACCTCGCCCGCGTGCGGCATGAGGTTGAGGCCGTCAGTCGCCGGTGCGGCCTTGACCACGACGAGATCGAGAACTGGGTCACCGCGGTCAACGAACTGATGATCAACGTGATTCGGCACGGGGGCGGCAGAGGCGACCTACGCCTGCTCCTGGACGGTCAGCTCACCTGTGAGGTCACTGACCAGGGGCGGGGCTTCAACACTGCTCACTACGTTCCGCGGGCCGAGCGACCGCCCCTGTCCGAAGCTGGGGGAATGGGCCTATGGATGGTCGGGCGCATGGCCGACTACCTCCTCGTCGACAGCGGACCAGCAGGCACCACCATCCGCATCGCGGCACGCACCCGCGACCTGCTCGGGTAGCCGTCACCAGCGCGGTCGGCAGGCGGGCGTCGCCGCGTTCGAGTGGGTCGGTGGAGGGGAGCTGAGGGTCCGGGTGGTCCGGGCGGGCCCGGCGTGATGCCGAGCCCGCCCGTCTCAGTCCGGCCAGTTCAGGTGTCGTGGATCTCGCCCAGCAGCTTGCAGGTCTGCGCGCCCTCGCACGGGTCGTGCATAAAGCCGATCATGATCATCGTGCGCTGGAGGCGAGCCGGAATTGCTGGTTGGTTTGTCCGTGGCAGTCGTAGAGCTGGATTTGGGCTCCGTTGGTGGTGCTCCAGGCGTCCAGGCATCGTCCGGACTGGGCGTTGCTGATGGTGCCGTTGGAGTTGACGTTCCACTGTTGGTTGGTTTGGCTGTGGCAGCTGTAGATCTGTACTGCTGCGCCGTTACCGGTTCCAGCCGCGTCGAGGCACATGGTGCCGTACACCTGGAGTTGTTTGGTTGCGGTGTAGGTCCATGCCTGGTTGGTCTGCTTGTTGCAGTCGTAGAGCTGCACCCGGGTGCCGTTGGTGCGTGAGGCGTTGGGTACGTCGATGCACCGCCCGGACTGCGTGCCGACGATCTCGCTGGCGGAGCCGGGTGGGGCGGTCGGCGGATCGGTGGGGGTCGGCGTCGGGGTGGTCGGCGTCGAGGGCAGCAACGGGCAGGTGCTGCGGTAGGTGACCACGCCGCTGGAGTCCAGTAGCGGGCAGAGGAACTGGCTGTACCGGGTGTCGTTGTCGATGAACATCTTGACGAACGGCAGCATGGTCCGGACCATCACCGGGTTCGACCGTCCGACCATGAAGCCGTGATCCGCGCCGGCGACCTCCACGTAGACGCTCTCCGTCGTGGCCGGGAGGCTGTTGTACAGGCCGGTGGCGTAGGACGGGGTGACCACCGTGTCCGCCTGCCCAGCGAAGATCATGGTGGGCACCCGGTCGTTGGCCAGGTTCGACGACGGCGAGTACGGCGCGATGCCGACCACTGCCTTCAACGACGGGCGCCGGATGGATGCGCTCAAGGCGCCACCGCCGCCCATGGAGTGACCGGCGACGGCCAACCGGTTGGGGTCGACGCGGTCGCGGACCGGGCTCTGCTGTGTGAGGTAGTCCAGTGCGGCGAGCAGTTGGGTGCCTCGGGCCGTGTCGAAGTCGTTGCGGCTGTTGGTCTCGATGCCGATCACCACGAAACCGTGCGAGGCCAGCCACGGTCCCATCCAGGCCAGTTCGGCGGAGAACAACGCGGTGTAGCCCGGCGAGATCGCGATGGCCCCGAAGGTGCCCTGGCTGGTGTCGGTCGGGTAGTAGATTCTGCCGCCGTTGAAGCCGTACCCGGTCGGAACGCTGACCGATGTGTTGGCGAAGGGGCCGTTCACGGCGGTCACGCTGGTCCGGGTGGGATCCGGGCCCCGCTGGTACGGGTTGTCGGCGGCCGACGCCGATCCGGTCGCCAGGGTGATGGTGAACAACCCGACTGCGGCGGCGATCCCGGCTGCGGCGAGCTTGAACAGCCGTCCCCGAAATCGGGGGGACACTCGGTCGGCATGGGTATTCCCTGCGGGCGGGGGGTGGTGCCCGTGTCCTCGCACTGTCGGTACCTCCTGGTGGTGGATGAGTGCGGGGCGGGCAGCTCGGTCTTGTGCCGAGCCTGCCCGCCCCGGCGCTGTCCGGTCGTCAGCGTTGCAGCGTCAGCAGACCCGGCCGGTACGGCAGAAGGCCGTAGTCGCCGCCGGAACTGGGAGAACGCCCCTGGTAGAGCAGTTGCAGGTTGCAGGCGTCAACGGTCATGGTCTGATCGGCGTTGCTGCGGATCAGTTCGCCGTGGCTGATGTCGTTGGTCCAGGTGGCGCCGCTGTTGGCCTTGCCGGCGAACGGGTTGCTCTCGGACGTGGCCTGCGGCGTCCACGTACCGCCCAGACTGGTGGCCGTGAACGATCGGAAGTAGCGTCCGTTCGCGCCGATCGCCTCGACGAGCATGAGGTACCGGTTCTGGCCCTGGAGCTTGTAGACCTGAACCGCTTCGAACAGGTTGTTCGTCGAGTCGGTCATGATCGTCGTGTAGTTCGATCCGAAGCTGCCCGGGAAGTTCCCGATGGGCATGCTGGCCCGGTAGATCCTGCCGTTGTCCCCGGCGAAGAACAGGTACATGTTCTGGTCGTCACCGATGAGTGCCTGGTCGATCGGGCCGGTGCTGGAGTTGGAGATGCTTCCGGTGAACAGCGTCTGCGCCGCTGACCAACTGTTCACGTTGGTCGGGTCGGTCGACGTCCGGTAGGAGAAGGCCGGCCCGCCCCACTGGTAGGCCAACACCCAGAGGTTGCGCGGCGCGAAGTAGAACAACGACGGCGCCACCGCCGCGAACGGCATCTGATTCTGCGACGCCGACCCCATCTGGTTCCAGTTCGAGAAGAGACCGAAGTTCATCGAGCCCCAGGTCGTACCCGTGTCATGCGTTGTCGCGTAGACCAACTGCTGGCCGTTGTACGGCGCGTGGGTGAAGTCCTTGAGAGACACCCACCCCGACCTCGGCTGCGCCAGCGCACCCGTCGACGACCAGCGGTACGACGAGGGGAGATCACACGGACCGCCGGTCGGCGTCGGTGTCGGTGTGGTCGGCGTCGGTGTCGGCGTTTGGGTGGGGCCGCCGAGGGAGGCGAGCCGGAATTGCTGGTTGGTTTGTCCGTGGCAGTCGTAGAGCTGGATTTGGGCTCCGTTGGTGGTGCTCCAGGCGTCCAGGCATCGTCCGGACTGGGCGTTGCTGATGGTGCCGTTGGAGTTGAGGTTCCACTGTTGGTTGGTTTGGCTGTGGCAGCTGTAGATCTGTACTGCTGCGCCGTTACCGGTTCCGGCCGCGTCGAGGCACATGGTGCCGTACACCTGGAGTTGTTTGGTTGAGGTGTAGGTCCATGCCTGGTTGGTCTGCTTGTTGCAGTCGTAGAGCTGCACCCGGGTGCCGTTGGTGGTAGCGGCGTTGGGTACGTCGATGCACCGCCCGGACTGCGTGCCGACGATCTCGCTGGCGGAGCCCGGTGGGACGGTGGGGGTGGGCCCCGGGGTGGTGGGCGTGGGAGTGGTCCCGGGGCCGGCGCTGTTCAGCGCCTCCAGGGTGGACGTGTAGGCGGCCTTCTTGTTGCCGTTGCACTCGAAGAGCAGCGGGGTGCCGCTGGACCGCCAGGAGTCGCAGTCCCGCACCCCCCACACCGTGATCCCGTTGCAGCGGGTCACGGCCAGGCAGTCGTTGACCACGTTGCGGTAGGTGTTGGCCTGCGTCGTGCCGGATCCCTCGATGTCCAACTCGGTGATCTGCACGTCCACCCCGAGAGCGGCGAAGCTGGACAGCGTGGTGCGGTAGTTGCTGTTGTACGGCGAGTTCGCGTTGAAGTGGGACTGGAACCCGACGCAGTCGATCGGCACCCCGCGCTGCTTGAAGTCGCGCACCATGTTGTACACGGCCTGCGTCTTGGCCCAGGTCCAGTTGTCGGTGTTGTAGTCGTTGTAGCAGAGCTTCGCGTCCGGGTCCGCCGCGTCGGCGGCGCGGAACGCCGCCTCGATCCAGTCGTTGCCGGTGCGCTGCAGGTTCGAGTTACGACGGGCGCCGCTGTTGCCGTCCTCGAACGCCTCGTTCACCACGTCCCACGAGTAGATCTTGCCCCGGTAGTAGCTGGCCACCCGGTTGATGTGGTTGAGCATCGCGTTGCGCAGCGCGGTGCCCTCCATGCCCTGCATCCAGCCCGGCTGCTGTGAGTACCAGGCCAAGGTGTGGCCCCGGACTTTCCAGCCCCGGGAGATGGCGTGGTTCACGATCCGGTCCGCGTTGCTGAAGGTGAAGTTGTTCTGCTGCGGCTCGGTCGCGTCGATCTTCATTTCGTTCTCGGGAGTGACGCTGTTGAACTCGCGGTTCAGGATCGTCGTGTACGCGCTGTCGCTGAGCTTGTTCGCGGCGACTGCGGCACCGAAGTAGCGGCCAGACTGGGCTGCGGCCGCGCCGAGGGTCGTTTCGGCGGCCTGGGCCAGGTTCGGCAGCAGCGACACGGCCAGGGCCAGAATTATCGCGGCAGTTCCGGAAAACGTGAGGGTACGCAGTCGGGTGCGTCCGGTGGAACGGGTCCGGGAAATCATGTGATCCTCCGGTGGTGGGATGGGAGGGGTTCTGTCACTGTTCGAGCGAGGGCCCGGCTCGGATGGCAGCGGCCACGATGCCCAGTCCGCCCGGGACTCGCCTCGGGCGTCCGCCCGGGTGTGAGGCGACTCGAGCTACCTGACCAGCGGGTAGAGAGCTGCGATGAGTGGGTCCGTTCGCCCGCTGGGTGGTGGTTGCGGGCGCTGGCTCCAGGTGGTGGACGTGGGAACCTCGCAGGTGGGTGGGCCTGTGACCCTCGCGTGAGGCGCCTCCGGTGCTGAAGGGATGATGTTAACGTTCACGCTTATCGATGGCTCTCAGGCTGGCAGAAAGTTCCAAGTTTTTCAACCGGTAGTTTCGGAGCTGTTACGGACAAGAAGATTGAAGGCTCGGGCCCCTTCGGGCGAACAAGATCGACAAAGCGCCTGACCCGTCGATGACGAGGTCAGGCGCTTTGTTGGTCGTCCACTATGTTGCTGGCTGTCACACGGCGTCACGCAACCCGGTTGCTTCCCGGGGCGTGGACGTGCTCGACCAGACTGACCGGTGCTAGCTGATTCGGACCGCGGCGGCGGTGCCGCCGGGGCAGATGACGAGCAGGCAGCTCTCGACCCGTACGTCGTCGATAACCGGGCCGAAGGCATCCGCCGTGGTGCTGGCGAACTGCAGAACCGTGGCGGCGGACAGGATGTTCGTGAAATAGAAGGTCCTGTACACGTATCCCATGGCGGATGGCGTGTGGCCGGCAGTGTCGAAGGAGAAGCTGTCGACAGTGTGGCCGTTGGCCGTGACCCTGCCCGTCACGACGAGAGGGCCGTTGTCGGGGTTGCCGGCGAGGGCGTAGCTCACTCGATAGGTGGTGAGCAGCTTCGTGGGCAGCGTACGAGCGACCGCACCCGGGCTGAACCCGTTGAGGTCGAGTGACTGGTTGCCCTCCGCGGCCTGCCAGTCCCGGGTCAGGCCGACGGTGCCGGCGGTGACGGTCCATGCGCCGAACTGCTGGCCGGCGGCGAACTCCGTGAAGTCGTTGGGGATGGCGGGGTTCTCGAAACCGTCGGCGAAGACGGGGGCCGCTGCGGCTGGACTCGCCGTGAGGGCGGTCAGGAGGGCGGTCAGCGCCATGGCCAGCGCCACTCCGATTGCCGTGCGATGGGTACGCGGACGCTTCGTCACCATGCTTGTCCTTCCGAAGTGGGCATCGGCTGGGGCGGGCCGGGGCTCCGTTCCGCGACTTGACCACCCAACGCTGAAGAATCGATGCCCGTGAGTGACGTTACGGTGACGCCGCAAAGCCTGGCAAGGCCCTTCAATTCCCGATGACCAGGTTGGCCATGTCGACGACCGGCTGGTAACCGAGAGCGGCGTAGATCCTGTTCGAGGTCGGGTTGGCTTGGTCGGTGAACAGGCAGACCCGAGCGCCCTCGGCCTGGATTCGGCGGGAAACCTCGGCGACCGCGTTGCTGGCCCAACCACGCCCGCGCTGGGCCGGCGGTGTGTACACCGGGCCAACGCGGGCCACTCCGAACGACGGTGGGTTGGCGCCGGTGAGGTGCACCGGCTTTCCCGTCTCGTCGGCCCAGAACCACAGCCGTCCGGCATGCAGCCGGCGCAGCATCTCGGCGTGGTCGGGCACTTCGTGGGCACTGGTACCGCGTGGGCGGCCCGCCTGTTCGTCGGCGTCGCCCATGAACGCGGCGAACCACTCCGTGACCAGCCCCACGTCATCCACGGTCGCGACCACCAGGCCGCCGGGTACAGGTGGCGGCCACGTCAACTCGGCGAGCTCGTGCAGCCGTGTGTGCTGGGTGACCTGGACCCGACCCCCGCCGAGCCGGGCCAACTCGGCGGCGCACAGTTCAACGGCAGGCAGGGCCCCGTTGGCCGCGCGTACCTCCTCCTCGCGTTCGTGCAACGCGTGGGCCAACGCAACGGCCGCCTCGTCGGGCATGGGCAGCAGAAACGGCGGGTAGGGGGCGTACGGCGCGGTGCGCATCGCGGCACCGACCACGGCGCCGGAGTCGTCGCTGACCACCAGCCACCAGTTGCCCTCGTGCTGCGAGATCCCCTCGGCCCGCCGGGACATCAGCCGGTGCGCGACGGTGGTCACGACCGTGCTGACGACCGGATCGGCGCGCAGGTAGTCACCCGCGGCGACCAGGAACTCGCCCGGGTCGGTGAAGAACCGCAGCCGCAGTCCGGCCATCGGGACAGTGCTCATCTGCGTACGCTAGCCACCGTCGTGCCACCTGCACACCGGGATTTGTACGGCCGAGGACCTGCATCCGCTGAGCCAGCCGAGATTCCTGCGTTAGGGGCTGCCGCCGCAAGACCGGTCTGGCTGGTCATGTCGGCGCGCACGCCGACTAGCGAACGAGTGTGAGCAGTGCCCAGATCGCCAGGCCGCCCAGCATCAGGCCGGCGATTCCGGCGGCCGTCCGCGAGGTGCGCAGAGCGGTGGCCGGTCGAGCAGACAGCCGGTACGTGGCGCCCAAGTACATGGCGACAGCGCTGGCGGCGAGCGCGACAAGCCATGCTGACAGGAGTAGGGCTTCGTTGAGCGGCAGCGCCACGGCGCACCTCCCGGTCGTTGTCCCCCACTCGTCAGTAGACGCCTGGCACGTGGTGGCCGGGCGGCTGCGCGGTGAACGGTGGATGGCGAGGCTGTTGCCGCATGAGGCGTACCGCACTGTTCGCCTGACCGACGACTCGGTGTGACGTCTCAGCCAGGTCCATCAACATCTATATATTCATGACTGGACATCACCCACACCACTGCCACCACGATCATGGATCCGACGACGAGGTGCCGTACGGACAGGTCGAGGTCCCCGCAGGCTTCGGCCGACGGGCGCTTCTCGCCGGTGCCGGCGGGACGCTGATGCTGGCCGCGCTACCGACCGCGGCCCGGGCGGCCAACACGACGACGGCCGGCGCCCCGACCGCGGCGGTCGGCGCCAGCCGGACATCCCTGATCACCCAGGGCACGATGCTGGTCCACACCGACATGCACAACCACACGGTCATGTCGGACGGTGACGGCAGCGCCGAGGCCGCGTTCGCCTCGATGCGCGAGGCCGGTCTGGACGTCGCCGCGCTGACCGATCACGCCACGCTCTTCTCCATCGACGGGCTCAGTTCGTCCGAGTGGCGGACGACCGGTGACCTGGCCAACGCGGCCAATGACCCGGGCCAGTTCACCGCGATCCGCGGGTTCGAGTGGTCGCATCCTCTGCAGGGGCACATCAACGTCTGGAACACCTCCGACTTCGCCGACCTGTTGCGGGCCGGCAGCCCCGGCAGCCTGTACAACTGGCTCGCCGGCCGGCCCGGAGGCCTGGCGAGCTTCAACCACCCCGGTCGGGAGGCGGGCCGGTTCAACAACTTCTCCTTCAACGCCTCGGCCCGCGATCAGCTCGTGGGGCTGGAGATGTTCAACCGGACCGACGACTTCCTCTTCGAGGGCTGGTCGTCGGGCATGGCGTCGCCGCTGGTGGCGTGCCTGAACGCCGGTTGGCGGCCGGCGCTCACCGGCGTCACCGACGAGCACGGCACCACCTGGGGCTTCCACGAGGGCAAGGGGCGCAGCGGCCTGTGGGTCGCCGAGAACACCCGCGCCGCGGTGTTCGAGGCGATGGCCGCCCGCCGTTCCTTCGCCACCCGTGTCTCGGGGCTTCGGGTGGACGCCACCGCCAACGGCGTACGCATGGGTGGGGTGCTGAACGTGTCCTCCGGCGACGTCCGGTTCCTGCTGGACCTGGACCGCGGCTCGGCCTGGGACGGTAAGCCCCTACGGATCCAGGTCCTCCGTCCCGGCACCTCGGCGCCGACCGTCGTCGACGTCATCGACACCGTCAACGGTCGGGTCACCGACTTCACCGTGCCGCTCGACGTCACCGACGGCGACTGGGTGGTGCTCCGGATCTCCGACCCGTCCCTGTCCAACGGCACCCCCGGCCCGGCCGGTCACCCGTGTAACGACTTCGGCGTGGCCTACACCAGCCCCTGGTGGCTCCGGCCCTGACCTCCGAGGTGCCGGTGCCGGCACGGCGGACCAGCCGCAGACGGCTGCGTCGGTCGTGCCGGGACCGGCTTCGGCTCCGCGAGATGGTCGCGCCCCGGCGTGGTCAGCGAGGTAGCGGAGGCAGCGTCGGGCTGTCGAGCCAGGCATCGAACAGATCGTCCAGGGGCGCGCGGGCGAAGCGCTGGGCGTGCAGCCGGAACTGCTCGCTCGTCACCGTCGAGTGCCGGTGCTCGGCGACCCAGGCTCGCAGGAGCGCGAAGAACGACTCGTCCCCGACCCGCTTCCGCAGGGCGTGCACCGTGAGCGCACCGCGCTTGTAGACCAGCGGGTCGAACATCCGGTCGACGCCGGGATCGGCGACGATGACGGTCCGGGGGCGGTCCGCGATCCACGCGTACCACCGCGCGGCCAGGGCGTCCGTCGGTAGGTCGCCGCAGACACCGGACCACAACCACTCGGCGTACGTGGCGAAGCCTTCGTTGAGCCAGATATGCCGCCAGTCCGCCACCGTGAGGCTGTTGCCGAACCACTGGTGGGCCAGTTCGTGCACGACAAGCCGCTCGTGCGTGCGCCGTCCGTCGACGTGGTTCCGTCCGAAGACGGCCATGCCCTGCGCTTCGACGGGATCGTCGAGGTCGTCGTCGGCGACCACCACGACGTACTCCCGGAACGGGTACGGCCCGAAGAGCCGCTGCAGCGCCGACATGATCTCACCGTGCCGACCGAAGTCGTGGGCGACGTTCCGGCGCAGCGCGGGCGGGATCGCAGCGCGCTGCACCACCTCACCGACAGCCAGGTCCACCACCTCGTAACGTCCGATCTGGACGCTCATCAGGTACGGCGAGGTGGGCTCGCGCCGCTCGTACACCCAGGTCGTGCTGCCCGCGCCTCGCCGCTGGAGCACGGGATCACCGGTCACCAGGACGGTGTACGGGGAGGAGGTCGTCACTGTCACCCGGAAGGTGGCCTTGGCGCCGGGCTGGTCATCGCACGGAAACCAGGACGGCGAACCGTTCGGCTGGCTGGCCACGAGTACCCCGTCGGTGAGTTCCTCCCACCCAAGTTCGCCCCACCGGCCGGAGATGGGCACCGGCTTTCCCGCGTACCGGATCTCCACCCGGAAGGTGTCCCCGGCGGCGATCGGCCGCTCGGGTTTGATCTGCAGCTTGTTCGGCCGGTGCAGGTACTTCGCCGGGTGCCCGTCCACCCGGACGTCCTGGACCCGGAGCCGACCGAGATCGAGGGTGAACCGCGACAGCGACTGCCCGGCCACCGCGGTGATGTCCGCCCGGCCACCGAGACGGTTCGACACGACCCGGTAGTCGAGCTCGAGGTCGTAGTGCAGCACCCGGTAGCCGCCGTTGCCGTGCTCGGGCAGGTAGGAGTCGCTGGAGCGACCGGCGCCGGGCGTTGCGCCGCCCGACGCCGACGCCTTCGGATTCACGCCGACCGCGCCGCTGGCGCCGCCCAGGTGGTGATCGGGTTACCCAACCACCGGCTGTCGCACGGCACGGCGTCGCCGCGGGTCACCAGCGAACCGGGCCCGACGGTGGTCCGCGCCCCGATGCTCGCGCCCGGCAGGACGATGCCGTGCGGGCCCAGCGCGGCTCCCGCGCCCAGTGTCACCACGTCCATGCTCATCACACGATCATGGAACAGGTGGGTCTGCACCACACAACCGCGGTTCACCGTCGCGCCGTCGCCGAGGCGCACCAGGTCGTACTCGGGCAGCCAGTAGGTCTCCAGCCAGACGCCTCGGCCGATCTTCGCACCGAGCGTGCGCAGCCACGCCGTCAGCAGTGGCGTGCCGGTCGCGAAGCGGACCAACCACGGCGCGGCAAGGACCTCGACGAACGTGTCGGCCAGCTCGTTGCGCCACACGAAGGAGGTCCACAGCGCCCGCTCGGCCACCCGGAAGCGCCCGACCAGCAGCCACTTCGCGGCCGTCGCGATGGCGGCGGCGACGATCGCCGCGCCCAGCAGCACCGGCCCGGCGGCGAGCGCTGCCGCCCACCACCCGGCAGCCCGCCAGACGAACGCGAGTACGGCCAGGACGCCGATCGCCAGTGCGCCGGCGCACATCACCGGCACGATCCGGCACAGCTCGATCGCGGCCCGTGCCAGCTTCAGCCGGAGCGGCGGGTCGAAGGTGCGGCTGGTGTCGGCGGCTTCGACGGTCCGGCGCAGCGGCATCGGCGGCGCGCCGAGCCACGACGAACCCTTCTTCGCCTTGAACGGCGCCGACGACAACACCCCGACCAGCCCACGCTTCGGCACCGAACGCCCGGGCGCCGCCATTCCCGAATTGCCGAGGAACGCCTGCTTACCGATGCGGGCCGGGGCTACCCGCAACCACCCGTGGCTCAACTCGTATGTCGCCACCATGGTGTCGTCGGCCAGGAAGGCCCCGTCGGCGACAGTGGTCATCGCCGGCAGTGCGAGCACGGTGGACGCCTCCACCCCGCGCCCCACCTTCGCGCCCAGCAACCGCAACCACACCGGCGTGAAAAGACTGGCGTAGAGCGGGAACAGCCCGACCCGGGCCATCCCCATCAGCCGCTCGGTCGTCCACACCTGCCACGCCACCCGCCCCTGCACAGGGTGGTACCCGGCGCGAAGGCCGATGCTCAGCGCCCGGACGGCCCCGAGCACCAGCAGCGCATAGCCCACGACGTAGACAACGGTCGCCACCGCGACAGCGGCCAACACGGCGCCGACCGCCGGTCGGACGGCGAGCGTCCAGCCGAGCAGGGCGAGCGCCGGCAGGGCGGCCACGACCGGAACCAACCCCAGCACCTGGGCGGTCATCCCGTACGCGAGCGGCCAGAGGCGTGCCCCCATCCGGGACCGAGGGGGACGCTGCCCGGGCCACCCGTCCGAGTCCTTGCCAGCGGCTGCGGCGGGGGAGCCCGCCCACCGCTGGTTGGCCGGTACGGCGCCGGCCACCGTCGAGCCCGCGGCGACGCGGGCGCCCTTGCCGATCCGAGCGCCCGGCATCAGGGTGCTGCGGGATCCGACCCGGGCGTCGGCACCGACGCGAACCCTGCCGATGCGGACGACATCACCGTCGACCCAGTGGCCGGACAGATCGACCTCCGGCTCGATCGCCGCGCCGCGGCCGAGCTTCAGCAGGCCGGTCACCGGCGGCGCGGAGTGCAGGTCGACGTCGGCCCCGATCTGTGCGCCGAGAGCCCTGGCGTAAGTGATCATCCAGGATGCTCCGGCGACGCTGGTGGCACCGGTCAGCTCGGCGAGGCGTTCGGCGGCCCACACCCGCAGGTGCACGCCGCCACCGCGTGGGTAGCTGCCGGGGCGTACACCGCGCAGCAGCAGTCGCGCTCCCGCGGCGGCCAGGGCGATCCGGCCCAGCGGACTGAACAGCAGAAGCCAGCCCAGCGCCACCCACCACCAGGACACGGCAGGTGCCCAGGGCGCCGGCGCGAGCAGGACGAGGACGTTGCCGAGGGCGGCCAGGACGGTCAGCCAGCGCAGCCCGACCAGCGCGAGCATCGGCACCATCAGCGCGGCCTGGATCAGCCCGGCGCGCCTCGGCGCCGGCCGGACCTCTCGTCGCGTCGCCGCCGTGGTGTCGAGCGCGTCGAGCACGGCCGCGAGCCGCGACAGTTTCGGGTGGAGATAGATGTCGGCCACCGAGACGCGCGGGTGCCGGCGCCTGATCCATGCCACCAGTTGCGCCGCGTTCAGGCTGCCGCCGCCGTGGGTGAAGAAGTCGGCGTCCGCCTCGGTGGGGCGTACACCGAGAATCTCCGCCCAACCGCCCGCGAGCCATTCCTCCGTCGCGGTCAGCTCACCCGCTGCGTTCTCGGCGGTGGCCAGCGGCCAGGGCAGCGCGGCCCGATCCACCTTGCCGGACGTCCGGGTCGGCAGCGCGTCCACCACGGCCAGCAGCGGCACGAGCGCGGCCGGCAGCTGCTCACGGATCCGCAGCGCCGCCGTCGCGGCATCGAAGGCGACGCCGTCGTGCGGAACCACGTACCCCACCAGCAGTTGGTTGCCCGCGGCGGTGCGCTGCACCGCTGCGGCGGCACCGGCGACGCCGGGCAGCGCCTGCAGCGCGGCGTCGATCTCACCCAGCTCGATCCGGCGTCCGCCGAGCTTCACCTGCTCGTCACCGCGGCCGACGAACAGGAGCCCTTCGGGCTCCGCCCGGACGATGTCCCCGCTGCGGTACGCCCGTTGCCAACCGAGCGCGGGCAGCGCCGCGAACTTCTCGGCGTCCTTGCCCGGATCCAGGTAGCGGGCGAGCCCCACCCCACCGATCACCAGCTCGCCGGTCTGGCCCATCGCCACCGGAGTGCCGGAGCCGTCGACCACGGCGAGCTCCCAGCCGGCCAGCGGCAGCCCGATGCGTACCGGTCCCTCGCCGGTCATCCGCGCGGCGCAGGCGACCACGGTCGCCTCGGTCGGCCCGTACGTGTTCCAGACCTCCCGGCCCTCGACGGCCAGGCGCTGTGCGAGTTCCGGTGGGCAGGCCTCCCCACCGAAGATCAGCAGCCGGACCTCCTCCAGCGCCTCGACCGGCCACAGCGCGGCGAGCGTCGGAACCGTCGACACCACCGAGATGCGCTGCTCGGCCAACCACGGACCGAGGTCGACGCCGCTGCGGACGAGCGACCGCGCGGCCGGCACCAGACACGCGCCGTGCCGCCACGCCAGCCACATCTCCTCGCAGGACGCGTCGAACGCCACCGACAGCCCGGCCAGGACCCGATCCTGCGGGCCGATCGCCTCGCTGGCCTCGTCGGCGAGGAACAACCGCGCCTCGGCGTCCACGAAAGCGGCCGCCGCCCCGTGGCTGACCGCAACCCCCTTCGGGGTGCCCGTCGAGCCGGAGGTGAAGATGATCCAGGCGTCGTCGTCCGGGCCGGGCGGGCCGGTCCGACCCGCGGGGGTACGGCGCAACGACACCGTCAGCCCGTCACCGAGGACCGCCACGACTCCCGCCTCGGCGAAGACGAGTTCGGCGCGTTCCTCCGGATCGTCCGCGTCGACCGGCACGTAGGCCGCGCCCGCCGCGAGAACGCCGAGGATCGCCAGGTACAGCTCGGCCGTACCGGAGGAGATCCGGACGCCCACCCGGTCCCCGACACCGATGCCGTGCCCGGAGAGCGACCTCCGTACGGCCTCGACCTGGTCGGCCAGGTCGCGGTACGTCAGCGCCGTAGCGCCGTCGTCGAGGGCAGGAGCCTCGGGGTGCGCGCGTACGGAGTCGTCGAGAATGTCGACAAGCGTGCGGCGGGCCGGGGCCGAGGGGGATCGGAACACCGCCGGGGTCACCGGTGCGGTGGCTACCGGAGGTAGCGCGACCACCTGCAGATCACTCGTCACGGGCACCGGGCGTTCACCATCTTCACCTCACGGATCGGCGTCAACCAGGCGTGCGGCATGCGGACCCGCCCTGGGCAGCCCTCAACGCTACGTCGCACCCGGTCGAGAAGGCGGGTAAGCAACGGCTTCGTGTCCACCACCACAGCGACCCGTTGCGGGGGGCGTCGAGCGCTGCGACATGCCGCCAACCGACCGACACCGATGCCGCAGCCCTCTGCACCTACGGAGGCGGCCGACGACTTCGCGTGCCTACTCAGGCAGTGTCGTCGCTGCGGATGTGAACGGTCCCGCCGCCGCTGCGCAGATCCTCCGTCACCTGCTTCTCGGTCAGGGCGACAAGATGCGAGTCGACGGTCGCCTCGTCCTTGAGCCGCGCGTGCGTTTCGTGGACGCGGGCGGAAAGCTCAGCGTCGTCGGCGTCCGGGAAGCGTTGTTTCAGTGTCTCGACCTGACGTTGTAGGGCGATCTCCGGGTCAACGAGACCGCCGGTGGCTGCGGGTTCGGTCATCACACACCTCGCCTGTCGTCCTCTGTGTCTTGACGATGGTTGCCCCGAACATCCGCTCGGCACTCATTCGTTCGCGCAAAGTTCACCTCCGGCGCTGTCCACCAAGCGGCCATCCAACAACCTAACCTCCTAGGATGCCGTACGGGTTGTGCTCCAACCGGCTCGCGTCATCCGCGATTCCGAACAGCGCACTGCATGTCCCAGGCCGGCGGTGACGGTGAGCCGGCGCACGGGCCTCGAAGCGGTGTCCGACCCCGGCTGTCCGCCCTTCCGGCGTAGCGCTCTGCCCGAGAAGCGTGACGCTACGGATCTGGCCGCTCACGTGCTGAAAGGACCGCGGTAGCCGTCAGGAGCGGTTGAAAATTCGCGCCCAAAATCGGTAACCAAACCGGCCGGTCGACCCGTCAGTCAGGTGACGGATCGCCACCGCGGGCGGTCGGGCCGAGGAGGGGGCAGGGGACATGGGCGACGTTCGTGGGCGTTTCAGGGACGACCTGGCCCGACACCCTGCGCCGCCGTTGGGTGACCTGGTCGAGCAGTCGGTGGTGCAGGGCCGCCGGCTGCGCCGCCAGCGCCGTCTGGCGCAGTTCGGCGCCGGCGGATCGGCGTTGGCGGTGCTGCTCGTGATCGGCCTGGCCGCCGGGCCGTTCGGCGTCGGTGCGGATGACGCCGGTCAGCCAGGCGGGCTGAGTGTCGGTTCGCCGGGTGGGTCGGTCGACACCGCCACACCGTCTCCGGCTGGGGTCCCGGACAGCGCCGCTCCGGGCCGGTTCGAGGGGGGCGCCGACGAGGATCCGCGAGGAGACCCCTATCGGCCGGTGCCGCCGACCACGGTGATCGATACCGTGAGGATGAGGCCGGAGCCGGACGGCGAGCTGCTGACCGCCACACCGCAGGGCGCTCTGGATCTGCTGGGCCGCCTTCTGCCCAAGGGGGACACCAGCGGTTTCGCGAACCTGCAGAGCGGCGGGGCGGGTCCCGGCATGCCGTACGTCCAGCTCTTCCTGGATCGAGGCGATGGACCGGGCATGGTGCGGCTCTCCATCTACCAGGACAACCTCGGCGGCGACCCGCCCACGGGGACGGTGGAGCTGACCGAAGTACCCGACGACTGCGTGCGGAACAAGGTGGTCACCGTGCACCACGGCGGTGGCCTCCAGGTCGATCTGATGATCTCCACCTGTCTGGTCTGGGAGGGCAAGGGGACGTCGCCGGCAGCGCCCGTCCTCTCCGTGAAGGAGGCGACCTCGATCGCCGCCAACCCGAGCTGGGGGACAAAACTGCCGGCCGAGTTCGTCATCAGCGGTGCCAAGAGGTTCCCGACGCTGGCCCGGTCGAATGGCTGACGAAGACTTCGTGGAGTTCGCGCAGGCGGCCGCTGGCCGCCTGCGCGACGCCGCGTTCCTGATGTGCCGCGACTGGCATCTCGCCCAGGACCTCACCCAGACGACGCTGGCCAAGGTGTACGCCCACTGGAGGCGGGTCCGCCGGGCCGACGACCCCCACGCGTACGCCCGCAAGGTACTGCTGCGCTGCATGATCGACCAGCAGCGGCGGCGCTCCAGCCGCGAGTTGGCGATGTCGGCGCCCCCGGATCGGGGCGAGGAACATCCGGCCGAGCTGCGCATGACGTTGCTGGACGCGGTCGCCACCCTGCCGCTACGGGATCGGGCGATCATCGTCCTGCGCTACTGGGACGACCTGAGCGTGGAGACGACTGCCGAGGTTGTCGGCGTCTCCACCGCCGTCGTCAAGAGCCAGAGCATGCGCTCCCTCAACCGCCTGCGCGAGTTGCTCGGCGAGACCCGTTCCGAGCTGTTCGCCGAGGAACGCCATTGACCGGTCCCGTCGGCGGCCGGGGTGCGGCGGATCCCGGTGGTGTCGGTGGCAACTGTCTGCGTTTGGGGAGGTTTTCGGTGTCCGTATCGAGCAGCAGAAGGTGCCGAGGCCGGAGCCGCGGCAGAGGCCGAGGCTCGCTCGCTGTCGTGCCGGCGGTCCTGTTGGCGTTGGCGGTGATGGCCGCGGGCTGTCATCGGTCGGAGCCCGACGTCGGCCCCGATGAACGACACGCCGCAACCGCGGAACGGGCCGATTCGAGCATGCTGCTGGGGGCGGGCGATCTGGGTTCGGGCTGGCATGAGGACGAGGCTCGAACCGGTCTGCCGCCCTGGCCGTGGGAGCAGGACAGCTGCCCCAATTATCAGAGCAGCGACTACCCGGCCAAGTCGCATCGGCGCGCTGCCGTGCAGCGCTCCTACCGGCCGTCCGACGGCTCGTCGCCGGCCCACCACGTGGTGGAGACGTACGAGCCTGGATGGGCCGAGCGGAATGTCGACGACGTCCGTCAGGTCCTCCTGCGGTGTGCGAGCTACCTGGTGCTGGGATCGCAGGTCTCGTTCGACGTCGTCGATCCACATTATCTGGAGGGCGTCGGCATGCTCATTCGAGGACGCATCGCGCATGCCGAACTCCCGGATACCGTCACGTACGTCGTGCTGCTGAGACGAGGCGAGACGGTCTCGACGGTCAGGCTGCCCGACTCGGGCAGCCAGGCTGCGGTGGACGCGATCGCGGCGAAGGCGGTGGCCCGTCTTGGCTGAGGGGGGAGGTCGGCCGCTGCCCCGCCGCTGGGTCGTCTCCGCGGTCACCTTGTCTCTCGCCGGCGTCGCGACGGCGGCCTTCGGTGCCACGCGGGGTGGCTCCGGCGACGGAGCCGGCCCATCGCGCAGTTCGTCCCCTGCCCAGCCGGTCCCCACGACGCCAGCCGTCGACCGGATCGAGCAGGCGACAACGCGCATCAAGGCCTACCTGCAGCGGTACGACGGCCGCGTGGCGGTCGCGGCACTGGATCGACAGGGAACGGCTGCGGTGACGGTCGGCAGCAGACGGTTCGAGACCGCCAGCATCGTCAAGGTCAACATCCTCGCGGCCCTTCTGCTGCGCCAGCGACCGCCGGGCAAGGCCCTGGGTGCTGACACCCGACGGTGGGCCGAGGCCATGATCGTGTCCAGTGACAACGACGCGGCGGTCGCCCTGTGGCAGCGGATCGAGGGCTCGCGCGGCCTCACCGCCGCGAACCGCGCACTCGGTCTGCGGGAGACCAAACCCAACCCGCACTGGGGGCTCACCACGACCACGGCTGCCGACCAGCTGCGCCTGCTGACCGCGCTGACGTCGCCGACGGGACCGCTGACCCCGCAGGACCGTGCTTTCGTCATGGACCTGATGAAGAAGGTGATCCCCGAGCAACGATGGGGAGTCACCGCCGCGCGGGAGCCGGGCAATCGTTCCGTGTACGTCAAGAACGGCTGGGACACCGTTGACGTCGACGGCGGCCGCTGGCTCGTCAACAGCATCGGACGCATCGTCGAGGCCCGTCATGACTGGCTGATCGCCGTGCTCTCCGACCATCACGTGAGCCAGAAGGAGGGCATCCGCGTCGTCGAGAAGGTCGCCACGTACGTGCTCAAGGAGATGCGCGCCGCCACAGCGGGCGACGGTCCTTCCCCGGGGTAGACCCGACGTCGGGGCAGGCCGACCGTGGTTTGGTCGACCTGCCCGGGCCGGGGCGCTCGTCACCGTCGGCAGTAAAAGAACTCAGATCTTGTACCCATCCGTCTGCGGGTCGGCCTCGAATGCCTGATGACAGCAGCAATTGAGTACAAGCATCTGAGGAGTTCGTATGAAGCGGCGCCTGTTTGCCACGGTCGGCGTAGTCGCGGTGCTGGCCCTGTCCGCCTGCGGCGGCACCGACACCGAGGGCACCGCCAGCGGCGCGAGCGGCGCGCCGAGCACGTCGGCCAGCGCGCCGATGGTCTCGGCGTCGCCGTCGATGATGATGTCGGGTCAGTTCGGCTCGGGCTGCGCGGCGGTGCCGATCGATCCGTCCAACCCGGGAAGTTTCGAGGCGATGGCAAAGGTGCCGGTGGCCACCGCCGCGTCCGGTAACCCGCTGTTGTCGACGCTGGTGACGGCGGTGAAGAAGGCCAACCTGGTGGACTCACTCAACGGCGCGCAGGGCGTGACGGTGTTCGCGCCCACCAACGACGCGTTCGCCAAGATTCCGAAGGCTGACCTGGACAAGGTCCTGGCCGACGACGCCATGCTGAAGAAGATCCTGACCTACCACGTGGTGCCGACCCAGTTGTCTCCGGACACCCTGGCCGGCACCCACAAGACGTTGCAGGGCGACGACGTCACGGTGACCGGTGGTGGCACGTCGTTCACCGTCAACGGCACCTCGATGGTGGTCTGCGGGAACGTCTCGACGGCCAACGCCACCGTGTACATCGTTGACAGCGTCCTGATGCCCAAGAGCTGATGGTGTCCACCACCAACGAGCCCCGGCCGGCGACTCGCCGGCCGGGGCCGTCCCGGAGCGTGCCCGCCGTCCGCGGCCTCGTCGTCGGCGTGCTGAGCGCCGGGGTTGCCCTCGGCGTGGCGCATCTCGTCGCGGCGCTGGTCAATACGGCCGCCGATCCGGTGCTGGCGGTCGGCAGTGTCGCTGTCGACCTGGCACCGCAACCGGTCAAGGCATTCGCCATCCGCACCTTCGGCACCAACGACAAGGTCGCCCTCCTCGCCGGCGTCTACACCCTGTTGGCCCTGAGCGCGGTCCTGCTCGGCGCGGCGACGTTACGACGACGCCGTTACGGTCTGGCCGGCCTCGCCGCGTTCGCCGGTGTCGGTGTCGCGGCCGTCCTGTCCCGCCCGACGGCGACGCCGGTGGACGTCCTGCCGGTGCTGGCGGGCGCCGGCATCGGGATGGCCGCGATGCTGGTGGTGGCGCGTGCCGCTCGGACGGTCCCGGGCCCGGGACCGGGTCGGCCGCGGCTGCTCAACCGCCGCCAGTTTCTGGCCACGGCGGCGGGGACAGCGCTCACCGCCGGCGCCACGGCAGCCATCGGCCAGACCGTCGGTCGTCGCAGCGCCGTCGGTGCCCGGTCCCGCGCCGCCGTTCGGATACCGCCGCCAGCGCAACCCGCGCCGCCGCTACCCGGTGGCGTCTCCGCCGGCGTGGACGGGGTCTCGGCGTTCCTCACCCCCAACCGGGACTTCTACCGGGTCGACACCGCCCTGACCGTTCCGCAGGTCGACGTGGAAACCTGGCGGCTGACCCTGGACGGCGCGGTCGACCGGCCCCGTACCTGGACATTCGACGACCTCCTCGCCCGCGGCGTGGTGGAGCGCGACATCACCCTCAACTGCGTCTCCAACGAGGTCGGCGGCCCCTACGTCGGCACCGCCCGCTGGACGGGGATCCCCCTGGCGCCGCTGTTACGCGAGGCGGGCATCCGCGCCGGGCAGAACCAGCTCGTCAGCCGTTCCGTGGAGGGCATGACCATCGGCACCCCGCTCGAGGCGGTCCTCGACGGTCGCGACGCGCTCCTGGTGGTGGCCATGAACGGCGAAGCCCTGCCCCTGGAGCACGGCTTTCCCGTCCGCATGCTCGTCCCCGGCCTGTACGGGTACGTCGGCGCGTGCAAGTGGCTCACCTCCCTGGAGGTGACCACCTTCGACGCCTTCGACCCCTACTGGGTGCGACGCGGGTGGGCCGCCGAGGCACCCGTCAAGACCGCGTCGCGCATCGACACCCCGAAACCCTTCGCCCGACGGCGCGCCGGCCCCGTGATGATCGCCGGTGTCGCGTGGGCGCAACGTCGGGGGATCACCGCCGTGGAGGTGCAGATCGACGACGGGCCGTGGCGGCAGGCCCGCCTCGCCGACGGCCCCTCACCGGACCTGTGGCGGCAGTGGACCTACCGCTGGGACGCCACCGCCGGCAGCCACACCCTGCGGGTACGGGCCACCGACGCCACCGGCACCACCCAGACCGACCAACGGGCCGCGCCCTTCCCGGACGGTGCGACCGGCTGGCACAGCACCACCGTCACCATCACCTGACCCGGCCGACGGGTCGCCGTCCGGACCCCGGAAAAGAATCCGGGCCGGGACCAATCCGGTGGACGGGAGGCGACGAATCCCTCACGACAGCACCTGAGCATCAACGCCGTACCCCGGCGGAGACGGAGACTTGTTGTGAGATTGTCCCGAGCCCTGCTTGCCGTGCCCGCGGCCGCGCTGGTCCTCGCGTTTCCGGGCGTCGCGCACGCCGACGAGAGCGTGCAGGTCCAGTTGCAGGACCTCAACGAGACCGGCGCGACCGGTACCGCGACGTTGACCGCGACGAGCAGCGGCGACCTGAAGGTCATGATCCGGTCGAAGGGCATGACGCCGAACTCGCCGCACGCCCAGCACGTGCACGGCGCCGCGAACGGCATGGACTTCCACTGCCCGGACAAGTCCGCCGACGCCAACGGCAACGGCTACGTCAGCACCGAAGAGGGCCTCAAGATGTACGGGGACATCTTCATCTCGTTGACCACCACCGGTGACACGACCAAGGCCAGCGGCCTGGCGGTGGACCGGATGCCCACGGCCGACGCGAGGGGCAACCTCAGTTACGAGCGCACCATCCCCGCCGCGGACCTGCCCACGGGCACGATCGCGCACCTGAAGGACCTGCACCTCGTGCAGCACGGCATCGACGCCAACAAGAACGGCAAGTACGACTTGGAAGCGCTCGGCGAGTCGACGTTCGCCAAGTCCGTCGGCGTCAACGGCATCCCCGCCGAGGCCACCGACCCCGCGACGTGCGGCATGGTCAGCGGCGCGGCCGCTGGCTCCGTACCCGCAGGGGGTGTCGCCACCGGCGACGGCAGCACCTCCGGCGGATCGCCGATGATGATCTACGCCGTGGGTGGCCTCGCGCTGCTCGGCGCCGCCGGTGCGGTCGTCGCGCGACGCCGGCTCGCCGGCGAGCGCTGAGCCGACGGCGATCGTGATGGACACCGGCGACGCGCCACTGCCGGCCGGCCGCCGCCGGGGGCGACACGCGCTCCTGGCGGCGGCCGGCATCCTCACCGTGACGGCGGCCCTGACGATCGGCGTCGCGGTCGCCAACCGGGGCGGCGACCCACCCCGACCCGACGCGTCCGCCGCGGCACCCGCCGCCAACGCGTCGCCGGTCCCGGCGACCAGGCCGGGGGAGTTGACGTCGGGACCGCTGATGGCCGGATCGCCGCCGACGCGGGTGTCGATCCCGTCACTGAAGGCCACCGCCGCGATCGTCCCCCTCGGCCTGCGGGCGGACGGCGCGATGCAGGTTCCGGACAGCGCCACCGACGTGGGCTGGTTCACCAAGGCACCGATGCCCGGCGCTCTCGGCCCGGCCGTGCTGGCCGGGCACGTCGACTGGAAGGGCCGCCGCGGAACGTTCTTCGACCTGGGCAAGCTGCCCGTCGGCGCCGGGATCACCGTCGACCGTCAGGACGGCAGCACCGCGACGTTCACCGTCACCAAGGTCGAGCAGCACCGCAAGGACCGCTTTCCCACCGCCGAGGTGTACGGGGCGACCGACCACGCGGCGCTACGCCTGATCACCTGCGGCGGCGAGTTCGACGACACCACCCAGCACTACCGCGACAATGTCATCGTCTACGCGCGCCTGGCCCACGCTCATCCCGCCTAAGCACCGAGAACGCGGCGGCACACCGAAACCGTCGCCCGCACAGGAGAGGACATGCCGAGAATGAGCGGTGACCCGGAACAGGCGCGGCGGTTGCGACCGGTGCCGCCGGACACCGCGACCCCACCGAACGCCGACGAGCTGCTGCCGCGGGTGGCGCGGGGTGACGAGGCGGCGTTCGCCACGCTGTACGACGCCATGGCGGGCAGGGTCCTCGGCCTGGCCCGGCGGGTCGTCCGCGATCCGGCGCAGGCGGAGGAGGTGACGCAGGAGGTGATGGTCGAGGTGTGGCGCACCGCCGGCCGCTTCGACGCCGGCCGCGGCTCCGCCTCGGCGTGGATCCTCACCATGGCGCACCGCCGCGCGGTGGACCGGGTGCGCTCCGAACAGGCCCACACCAACCGCACCCAGCAGGTCGCCGCGAGCGAGACGCACGTCCCGTACGACGAGGTGGTGGAGGATGTCACCGCCCGGTTGGAGCGGGAACAGGTCCGCCGGTGCCTGAGCCGGTTGACGCCGGTGCAGCGGGAGTCGGTGACCCTGGCCTACTACGGCGGTCACACCTACCGAGAGGTCGCCGAGAAGTTGCAGACACCGCTGCCGACGGTGAAGACGCGGATGCGCGACGGGCTGATCCGGATGCGCGACTGCCTGGGCATCGAGATGGAGGGACGGGCATGAGCGCCGATGTTCACACCCTCGCTGGTGCGTACGTCCTGGACGCGGTCGACGACGTCGAGCGGGCTGCGTTCGAGCGGCACCTGGCCGAGTGCGAACCGTGTCGCGTCGAGGTGGCCGAGTTACGGGAGACCGTCGCGCGCCTCGCCGACGACACCGTCATCGAGGCGACCCCGCCGGGGTTGCGGGAGCGGACCCTCGCCCAGGCGGCCCGGACCCCGCAGCTGCGCGTCAACGCCGCGGGTGCCAGCGGCGGACGGCAGGCAGGCAGGTGGCGGCAGCTCACCGTGGCCGCCGCCGCAGCCGTCCTCGTGGCCGGCGGCGCGAGCGCGGTCACCTGGACCGTCAGCAACGACCGGATCAGCGACGAGCAGGCCAGCAGCGAGCAGGCCCGGCAGATCGCCGCCGTCCTGGACGCCCCGGACGCCCGGGTGTTCGAGCGGCCGCTGCAGCCCGGTGGCGCCGCCACCGTGGTGGTCTCCCGCGACCGCGACCGCGGTGTGGTGCTGCTGCGCGACCTGCCCGCGCCCGGTGCCGGGCGGATCTACGAGCTCTGGCTCATCCGGGGCAGCGAGCCCCGTAAGGTGGGACAGCTCGCCGAGGGCGACAGGGCGTCGACAATTGTCATCGGCCCGGTCTCCGACGCGGGCACGTTCGGCGTGTCCAACGAGCCCGTCGGTGGCTCCGCAGCCCCCACCCGGATCGTGGGTACGGTCGAGCTGAGCTGAGCGCAGCCGGGCCGGGCCGGTCCGTCACCTCCACCCATCCGGACGGCGGACCGCTCCGAATCACTCACATGGATGACGAGTTGCTCGCCGGCCGGTACCGCAGGCTCCTGCTGACGGGGGACACCGCGGCCCCGGGGCGCGTCTGGCTGGCCCGCGACGAGGTGCTCGACCGGCACGTCGCGCTCAGGCAGATCGCTCTACCGGGATGGGTGAGCGACGCCGAGCGGTCCCGGTTGCGGGACAGAACGCTCGCGGAGGTACGCGGTTTGGCCGGTCTGGATCATCCAGGTGTGGTCGGGGTGTGGGACGTGCTGAGCACCGACGGATACCTGTGGCTCGTCATGGAGCACGTACCCTCCCGTTCCCTGTCCGAGGTGGTTGCCACCGACGGTCCGCTGGCACCGGTCGAGGTGGCGCGGGTCGGCCTGCACCTGATCGCCGCACTAAGTGCCGCCCACGCGGGGGGAATGATGCATCGGGAGGTCCGACCGCACAACGTACTGCTCGCCGACGACGGTCGGGTCATGCTCGCCGGGTTCGGTCTGTCGATCTTCGACACCCGGGATCCGGCGACCGTCACCAGGGCGACCCTGCCGACGGTCCAGTACGTCGCACCGGAGTGTGCCCGCGACGGGAGATCCACCCCCGCCACCGATCTGTGGGCCCTCGGCGCGACGCTCTACCTGGCCGCGGAGGGCCGCCCGCCGTGGGATCGGCCCTCGACCCTGGCCACGCTTGCCGCCCTGGCCACCGAGACGCCGGACCGGATGACCGCCCGGCCGCTCGAACCCGTGATCACCGGGCTCCTGCTGCGCAACCCCCGCCAACGGCTGTCCGCGCGGGAGGCCCGCGACCAGTTGGAGCAGGTGGCCGCGGCGACCGTACCCATCGAGCCCGTGCCGACGTCCCGAGCGCGCCGCTGGCGGGCTGTGCGCGCCACCGCGCGCCGTCGGCCGACGGTCCCAATCGCCGCGGACGCGGCAACCACCGTGGTCATTCCGGTTCTGGCGCCAACCACCCGCGATCGGACGACCGGCTGGGCGTTCGCCGGCGCCGTGGTCGGTCTGCTGGCGGTCGTGGCCGTCGTCGTCACGGCAACCGGCGCCGTGATGGGCGGCTTGCGCGGCCAGGACAGCCTTCCGGTGGCCGAACCGGGCGGCGCGGCGGCCGGCGCGGGGGAGTCGACCGCGGCGGCGCCGCCGGCTCACCCTTGCCTGGACGAGGCCGCCTCCAGTGCGGCCGAGCCTCTGCAGGAGCCCGGCGTGCCGCTGCCGTATGCCCTGCCGAACGGGTGGGCGTGGCACCAGGACCCCACCGGCTTTCTGCTGGCGGTGCCCGAGGGATGGACCCGGCACACCGAGGGAGCGCTGGTGTGCTTCCGCGACCCCGCCGAGGTGCGGGCCATCGCAGCCGACCCCGCCGCCACAGCTTCGTCCGTACCGTCGAAGCGGTGGGAGGCCGCGGAGCGCGACGCGCTGAACAGCGGGGCGCTGCTCGGCTACCAGAAGATCAGCATCGGGCCGGTCATCCGCCCGGGCGGCGCCGCGGAGTGGGAGTACACCTGCGATCAGGCCGGCGGTGAGCGGCTGCACGTCCGCCGGTTGGTGGTCAACGAGGACAAGATCCGCGCTTACAGCCTGTCCTGGATCACCCAGGACAGCCAGTGGAACGAGACCGAGACTTTCCAACGACTAGCCCTGGCAAGCTTCCGCCGAGACTGACGCTCTCCCGTTCAGATCGCGTCACCAGGCCCAGGTGCCGGGGCTGGTGTTGGTCACCAGAACGCCGATGCCGTAGTCGCTGATAATCACGGCGGCGTAGCGGTCTTTGTCGTACACGTTGAGCTTATATTGCTCGCCCTTTTCCGACCATTGCCAGTAGTCGTTCTTGCCGGACTGCGGCGAGAAGGACTGCAACTGCGACATGGTGGCGGGCGCCAAGCCGTCGACGTCAAGGCTCTCGGACCTGCTGCCGCCGGTCCAGGTGACGTTTCCGGTCAGTGTCTCGCTGGAGATGTTGACAACAAAGAAGTCGAACGACCCGCCGCCTGGCATGGAGCCTTTGTCCGCACCGTCAGATTCTTTCAAGGTCTCAATCCCCCGACTCGGACCCGGCGTCGACCGGCCGGGATGAGGTCAGAATAGGGCGGCAAAAGTGTCCTCGGGGCGAAATCGGATGGGCCGCCGGCCCGCTGGCCGTCGGGGGTTGTTTGCCATCTTCGCCGCCCATCACCAGGTCGGATGGCACCCTGGGCACGTGGACTGGGCAGGGAGCCCGGGGAAGCTGGCGTCGGGATTACGGTGAACGGCCTCTGATGCGTACCGCGTTGATCGTAGTAGCCACGCTGGCGGCGGCGGTGGTCGTGGACCTAATCTCCGGCGTGCTGGTCCGCCGCGTAGCCCATGGCCGTTACCAGTGGCTACTGGAGCCGATGCGGCGCGCCTGCCGCCGCCCGGCGGCAGCGGTCCTGCTGGTCGGGGCGCTGAACTACGTGCTGCCGTTGGGGCCGGCCGGATGGCAGGGTCATCTGCGACACGTCGTCCTGGTGGCCCTGGTCGTGTCCGGGGCATGGTTGGTGATCAAAGCGTTGCACGTCGCCGAGGGGGTCGCGTTCAGCCGACTGCGGGATGACGCGGTCGCCAGTCGGCGGGTCCGGCGGGCTCGCACCCAGATCCGCCCCATGCGGCGGCTCACCGTCGCCGTGGTCACGATCGTCGCGATCGGCCTGATCCTGATCACCTTCCGGCCGGTACGCCTCTTCGGCGTCTCCGTGTTGACGTCGGCGGGAGTGGTCGGCGCGTTGATCGGCCTGTCCGCCCGTACCGCGCTCGGCAACGCGTTCGCCGGTGTCCAGGTCGCCTTCGCCGACGGTCTGCACGTGGGCGACGTGCTGGTGGTGGACGGCGAATGGGGCCGGGTCGAGGAGGTGAAGCTGACAAACGTGGTGATCCGGCTCTGGGACGAGCGGATGCTCATCCTGCCGACCACGTACTTCACCGAGCGGCCGTTTCAGAACTGGACCCGCAACGAGTCTCGGGTCGTCGGCAAAGTCCAGATTCATGTCGACCACACCGCCGATCTGACCGACCTACGCCGGGAGGCACGCCGGCTGGTCGAGTCCTCGCCACTGTGGGATCGCGACCAGTGGGTGCTCCAGATGGTCGACTCCACCCCGCAGACGGTGGTCGTCGAGGTGCAGGCCTCGGCCGCCGACGGCGCCAGCGCCTGGGACCTGCGCTGCGACCTGCGCGAGGGACTCATCTGCTACCTGCGCGACCACCATCCCCAGTGGCTGCCCCGCACCCGCAGTCAGTACCAACCCTGACCACAGGTCGTACGTGCCGCCCGCCCATGGTCCTTCTTGAGTCCAAGGACGACCGCCGGTGGGTCGCGGATGATCAGTTGCCGGCCCTCGCCTCGCCCTCGTCGCCCGGATGGCGCCACGGCGGCGGGGCCTCCTCACCCCGTTGAGAGTCCAGCGGGTTCTCGTCGGCCTCCGTGGTCCGCTCGAAGCTCGGGCGGCGGGTCTGCTCCGGCTCGGGTACCTCGATGGGACGGGCACCGGACTGTGGAGTCTGTTGGTCGCTGGCCACGGCCCGACCGCGGTGGGCACCGTCAACACCGGGCGCCTCCGGCAGGTGCTTCTCGCGGTGCAGTTCCTCGCCGACGCTCTGCGGGGGCTTGGCGGCGCGTTGCGGTAGGTCACGGCCGAGGTCGGCGACCAGAATGCCGTACTTGGCGTCAAAGGCGGGGCGTTCGGAGCGGATCCGGGGCATGCGGTCGAAGTTCCGCAGCGGCGGCGGGCAGGTCGTCGCCCATTCCAGGGAGTTTCCGTACCCCCAGGGGTCGTCGACGGTGACCGCGGCGCCGAAGCGCCAGGATTTCCAGATGTTGTAGATGAAGAACAGGGTGGACGCGCCGAGCAGGAACGACCCGATGGTGGAGATGGTGTGCAGGGTGGTGAAGCCGTCCTGCGGTAGGTAGTCGGCGTAGCGGCGGGGCATTCCGCGGTTACCCAGCCAGTGGTGGACCAGGAAGGTGGTGTGGAAACCGACGAACATCGTCCAGAAGTGGACCTTGCCAATTCGTTCGTCGAGCAGTCGGCCGGTCATCTTCGGGAACCAGAAGTACACGCCGGAGAACGCGGCGAAGACGATGGTGCCGAAGAGGACGTAGTGGAAGTGCCCTACGACGAAGTAGGTGTCGTGGACGTGGAAGTCGACCGGTGGGCTGGCCAGCAGCACGCCGGTGAGGCCGCCGAAGAGGAACGTGACGAGGAACCCGATGGCGAACAGCATCGGGGTCTCGAAGGTCAGTTGCCCCTTCCACATGGTGCCGATCCAGTTGAAGAACTTGACCCCCGTGGGCACGGCGATGATGAAGGTGGTCGCTGAGAAGAAGGGCAGGAGGACCTGGCCGGTGGCGAACATGTGGTGCGCCCACACGTTCAGGGAGTAGAAGAAGATCACCCACAGTGCCAGGACCATGCCCTTGTAGCCGAACAGCGGTTTCCGCGAAAAGACCGGCAGCACCTCGCTGATGATGCCGAAGAACGGCAGCGCCACGATGTAGACCTCGGGATGGCCGAAGTACCAGAACAGGTGTTGGTAGAGCACCGGACCACCGTTGGCGGCGTCGTAGATGTGGCTGTCGAGCACGCGGTCGGACAGCAGGGCGAGAAGCGTCGCCGACAGCAGCGGGAACACCACGATCGCCATCAACGCGGTGATGAACATGGCCCAGGTGAACAGCGGCATCCGCCACATCGTCATCCCCGGGGCGCGCAGGGTCAGGGTGGTGGTGATCAGGTTGACTGATCCGAGGATCGTGCCGACGCCCGAGAGCACCAGCCCGATGGCCCAGAGGTTGCCGCCCACCCCCGGTGTGTGCTCCACCTGGCTCAGCGGCGGATAGGCCGTCCATCCGAAGTCTGCAGCACCTGCCGGGCTGATGAAGGAACCGAGCACCATCAGGCCGCCGAACAGGTACAGCCAGTAGGCCAACGCGTTCAGCCTGGGGAAGGCGACGTCAGGTGCGCCGATCTGCAGGGGTACGAGGTAGTTCCCGAAAGCGAAGGCGAGCGGCGTGGCGAACAGGAACATCATGATCGTGCCGTGCGAGGTGAACAGCTGGTTGTACTGCTCCTGAGAGAGGAACTGCATCCCCGGGCGGGCCAACTCGCCGCGCATGAGCAGCGCCTCGATGCCCGCGGCGATGAAGAAGAAGAACGACGAGATCAGGTAGAGCAGGCCGATCTGCTTGGCGTCGGTCGTGGCGAGCAGCCTGAGCAGGGTGTTGCCGGGCACTGCGCGACGCAGCGGCCCAGGGTAGCCGCCGAACTCCGCCCGAGCGAGGATCGCCACCGGACGATCTTGACCAGGCTCAGTACTCGCTGACTTTGGCATGACTCACTCCGAGACCTGGCTCCGTAAGACGCTCAACGATCGTAAACGAGTCGAACCACAACGAAACCCGCTTATCCGGCAACTCCCTCCTATCGCACGTTGATGTTCGACTGGTGGTCGTGGTGACGTTGGATTCGAGCGCCGGTCGGCACCTCGTCCGGTGTGCCCGCTCGGTCACCGACGACGTCGTCGGGCCGCGACCCGGCGCCTGCGGAGTTCCGACGGGCGGGCGACCATCCTGTGTGGTCGGCCAGCACCATGGCGCTCACGACTGTGCAGCGGTGAGTGACTGGTTAACGCACAGGAATCGACACTGAGTGACTGATTAGTCAGCTACCGTGACACTGAGTGGCCGGTTAGTGGTGCCGTCTGGCGGGAAGCCAGCGGTCGACCAGGCGTACCGGTGACCCCGATCGGAGGACTCATGGTCGTTAACCAAGCAGGTGCCCTCACCCGTGATCGTCCACTGCGCATCGCGATGGTAGTGCCACCCTGGCTGCCTGTGCCGCCCCCGGGCTACGGCGGGGTGGAGCAGGTCGTCGCCGGATTAGTGGACGCCCTCGTGCTGCACGGGCACGCGGTGACCCTGTTCGGCGCGGGCGACCAGCACGGCACCGCGGCCCGTAGTTTCGTCTCCACCACGCCCGATGTGCAATTCGCGCGGCTCGGCGAGTCGCTGCCTGAGCTCGCACATCTGGCCCGAGTGAAACACCTGATCGGGGCGGCGGACTTCGATCTGATCCACGACCACACCGTGGTCGGCCCGCTGGTGGCCGGGCGCCGCGCCGTGCCGACGGTGGCCACCGTGCACGGCAATCCGGTGGGCGAGCACGGCGACGTGCTCAGCGACACCGACCCGGGAGTCGGCCTGGTCGCCATCTCGCACGGGCAGCGTCGGCTGAACCCGGGGCTGCCGTGGGCCGGGACGGTGCACAATGCGTTGGACCCCCGGAGCATCCCGCACAAGGCCGAACCCGGCGCCGGACCGGTGCTGTGGCTGGCCCGGTTCAGTCCTGACAAGGGCCCGGACGTGGCGATCCGCGCGTGCCGGGCGGCCGGGTTGCCGCTGCTGCTCGCGGGCAAGTGCAACGAGCCGGCCGAACGCCAGTACTACGACGAGGTGATCGAGCCGATGCTCGGCGAGGACGTCACAGTGGTTTTCAACGCCGACCGGGAGGCCACCCTGCGGATGCTGGTGGATGCCCGGTGCCTGATCATGCCCATTCGGTGGGAGGAGCCGTTCGGCATGGTGATGGTGGAGGCGATGGCGACCGGTACGCCTGTGGTCGCGCTCGCCCGAGGCGCGGTGCCGGAGCTGGTCCGCTCCGGGGTGACCGGGCTGGTCTGCGAGCGGTCCGAGGAACTGCCGGACGCGCTGCGCGCCGTGCAGCAGCTCGACCCGGCGGACTGCGTGGCGCACGTGGCGGAGAACTTCTCGACCACCCGGATGGCGTACAGCTACGAGGCGGTCTACCGGCGGTTCCTGGCCAGCGCCGTGCCGGGTCAGACGTAGGCATGCAGTGGCGGGACCTGGCGAGCTGCTATGCCACCACCACGACAGACGTCGATCAGCTCTGCGGCGGTTGCCCCTGCGGTCCTGCTAGCCGCGTCGTGACCTGCCGCAGAGGCTGACTGTTGTGGACGGTTCTCTTCATCCGTCGCCACGCCGCTCGGGCCGGAGACCTGCCCAGCACGCTGCCGAGACCATCCACACCGCCACCTGCCGCCGTCCCACTGTTCCGAGCCAGTTGCTGGGTGCTCTGTCCGAGCTGCTGGGCGGCCTGTCCAAGTTGTTGACCGAGCTGCCCGGTGGCCTGCTGCAGCGTCTGTGACAGCGGCCCATTGGGCCCCAGCGCCTCCTGCGCTGTCTGCCCGACCTGGTTCACGGCCGTGTCCACCGTCTTCACCACCGACTCGATGATCTGTGGGTTGCGCTCAATTGTGCGGAGGGCACTGTCGAGAATGCCCCGGAGTTCATCGAGCCGGACCTCGAGCATCGCCTCGGCCTCGACGCCCTTGATGTCGATCTTCACCGTCCCGAGATGCGCCTGAACGCCCACGTCGAGCTGGAGCAGACTGCCCAGCCGGGCTCGCAGGGAAACAGAGGCGTCCAGATTGTCGACCTCGACGTAGATCTGTTCGACCTTGACCTGCGGAATCTGGAGGACGACGTCGGGGTCGGACATCGTCTTGCTGCTGTGCCCGCCGGCCGGCTGAGGAAGGCCGTGCGATTGCGCGGGCGATTCCCGTGCGCCCGTGTCACGACTCTCCGGTTCGGTCATCCCGCACTCCTCGGGCCTCGCCTGACGTCCGGACCGGATGGAGCCCGCCATCGGTGTGTGGCCTCCGGTCCTCGGCTCCTGCTGATCAGTCTGAGCGCCACCGCGGCGAGGGCGTGGCCTAGGTGCCGATCCGGCGGGGCTGGAGCTGTCCCGACCCTGGCCCGGTCAACTGCCAGAACTCCTGCGGCAACTGGTCGACAAAGTCCCCGTACTCCTTCGCGCTGGCAGCCTCACGCAGGGTGTCCAGCACGGCCCGTGCTCCGTCGGTGGCCACCTGGCGATCCACGCCTGCCCCGGACTGCACCCGATCGAGGAATTCGGTGAACCCGAACCGTTCCGGATCTTCGGTTTGCCTGGACACCAGGCCTCGGAGCTCATCGGGGAGCTGGGAGGCGAGGTCCCTTGCCTGGCCACCAGTGATCCGTTTTGCCACCGTCTCGAGCGTGGCGCGGGTGATCGGTTCCGCCTGCTCCGACGGAACCTTGGGTCGCGCTGCCACAGACTGAATGAACTCGCTGTAGTTCACCTCGGATCCCCTCTCGAACCAGATTGCGGCGGGTACCCGCCGCCGCCGGGGTGAAACGGCGGTTCGCCCGCCCTCACCGTGGTGGGGGAGGGCGGTGGGTGATACGTCGGGTCACCCGCAACTGGTACAGGCCGGCGCTGGTGACCGCGTAGAAGACGGGCAGGAGAAGGAAAATGACCAGGCCGATCAAGGGGGCCACCAGATAACCGACCATCCCGGCGAGGACGTACAGGACGACCCCGGCGATGGCCCGGACCCGCTCGACGGGAAAGAAGCCGTCCCTGGCCTGGTCCTTCAGCAGGTCGGGGTTCCGGGCGAGGTAGTGGTAGAACGCCAGCCACGTCGCGCACAGCAACGCGCCGATCAGCGCGTAGAAGGCGATGGCCACACGCTGGTCCTGGTTGTTGTGTTCCTGCAGCGCATGCGACACGACGATGGTCGGAAACGGTAGCAGCGCCGTGCTGAACAGCACGAACAGGTTCATCCAGTGCAGGCCGCGATCGACCTGCTGAATGCGGTTGAACGCCGCCTTGTGGTTGAGCCAGACGACGGCCACATACGAGTAGGACGCGAGATACGCGACGTACGAGGGCCACTGGTTGAGTAGGCCAGACAGGAGGCGGCCGGGAGGAACGTCCGGCACTCGGAGGTCCAGGACCAGCAACGTGATGATGATCGCGAAGATGGCGTCGCTGAACGCCACGGCGCGGCTGGTGTCCGACCGGGTACCTAGCTCTGCGCCTGGCTCGCTCACCGCCTGCGCCTACCCAGGGTCGTCCGTGGCAAACAGCTGGTCGCCCCGGATGGGAATGCTTGGCGTCCTGCGGCCTGTACCTCAGGACAGACGCGTATTCGGCCACCGGGCGTGCCACGGTGGCCGGATACGGGCGGTCGTCAGGGTTTGAGGACGACCTTCTCGCAGTTGTCCTCCTTGTTCTTGAAGATCTCGAAGCCGCGTTCTGCCTGGTCGAGCGGCAGGGTGTGGGTGATGACCCGGGTCGGATCGATCTCCCCGCGTTCGATGCGCTGCAGCAGCGGCTTCATGTAGCGCTGCACGTGGCACTGGCCGGTACGCAGGGTCAGCGCCCGGTTCATCCACGCCCCGGCCGGGAACTTGTCGAGGAAGCCGCCGTACACGCCGATCACCGACACGATGCCGCCGCTGCGGCACGACAGGATCGCCTGCCGCAGCGCGTGCGGACGCTCGGTCTCCGAGCGGACGGCCTGCTTGACCCGGTCGTAGGCGTACACGTGCGCGCTGCCGTGGCTGGCCTCCATGCCGACCGCGTCGATGCACTTGTCCGGGCCCCGCCCACCGGTCAGTTCCAGCAGCCGGGACCGCACGTCCACCTCCTCGAAGTTCACCGGCGTGTGGCCCGCCCGTTCGGCCATCTGCAGCCGGTACGGCTCCTTGTCGATGGCGATGACTTTCGCGGCGCCGAGCACCCGGGCGCTGTCCATCGCGAACTGCCCGACCGGGCCGGCACCCCATACCGCCACCACGTCGGTGGGCTGGATGTCGC
Organism: Micromonospora sp. NPDC050784; assembly: GCF_044456765.1. Lineage (NCBI taxonomy): Bacteria > Bacillati > Actinomycetota > Actinomycetes > Micromonosporales > Micromonosporaceae > Micromonospora > Micromonospora sp. NPDC050784. The sequence continues at coordinate 90,126 of NZ_JBITGG010000014.1, read as the reverse complement.
ACATTTCGGCACCCATGTAGCCGGTGGGCAGGATGTCGGAGAGGAACAGCACCTGCTCATCGGTCAGGTCGGACTCGATCTTCAGCGGGCCGATGTCGGCGAACGGCACCCGCGCGTACTGTGCCTGACCGCCCGCGAAGCCGCCGGTCAAATGCGAATAGCCGAACATTCCGGGGACCGGATGACCGAAAAACTTCTCCGTGATCCCAGCGTTGGGATTGGAATTCTCGCAGCAGGAGTACAGCTCGGCGGCGCAGGCTTCGCACGCGCCGCAGGCGATGGGGAACGGCACGACGACCCGGTCCCCGACGCGCAGCCGACCCGGATCGACGCCCCGGCCGACCTCGGTCACCTCGCCCATGAACTCGTGACCCATGACGTCGCCGTCCTGCATCGTGGGCACGTACCCGTCGACCAGGTGCAGGTCCGACCCGCAGATCGCGGTGGAAGTGATCCGTACGATGGCGTCGCGGTCGTTCAGGATCTTCGGGTCCGGCACGTCACGGACCTTGACCTTGTTGCGGCCGGCCCAGGTGTTCGCCCTCACTTGTCCGCCCCCTTAGCGAGCTCGGCATCCGACAGCGGTTGCGCCGGACGCTGCGGGAACTCCTTGCGGGCTCGCTTGCCCCACGGGGCGCCGTCGGATCGGACCACCTGACCGGTCTCCATCACCTGCTTGAACCGGCGCAGGTCGTCGTCGAGCTGCTGGTGCGGTTCCTCGCCGAAGTACCTGGCGACTGCCTTGCCGATCGCGCCGCCCGGGATGTCGTACGAGAGAACGACGTGCACCTCGGTGCTCACCCCGTCCGGGGCGGGAACGAACCGGACGGTACCGGCGTTCGGCACGTCGGCTTTCCCGGTCGACCGCCAGGCGATCTTCTCGCCGGGCGTCTCGTCGACAATCTCCGCGTCCCACTCGACGTTGGTGCCGAACGGAGCGCTGGCGGACCAGTGGCTCGTACGGTCGCCGGTGGTGCGGATCTCCTCCAGATGGGCCATGAACGTCGGGAGGTTGTCCAGGTCGCGCCAGAACGCGTAGACCTTGGGCGGGGGTTTGCGGATGGTTGTCGTGGCTGTCAGCTCCATGGGTCCTCCTTCGCGTACGCCTCGTACCGCCCCGATCCTTTTCGCGCGGGTGGCCTGGACGGCGGTCAGCAGGTCCACCACCGTGATTCCGACGATGGCGCCAGTGACACCGACAAGGCGACGCCGGCGGCGCCCGCTCCGGTGGGCGATGGCCACCCCGAGGGAGGCCAGGTCCATTGCGTCGCCCACGACCCGGGTCCACGCCCAGATGCTCTTTCGCCGGCTCGTCAGGAGCCCGGCCGCATGTACCAACTCCCGCGCCCCGACCAGCGGCACCACCGTCTTGGACGTCGCGGAGTCGTCCACCCCGCTGATCCGGCGCACCGTGTCCGGTGCCGCCAGCTGTGCCACGCCCAGGCCGAGACTCATCCAGCCGAGCCCGCGCCCCCGCCGCTGAACCTCGTCCTGCCTGGCCTTCGCTGCTTCTCGGGTTGCTAGTTGAGTCACCGGTAGCCTCCGTATTCCGGTCGCACCCGGCCGAGCATTCCGGTCAGGACGGTCCGGGGCGCGACACCCGTGACGGCCCGGATACCCCTCGGAAACCACCTCAACCCGCCCACCGGCCGCTGCGTGGAGAGCGACGGCGTTTCGGCGGACGGGGCAGCCGATGCGGCGGGGCTCAGGACCGGCCTGATCCTCCCGGCCCTGAACCCCACTGGTCAGGCCGTCGCCATCTGGCGGACGTCTTCGCCCTGGGCGAACTCCTGGACCATCTTCGCGCAGAAGGCCGGAAGGTCGCTGGGGCTGCGGCTGGTGACGAGGCCGTTGTCGACCTGCACCTGTTGGTCTACCCAGTTCCCGCCGGCGTTGCGGATGTCTGTGCGCAGGCTGGGGAACGAGGTGAGGGTCCGGCCGTTGACCATGCCGGTCTCGACCAACGACCAAGGGCCGTGGCAGATCGCCGCCACCGGCTTCTGTTGTTGGAAGAACGCCCGGACGAAGTCCATGGCCTGCGGGTTCATCCGGAGCCGGTCGGGGTTGACCGTCCCGCCCGGCAGCAGCAGGGCGTCGTAGTCGGCCGCATTGACGTCGTTCACGGTCCGATCCACTCGGTAGTGGTTGGCCGGGTTGATGTCCTGGTTCATCGACTGGATCTCGCCGGATTGCAACGAGATCAGGTGGACCTCGGCTCCCGCCTGCTCCGCGGCGGCTCGGGACTGGGTGTATTCCACGTCCTCCACTCCGTCGGCGGCGAGGCAAGCGACTCGCTTGCCGGTCAGTGGCTGCTGGCTCTGCGCCATTGCTGCGGCCTCCCTGTTCGGCGCCACCCCGGCGGCGGCGCATCGCTAGTGCGCGGTCGCCTTCCCGGTGCGGGAACCGGCAAACTGGGCAGCGAAGCCCGACCGAGGGCGGACAATCCGGGACCGTGCCCGCTGCACAGCGACTGCCTGCGGGAGAGGCCCGCGGCGGGCGTGTGCTGCCCCTCGCGGCGGGTAACCCAGACCACCTGCTGTTAACCGGAGAGGTCGACATGACGCTGCCTGCCGACGCGATCGAGCTACCGTCTGGCCAAACCATGCCCGTGCTCGGCCAGGGAACCTGGTACCTCGGCGACGACCCCGCGAGGCGGCAGGACGAGTTGACCGCCTTGCGCACCGGGCTCGACCTGGGCATGACCATGATCGACACTGCGGAGATGTACGGTAACGGCGCTTCCGAGGAACTCGTCGGCGAGGCGATCGTCGGACGACGCGCCGATGTCTTCCTTGTCGACAAGGTGTTGCCGTCCAACGCCAGCCGACGGGGGACCGTGCAGGCATGCCGCCGCAGCCTGCAACGGCTCGGCGTCGACCACATCGACCTCTACCTGCTGCACTGGCGCGGCACGCATCCACTCGCGGAGACGATCGAGGCGTTCGCCGAACTCGTCGACGCCGGTGACATCGGGCAGTGGGGCGTGAGCAACTTCGATCTTTCCGACATGACCGACCTCCTTGAGGCGGGCGGAAGCGCCTGCGCGACCAATCAGATCCTCTACAACCTCACGCGCCGCGGTCCCGAGTACGACTTGCTGCCATGGCTGCGCGAACACCGCATTCCGGTGATGGCGTACTCGCCGATCGAGCAGGGTCGACTGCTCGGCCACCCCCAGGTGGCGGAGGTCGCCGCCCGGCACGAGGCCACGCCCGCTCAGGTCGCGCTGGCCTGGCTGCTGCGGCAGGAGACGGTCGCGGCCATCCCCCGATCGTCGAAGTCCGAACACACCCGGGAGAACGCCGAGGCGCGCGACGTGCAGCTGACCGAGGAGGACGTGGCGGCACTCGACACGGCGTTCCCGCCGCCGGCCGGCCCACAACCGCTGGAGATGTTGTAGGGCCAGCGGCCATTTCGGCGTGAGTCAACTGACCACCGGAAACTCACTCAGTATCAGAATCGCCCCGGGGGCCCGCCCTTTATGAAAGGGTTTGTTCTGAAGGTCGCCAATTAACGACGGGACCCACACGAGCAGACCAAGCGACAGGGGCGGACATGAGGTTGCTGATCGGGGGAGCGGTCGTGGTGGCCGGCGGGATGGTCGCGCGGCGCCTGCTCGGCGGGACTGACCAGGGTGACGGCCACCGGCGACGAGGCCAGGCACGGAGTCGCCGGCCGCGGTGGCACGTGGCGACGGTGAATCGACCGGCCAGTGACGTCGCCCCCGGCGGACAGCTCCCCGAGCCGCTGGCCGGGCTTGGCGACGCCGTCGAGGTCCAGCTGCGGCCCGCCCCCGGCGACCGGGGGACAGAGATCGCTGTACGGCTGCGCGACGGTGCCCGACCACCTGTTGCCGCCGCCGCTCGACGAGCCACCGGCCGGGACCCGGAGCAGGCGATCCGGGCTGCGCTGCGAGAGTCGAAGCAGCTCATCGAGACCAGTGAAGTCCTGCACCCGGACTATCCGCCCACCACCGAGCCGACTCCGGTGAACAAGCCACTGCGGATGGCCACCCAAGAGGGTCGGCGGGAGGGACGACTGTGAAGGCGCTGGTTTGGGAGGGAGCCAACGAGCTCGCGGTGCGGCAGGTTCCGGACCCGCAACTCCGCAACGAGCAGGACGCCATTGTCCGGGTCCGTCGGACGGTCACCTGCGGTTCGGACCTGCACCTGCTCGGCGGGTACATCCCGTTCATGGAGCGTGGCGATGTCCTTGGGCACGAGTTCCTTGGCGAGATCGTCGAGGTCGGTCCGCAGGTTCGCAACCACAAGGTAGGCGACCGGGTCGTCGTCTGTTCGTTCGTCTCCTGCGGCAAGTGCTGGTACTGCCAGCAACAGCAGTTCTCCCTGTGCGACAACGGAAACACGAACCCGATGATCACCGAGAACGTCTGGGGTTCCGCGCCCGGAGGCTGCTACGGCTATTCGCACGCACTCGGGGGCTTCGCCGGCAGCCACGCCGAGTTCATTCGCGTCCCCTACGCGGACCAGGGTGCCTTCACCGTCCCGGACGGGGTGAGCGACGAGCGCGCGCTGTTCGCCTCCGACGCCGCGCCGACCGGCTGGATGGGCGCCGACCTCGCCGGGGTCAAATCGGGCGATGTCGTGGCGGTCTGGGGCGCCGGTGCGGTGGGGCAGATGGCGGCCCGGGCGTCCGTGCTGCTCGGCGCCGCTCGGGTGATCGTGATCGACCGACTCGACAACCGGCTTCAGATGGCCGAGACGCATCTCGGCGTCGAGACACTGAACTACGAGCGGCAGGACGTCAGCGGCGAGTTGCTGGAACGCAGCGGCGGTCGAGGCCCGGACGTGTGCATCGAGGCGGTCGGTATGGAGTCGCACAGCAGCGGTCCGCAATTCTGGTACGACCAGGTCAAGCAGCAGCTGCGGATCGAGTCCGACCGTCCGATCGCTGCCCGGGAGGCGATCTACAACTGCCGCAAGGGCGGCAGTGTGTTCGTGCTGGGCGTGTTCGCCGGGCTGGTGGACAAGTTCCCGCTCGGGGCGGTGATGAACAAGGGGCTGACGTTGCGTGGCGCACAGCAGCACGGACAGCGCTACATTCCCATGCTGCTGGAACGGATGGCCCGCGGCGAGCTGGTCACGGAGCACCTCGCGACGCACACCATGCCGTTGGACGAGGCGCCGCGCGGCTACGACATGTTCAAACGGAAACTCGACGGCTGCGTTCGGGCCGTCTTCCAGCCCACCAGCTGACCCGTACCGCCGGGGCCACCGTCACCCTGCGCCCCGGTAGCTAGCTGACCTCGCTGGCCTACCGCTGTGGCTGCCCGCCTTTTTCGTCCCGCCAGCCGCCGGGTTCGGGATGGTAGCCGTAGGCGGCGGCCCGGACCGTTTCCTCGTTCTCCAGTCCGGAACCGATCGCGCCGCCCACGGTGGCCAGCGAGCTGGTGATCCAGGCGAGCGTCAGATAGTCGGTGAAGCTGACCGGTCGCTGCAAGGTCTGTTCGAACACGGATGTGTCGATCAGCAGGGCCCCGACAAGCGCCGTTCCCACGAACAGCACCACGTAGGACACGGCCGTGGCCAGCGTGAGGGTGAGAACCGTACCCAGATTGAACAGCCGTGCCAGCTCAGCCGGTGTCTCACGGTCTGGTTTCTCCCACAGGTCATGCGCGACGATCAGCCAGGCCACCAACGCGGTCAGCCCGAGCAGCATGATCACTGCGAGTCGGAGTCCGCCGAGCGCATCGCCCATCTGCCAGATGGTGTCCGTGGTGAGCGCGAACGCGGCGGTGCCGAACGCGCCGACCAGCAGCTTGGACAGGCCCAGCAGCGCGCGCCCGGGGCGGTTGGCTCGGACCATGCCGGTCAACAGTCGCACCCGGCCGATCAGCCCCGAGGCGACGTAGCGCCGCTCACCGGCGTCGGCCTCGCCAACCACTCGGTGGACGGCGGGAATCCGGCTTGTCATCTCGGCCGGTGCCCAGCCGGCTGGCGGCACCCGCCTGTCGGTGGCGTCGGTCAGCAGTCGACTCACCAGATCCGGAACGGCCGCGCGGGTCGCTCGCAGCTGGTCCAGTCCCAGCGCGGGCAGGGAGACCACCGCTACTTGGCGCCGGGCGGAGGTCTGCGCGACCAACGGCACCCGTTCGGCGTGCAGCGGCAGGTCGGTCAGGCAGATTGCGACGTCCCACTCGTCGCTGGCGCGCCGCCTAGCAAGATCGTCGAGCAGGGCCTCGGCGCCACCGTCGCGGCGCGGCGCCACCTCCCCCCAGCCTTCCCGCACGGTCCACCGCACGTCCGCGCTCACCCGCTCGGTGAGCCGGTTGGCCAGCTCGTCGGTGAGCCGCGCGGCCACCCGTGCAGGGTGGTCCGGTGGGGTTGCCACCAGCCCGACGACGATCTCCGGGCGTTGCTGTTCGCTGTGGGCCATCGCTGCTCCTCCAGCCGGGCTCGTCGCCGTCCATCATCACCAATGCCGGCTGTCGGAAGCCATAACGCCGAGCAGCGCCCGGAGCCGTTCGGCGACGAGGACCAGGCAGACCGGGCCACCGGGTGAGCAGCACGTGCGGCAACCCACCCGGCGACCCCCAGGAGGCGGCTGCTCTTCTAGCCTCGACCGTCGGGGTGCAACAGAACCTTGGTCCAGCCGTCGTTGCGGGCATCGAAGTTCTGATACCCCGTTGGCGCTTCGTCGAGCGTGAGCTCGTGGGACACCAGGAAAGAGGGTTCGGCCTTGCGCGATTCGATGAGGTTCATCAGCTGCCGGTTGTAGGCCTTCACGTTGCACTGGCCGGTGCCCATGCTCTGCCCCTTGAACCAGAACATGCCGTAGTCGAACGGCACCTTGCCCTGTTTCTGCAGCGAGTCCGGCGCTCCTGGGTCCTGCCGCATGTACACGCCCACCACGCCGATCGTGCCCCCGAACCGCACGGAGTGCACGAGGTTGTTCAACGTCAGCCCCGACTTCTCCTGCCCCTGCGGATCGTGCGCCTGGTAACCGACGGCCTCACAGCCGCGGTCCGCGCCCATCCCGTTGGTCTGCTCCAGGATCTGGTCCACCGGTGACGCCTGGGAATCGTCGATCGGGATCGCGCCGATCTGCTCCGCCAGGCGCAGCCGGTCCGGATGCCGGTCGACCACCATCACCTTGCTGGCACCCTTGATGATCGCAGAGTAGGCAGCCAGCAGGCCGACAGGCCCGGCGCCGTACACCGCCACACTGTCGCCGGGCCGCACGCAGGCGAGCTCGGTCGCGTGCCAGCCGGTCGGGAAGATGTCCGACAGCATGACGTAGTCCTTCTGCCTGCTCATGTCCCGCGCATCAGGCGGCAGGACCAGACAGTTGAAGTCCGCCCACGGCACCCGCAACAACTCCGCCTGACCACCGCTGTAAGGACCCATGTCCGCGTAGCCGTAGGCCGCGCCGGCCATGCCGGGTGCCGGGTTGGCCACCAGGCAGAACGCGGTCAGACCCTGATTACAGTTGGCGCAGGATCCGCACGAGACGTTGAACGGCAGGCACACCATGTCGCCGACCTTGACTAGATCGACCCCTTCGCCGACCTCGATGACCTCACCCATGTTCTCGTGGCCGAGCACCCGCCCGGGCTCCATGTCGGTGCGCCCGTCGTACATGTGCAGGTCCGAGCCGCAGATGTTCGTCGTCGTAATCCGGATCAGCGCATCGGTCGGTCTCTCGATTCTCGCGTCCGGAACCTCCTTGACGCTTACCGTCCTCGGTCCCTCGTACACGACAGCCTTCATCTGTTTCCCCCGTGAAGAATCCGCTCGCTGTTGAGCCATGCCGTTCCGGCGCCCACATCCTCGCAGACCGTTCCGACCCTTATTGCCGGTTTGCACCCCCTGGATCGGGGCCCAACGACGTCTTGCTCTGGACCCATCGACCTCCCTGTCGGCTGATCACTCTGCGATCCCTGGGCGTGCGGGTGTTGTTCGGCAGCCACGGGTGGCGGACTGCTACCGGAAGAACAGCCCGGCCCAGGGCGCGAACGCCCTGAGCCGGAGTGGTGCTGTAGCTGTCGGTCGTGCCAATCAGGTGACGTTGATGTCGCTGCACCACATGTAGGTCTGGTCCAGGTGCGACGCCCTCCAGAGCACGAACAGGATGTGGTTCCCGCTGCGTGCCGGGAGCGAGACGTTGAACGAGATGTTCTGCGCCGGCGCGTAGCGCCCGGTCGTCGTGAGCAGGTCGAGGTTGCCCCACCCGAGCTTCTGGGTGGCGGGGTTGAACCCCTGCTTGGTCACGTAGACCTGGAAGTAGTCGGCGCCGTGGCTGGCCTGGTCGTACAGCTGGACCGTGAGGTTGCGGCTGACGGTGGTCGTCTTCCACGCCCCGGGCTGGTTCACGCTGTCGTTCCTGGACAGGGCGTTGCTGCACAGCTGCCCGTCCGGGGTGCGAGCCTGGTACTGGCCGGCGAGGCCGTCCCGCAGCTGGCTCATCCAGTTCCACATGGTGTCGGGGTTGGCCTGGAACGCCTGCCAACACATGGGGTCCTGCTGCTGCATGGCCGGGTTCATGTGCTGACTGCCCCAGGTCTTCCAGCACTGGTAGGCGCGACTCATCGGGTTGATGATCGTGCCGTGGGCCTGGGCTGCCCCGGTGAAGGGCAGCATGCCGGCCACGATGGCGAACACCATGACGAGCGCTCGAAGGGACCGACGGACGGGTGACCGGGATCGTCCGCCGGATCGATCGGACTTGAGTGAACGCACTGTTCATCCTCCGCTCTTCAGGACTGCAGATCAGTATGGGAACGCTCCCAAACCAACTGTTACATCTATTGGGCTAGATATCAATACTCATCTATTTATGGTCGGATGTGGATCGAGCTGACCGGGCTGTCCGTAGCCGCCCGGTTCGGATCGGGGTGCGGGTGCGACCGCGCCGCCGGCCGCCCGGCATGCTCAAAGGCCGGCTGCGACGTCGTACCGGCGGCGCTGGTCGGCCATCTCCGACTCCGTCAGCGCCTCCTTGAGTGCCAACTCCGCGTACTTGGGCGGGAGCATCTGCCGCACCCGGTCGGTGAACATGACCTCGGCGGTCGCCTCGACCACCTGGATGCCCGGAGGGTCGGTGGACATGTCCATGATCACGGGGCCGGCCAGCTTGACCGCCACGTCCCAGGGGCGCTTCTGTTCGGCGACCCCGCAGAGGTGGAAGCCGTAGACCGTCTGCACATCGGCGAGCGCGGTGACCTCGCTCGGCTCGTAGCCGTAGACGCGAACCCCGCAGATCACTGCCGGCTTCGCCGTGCTGGCGGCCTGCTGGGCACTGTGTCCGGTGTGGTTGTGCTGCCCCGGGTCCGCCTGTTCGAGCGTGCTGCGCATCCGGGCCGTGATCTGCGCTTGCAGGTCCGCCGGCTCGGCCTCTGGGTCGGCCCGGTTGACCAGAACCAACGCGCCGGCCGACACCACCAGCAGGATCACCGCCACCCATACGAAGCGGTTTCGGTACCACCCCGCGAGACTCTCTCGGGAAATCATGATTGCTTCTCACCTCGTCGCCGGTTCTGGTGCTGGCAGGCCGAATCGGACGCCCCCGGCGGGTCGGGCGTCGAGCGCGTCGGCTGTCGGGGCGCGTGTCGGGGTATACCGACGGCGGGCGGGGATGACTGCCCGGCTATGCCCGTCGTCGTGGAGATGGCCCGGCGATCCGGCAGGCGGGCGTCCGCCAAGGGCGGCGCGCTGCCGGCGCTGCGATGCTCCCGTGCTGGCCGTTCTCAGCGCGGTTGCCCCCGCGCTGCGGCGATATGAGCCATTCCAACACGTCTGGGCCCGCTCTGGCAACATCGACGGGCATCAGCGTGGATTTGGCCGGGCGGCCCGGACCTTCGACGCACACGAATGCTCATCGCCGTACCGCCGCTGGTCTCCCCGAACAGATCCGCGGCGAGCGCAACCGGGATCGGATATGGTCCGTAACACCCGATTTGCCGCTTGTAAAGGGAAAATATGAGCCGTCTGCCATATGTGAACCCTGCCGATGTCCCGACGCCGGTCCGTGACGCGCTGCAGGCCGCTCGTCCCCTGAACTTCTTCCGCGTCATGGCCAACGCCGAGACGGCGTTTCCGGACTGGATGCGCTGGGGAGGCACGCTGCTCACGGACCTGGCCCTCGACCCGCTGCTCCGCGAAATCGCGATCCTGCGAGTTGCCCAGCTGAGCGACATCCCCTACGAGTGGGTCCAGCATGAGCCCATCGCCCGCTCCGTCGGCGCCACGGCCGAGATGATCCACGCGCTCGGGCGCAACGAGATCGGGGACGACTGTTTCACCTCAGACCAGCGGATCGTCCTGCGTTTCACGACCGAAGTCGTCCGCGACGTCCGCCCGCCCGACGACACCGTCACCGCACTGACCGGGGTGCTCTCCCCGCGCGAGGTGGTCGAACTCCTGATGGTGATCGGGCAGTACATGATGATCGCTCGGGTCGCCGCGGTAACGGACCTGGAAGTCGACGAGCCGATGGGCGCCGCCGTCTACGGTGGGCGGGCCTGACTAATGTCATGAGTACCTGTGCACCCCGCATCGAACGTCGTGACTAAGCGCACTGGAGCCCGCCCGTCCTGTCGATGAGACTCGATTCGACGCCGGAACAACAGCCGGCCGGATTCGAGGGGCGGCGGGACGGTGGACGAACGCTACGACAGCTACTGCGCCGCAGACCCGCTGTTCTACGACTCGCTCGGCAGCGCCGTCGCACAGCCCGTCTTCCCGGCCGCCGAACGGCCGATACCGGACGGCTGGCGCCGCGAGCCGCTCGACGACTGGCTGATCTACGCGCCCGACGGCGGCTCGCTGCCGCAGCAGGGCTGGAAGATTCACATCTCGGCGGGTCTGGCGAACGCCGAACGGGTGCTGGACGCGGTCTGGAACTACTGCGTCCCCCGCGGCCTGTCCTTCAAGTTCCTGCGCGGGCCGCGCACGCTGCTGCTGCGCAATTCCAAGTACGCCGCCCGGGCCGCCAGCGGCAAGTTCGTCACCGTCTACCCGCGCGACGACGCCGAGCTGGAGCTGGCCTGCAAGGAGCTCGACGAGCTGCTCACCGGCGAAACCGGACCGTACATCCTCAGTGACCTCCGCTACGGCGCCGGCCCGGTCCACGTGCGTTACGGCGGCTTCGCCGCCCGCTACTGCCACTCGCCAGACGGCCAGGTGGTGCCGGCGATCGAGGACGACACCGGCACGCTGGTGCCGGACCGCCGGGAGCCCGTCTTCCACGTACCGTCCTGGATCACCCTGCCCGACTTCCTCGGCCCGCACCTGGCCGCCCGGAGCGGTACCAGCACCGACCAGGTGCCGTACCGGATCGAGCGGGTGATCCACTTTTCGAACGGCGGCGGGCTGTACGTGGGCAGGGACCTGCGTACCGACACCGAGGTGGTGCTGAAGGAGGCCCGACCGCACGCCGGCCTGGACGCCGACGGCACCGATGCGGTCGCCCGGCTGGCCCGCGAGGCGCAGGCCCTGCGGCAACTCGCCGACCTGCCGCAGGTGCCGCGGGTCCACGACGAGTTCGCGCTCGGCGAGCACCGGTTCCTCGCGCTCGAGTTCATCGAGGGCCGACCGCTGAACAAGGTGCTGGTCGACCGGTACCCGCTGATCGACGCCGACGCGACCGACAGCGACCGGGCCGCGTACGCCCAATGGGCCCGCCAGACCTACGAGCAGGTCGAGTCCGTCGTAGCGGCGATCCACGAGCGCGGCCTGGTCTACGGGGACCTGCACCTGTTCAACATCATGATCCGGCCGGACGACCGGGTCGCCCTTGTCGACTTCGAGGTGGCCGCGCCGATCGCCGGGCACCGTCGACCCGGGCTGCGCAACCAGGGCTTCGCGGCACCGCGCGACCGCAGCGGGCCGGCGGTCGACCGGTACGCCCTGGCGTGCCTGCGGTTGGCGCTGTTCCTGCCACTGACCCAGCTGGTCCGGCTCGCCCCGGCGAAGGTGACCCACCTGGCCGACATCATCGCCGCGAACTTCCCGGTGCCGAGGTCCTTCCTCGACCCGGCGGTCGAGGAGATCACCGGTCAGCCGCGGGTCACCGCGGACCCACGAGCAGCCCTCGGCGCGGATGACTTCCGCACCATGCGGGACCGGCTGACGACGGCGATCGTTGCCAGCGCCACTCCCGAACGCGACGACCGGCTCTTTCCCGGTGACATCGAGCAGTTCCGTAGTGGCGGCCTCAACCTCGCCCACGGGGCGGCGGGAGTGCTGTACGCGCTCGACAAGAGCGGCGCCGGGCGGTGGCCCGAGCACGAAGACTGGCTGGTGCGGCGGGCGACAGCACCCCCGTCCGGCACCCGCTGCGGCTTCTACGACGGGCTGCACGGCGTCGCCTACGCGCTTGCTCACCTCGGACGTCGGCAGGACGCGCTGGACGTTCTCGACATCTGCCTGCGGGAACCCTTGGACGGGCTCGACCACAGCCTGGCCAGCGGACTGTCCGGGATCGCGCTCAACCTGGCCGAGATGGCTGCGCGTACCGGGGAGGTGTCGTTGCACGACGCCGCGTGGCGGGCCGCCGAGCGGGTGATCGGGCAGCTGGCCGACGACCCCGGCCCGGACGTCAGCGGCGGACGTAACCCGTACGCCGGGCTGCTGCGCGGCCGGACCGGCCCGGCGCTGATGTTGTTGCGGCTCTACGAGCTCAGCGGCGACGAGGAGCTGTTGGGGCACGCCGCCACGGCACTGCGTCAGGATCTGCGCCGCTGTGTGCTGCGCCCGGACGGCGCCCTCGAGGTCAATGAGGGCTGGCGCACCATGCCCTACCTGGCACACGGCAGTGTCGGTATCGGGCTGGTCCTCGACCAGTACCTGCGCCACCGGGCCGACGACCAGTTCACCGAGGCGAGCGCCGGGGTCCGCCGCGCGGCACGCTCACCGTTCTACGCGCAGTCCGGGCTCTTCGCCGGCCGGGCCGGCATCATCGCCTACCTCGCCGCCTCGACGAACGACGCCGACCGCCGCGAACTCCGCGCGCAGCTGGATCGGCTGGCCTGGCACGCGCTGCCGTACCGGGAGGGCATCGCCTTCCCCGGTGAGCAGTTGCTGCGGCTCTCCATGGACTTCGGCACCGGCACCGCCGGCGTGCTGTACGCGCTGGCCAGCGCGCGGCACGACCAGCCGCCGGCGCTGCCCTTCCTCGCGCCCCTGCCGGGCGCGAAGAGACTCCCCCGCGGCAGCGGGGGCGACCTGATCGGCGAACGGATGGAAGGGAGGTGAACGACATGGCACTTCTGGACCTCCAGGGCCTGGAGATGGCTCCGGCCGACCGCACCGGTGGCGGTAGCCGGGCGAGCCTGCTGCTCTGCGGCGACAGCTCGCTCTCCGTCACGACCTGCAACTGATCCACGCACACGTGGGGCCCTGGGTGGGTAGACGTGCCCACCCAGGGCAACCGCGTACCAACGGGAGGACCGATGCCGACGTTCGCCGTGGGGGACAGGCTGCTGCGGCAGACGGTCCTGGCGGGCGGCGGCTGGACCGCCGGACTCGCGGCGGTCGCGCTACTCGGCGCGGCCGCCGAACTGTTGCTACCCGCGGCCCTCGGCCGCGCCGTCGACGCCGCCCTCGCCGGCGGCTCCGGCTGGTGGGCGGTGTCCGCCTGCGCCCTGGTCGTCGTCCTCATCTGCGTCGACACCCTGACGGACCTGGCCAGCGGGTTCGGCGCGGCGCGCGCCACCGCCGGGCTGCGCCGGCGTCTCCTACGTCACCTGTTCAACGTGGACGTCCGCGCGACCCGCCGGCACCCGGTGGGGGATCTCGTCGGCCGGTTGGTCGGCCAGGCCGCCGACGCGGGACAGGCCGGCAACGCCGTGGTCCTGGCCAGCGTGGCGGTGCTTCCACCGCTCGGCAGCGTCGTCGCGCTCGCCATCATCGAACCGGTCCTCGGGGTCACCCTGCTCGCCGGTCTCGGCCTGCTCGCCGTTCTCATGCGCGCCTTCGTGGCCGACGCCTCCGCCGCGACCGCCGGGTACCAACGGGTGCTCGGCACCATCGCCGGCCGACTGCTGGAGTCGCTCAGCGGCGCCCGGACCATCGCCGCCGCCGGCACCACCCGTCGCGAGGAGGACCGGGTGCTGGCGGCCCTGCCGGAGCTGGACCTGCACGGCCGGCGCACCTGGGACCTGCTGGCCCGGGCGAGTGCGCGCACCTCGGCCGTGGCGCCGCTGCTGAACCTCAGCGTCATCGCGGTCGGCGGGTACGCCCTGACCACAGGCTGGCTCACACCGGGTGAACTGGTCGCCGCGGTCCGGTACGCGGCCATGGGCGCCGGGCTCGGTGCGGTGCTCGCCACCCTGAACCATCTGGTCCGCAGCCGCGCGGGAGCACACCGGGTCGCCGAGGTGCTGACGCAACCTGCCACGCGTGCCGGCGATCGGCTCCTTCCACCCGGCGGCGGCGCCCTGCGACTGCGCGGGGTGTGCGTGTACGCCGACGACGGCCGGACCATCCTGGACGGGATTGACCTGGACGTGCCGGCCGGCACAACCGTGGCCGTCGTCGGAGCGTCCGGTGCCGGCAAGTCGACCCTCGCGGCCGTGGCGGGACGGCTGTACGACCCCGACGGCGGTGAGGTGCGACTGGACGGTGTGCCGCTGCGGGACCTCGACGCGGCGGCGCTGCGTCGAGCCGTCGGCTACGCCTTCGACCGGCCGGTGCTGATCGGCGCGACAGTCCACGACGCGATCGGCTTGGCGCTGCCGGTCGACGCGGCGGCGCCGCCAGCCGATCGGAGCCCGGCCACGCCGGCGGTTCTGCGGGCGGCCCGGATGGCGGCGGTCGCCGACGTGATCGACCGTCTGCCCGGCGGTTACCGCACCCCGCTGGTGGACACACCGCTCTCCGGGGGCGAGACCCAGCGCCTCGGCCTGGCCCGCGCGTTCGCCGCCGAGCGGCTGCTCATCCTGGACGACGCGACGTCCAGCCTCGACACCGCGACCGAACACCGGATCACCGAGGCGGTGCTCGGGCGGGCCGGGGAGCGTACCCGACTGGTGGTCACCCACCGGACCGCGGCGGCCGCGGCGGCCGACCTCGTCGCCTGGCTGGACGGCGGACGGCTGCGCGGCCTGGCACCGCACCGGCACCTCTGGGCCGACCCGGACTACCGGGCGGTCTTCCAGCCGGCCGGCGGTGGGCCGTGAGCCGTCCCGGCGTACGCCGAGTGACCTGGCGGGCGCTGCGGGCCCGCCGGCGGGAGCTGGCCGGGCTCGGCGGCTGGTCGCTTGTCGAGTCGCTGCCCGCGCTGCTGGCCGGCTATCTGGTCGCCCGCGCCGTCGACGAGGGTTTCCTGGCGGGACGGCTCCTCAACGGCCTGGCCTGGCTGGGGGTCCTCGCCGTGGCCGTGCTGGTCGGCGCGGCGGCCACCGGTCGGACGTACCGGAGCCTCGGCGCCGTGGTCGAGCCGTTCCGCGACGAGGTGGCGGCTCAGGTGGTCCGGGGTGCGCTACGCGACGCCACCCGGGCGGGTGGCCGTCCGGACAGCGCGGCCGTGACCCGGCTGACCCACCAGATGGAGATCGTCCGTGACACCTTCGCCGGTCTGCTGATGGTGACCCGCGGTTTCCTCTTCTCCGCGGGCGCGGCCCTACTCGGCCTGCTCGCCCTGGCACCGGTGGTGGCGGCGCTGGCCGCCGTGCCGCTGGTCGTCGGGCTGGGCGTGTTCCTCGCCGCGCTGCCGGCGATGGTCACGCACCAGCGCGCATACGTCCGGGCCGGTGAGCAGCTCGGCCAGTCGGCGGCGACCGCGCTGGCCGGTCACCGTGACGTGCTGGCCTGCGGCGCCCAGACCCGCGTGACGGCCGACGTGGAGCGCTGGGTGTCGGCGCAGGCCGCCGCCGAACGCATGCTCGCCCGGATGGCGGCGATCCGCAGCCTCAGCCTCGGCATCGGCGGCTGGCTGCCACTGCTGGTGCTGATGGTGACCGCCCCGTGGCTGGTCGAGCGGGGTCTCACCGCCGGTGCGGTGCTGGGGGCGCTGATCTACGTCTCCACCGGGCTGCAACCGGCCCTGCACACCCTGGTGCAGGGTCTCGGCGGCGGCGGGCTCCGGTACGCGGTCACCCTGGAGAACATCCTGCGCACCTACCCGGTCCCCGACGACGGGCGCCCGTCGGTCCCCGCCGCCGCCCGGGCGCCCCGCTGCCGGCCGTCCACCGGTCCCGCCGACGGCTCGTCAGCCGTCGAGGTCCGGGAACTGACCTTCGGCTACGGTCCGCACGCCCGGCCCATCCTGCGGAACTTCTCGCTGACCCTGGCCGAGCGAGACCATCTCGCCGTGGTGGGGCCGAGCGGTGCGGGCAAGTCCACACTGGCCGCCCTGATGGCCGGTCTGGTGCCGCCGCAGGCAGGCACGGTCCACCTGGCCGGCACGACGGTCGCCGAGGTCGAGCCGGCCGTCCTCGCCCGGATGCGAGTGCTGGTGCCCCAGGAGGCGTACGTGTTCACCGGCAGTCTCGCCGACAACCTCCGCTACCTGCGGCCGGACGCCGACGACCACACCCTGGAGGTCGCTCTCGACGCGCTCGGCGCGCGTGCCCTGGCGACCCGCCTGGGCGGCCTGGGCGCGCCGGTCGCGCCGGCCCTGCTCTCCGCCGGCGAGCGGCAGCTCATCGCGGCGGTCCGGGCCTGGCTGGCGCCCGCCCCGCTGGTGATCCTCGACGAGGCGACCTGTCACCTGGACCCGGCGCTGGAAGCGACGGTCGAGGCGGCCTTCGCCCGGCGGCCCGGCAGTCTCGTGGTGATCGCGCACCGGATCAGTTCCGCGCTGCGGGCCGGTCGGGTGCTGGTCCTCGACGGCGACGAGCCCGTGCTGGGGACGCACGAACAGTTGTTGACCCGCTCGGCCACCTACCGAATGCTCGTCGGCTGCTGGGACGAGTCGGCAGTGCCACTCCCGGCGGCGCCGACGCGGCAGGGCTGAACCCCGGGCGACCGCGCCGGTCAGATCCAGCCCGCCTCGCCCGCCATCCGCACGGCCTCCACCCGGGTACGCGCACCCACCTTACGGGCGATCCGACCGAGATGGTTGCGCACGGTGCCCCGGGTGAGCCCGAGCGACGCCGCCACCTCCGCGACCGGCGCTCCCGCGGCCGTCAGCCTCAACACCTCCGTCTCGCGGCTGGTCAGTGGGCCGTCCGAGCGCAGCGCCGCGACCACGAGATCCGCGTCGAGCACGGGCTCCCGGCGGGCGAGCCGGCGGATCCCGTCGATCACCCGCTGGGGGGCGGCGTCACTGCGCAGGAGGCCGACCGCCCTGGTCGGGCAGAACATGCCTCGCAGTCGCCGGGCCCGATGCGGGTGGGCCAGCACCAACACGGGGCACCGGCCGAGGTGGTCGGGGTCGACTCCCTCGACGAAGTCGAAATCGGCCACCACCACGTCGGGGCGTTGGGCGCGGACGGCTGCGGAGACCGCGTCGCCGCGATCGACCTCCGCCACGACACGGATGTCCTCCTCGGCGGCGAGGACGAACGACAGCGCACCCAGAACCAGGGCACCGTCCAAGGCGAGCAGGGTACGGATCACGATGAACCTTCCCGCACTCCGATGGTGATTACACAACGTCAACATTCAAACACGGGTGCGGCGGGGCCGCACGGTGACGGGGACGGGTCCGGTCATCTCCACCGGACCCGCCCCCGACGGTCACAGCCAGCCGTTACGCCGTGCGCGCGACACCGCCTCCAACCGGTTGCGGGCACCGGTCTTACGCAGAATCACCGACAGGTGATTGCGCACCGTTCCGTGTGCCAGGTAGAGGCGGACGGCGATCTCCTTCAGGGGCAGACCCTCGGCCGCCATCCGCAGCACGTCCATCTCCCGGGGCGTCAACGGCATCTGCGGGGGACTCAGCACCGCCACCGCCGCGGCCGGGTCGATCGCCCGCTCCCCGGCCGCGAGCGCGCGGATCGCCCGCACCAACTCGGCCAGTGAGCTGTCCTTCCCGACCAGGCCGCGCGCGCCGGCCGCCAGCGCCGCCTCCACCAGCGCCGGACTCCACCGGGGGCTCATCGCCAGCACAGCGGCGTGCGGCGCCTCGACGTGGATCCGGGCGACCACCTCCACCGGGTTGGGCAGCTCCGGTGTCAGTGCCAGCACCACCACCTGCGGTCGGCACCGCCGGACCACCGTCAACAGCTCGCCGACACCCTCGACGTCGGCGACCACCTCCATGTCCTCCTCGCGTGACAACGCGGCGCAGAGCGCCCCGCGGAGCAAACCCATGTCCTCGGCGATGACAACGTGGATCACCACGTTTTCTCCGATCTCAGCTACGCGTCACGACGGCCAGCGATCCCGGAACATCCACGGTTGGTCAGGGCGGTCGTGCGCTACAGACGGGTGGGCATCGGCCCGCGGCACCGTCACGGCGGACGGGCGCAGGCACTGGTCGACCGACAAGCGGTGGGACAGGCCGCCGAGGCCAGTCACCGGGGTCGGTCGACCCGCCTCAGCCCGGGCGGGCGATCGCCGACGGAGTTCGGGTGTCGACCAGAAGCGGCACGAGATCGCAGGGCTGCCCAGCACCGAGGTGCGACTGCCGGTCGAGCGGTCGGACCAGCCCCGGCCCGGGCGTCGATCCGTTGTCGACGCCAGCGGCATCCTGGTCGGCGGGCGCGACGGGCTGGCCGGAGAGCTCATCCTCCGCGTCCACCGGTGCCGGGTGTGCGGCGAGGCGCCCCGTCGGGGCCGTGGCACGCGTGGGGCCGAGGACGGACAACCGCGGTGGCGCGGCCGGGGCTGGCGGCGCCGCGGCGCGTACCGGAGCAGGCGCCGGATCCGTCGGTGGCGTCGCAACTGTCGGTGCGGGCGTCGGGTGAGTCACCGGCACGGCGGGCGGTCCGACCGCTGGGGGAGCGGGCGGTGGAGGTGTCGCCGCCGGAACGATCACCTCGCCGAGAGCGGGTGGCAGAACGGCATCGGCGACACAACGAAGTGCCATGACGACTGGCCGGATCGGCACCGTGCTCAGGATGTCGACGACGTGCGGCAGCGGGGCGGTGATCAGGCCCACCACGGGCGAATCGCCCGGCCCGGGCAGCGCGGGCGGCTCGGGTACGGCGGTGGCTGGCCGTCGTGGTGGATCAGCGGCCGGCCGCGACCGGTCGACACGGTGAGCCGCGCGAGCTACCGAGGCCGGCGGGAGCTTCTCGCGCTCCGCCGCCGCGTGGGGTGAGAGGGGGCCGCCGACCCGGGGCAGCGACACGGGCTCGGGCGACGCGCCCGTCAACCACCGAGGCCCCGTCGAGGCCTCGCGAGGGGCGACGACGCCGGTGGACCCTGCCAGCCGGGCACCGAGCCTGTCCCTGCGACGGTCATCGGCACCCGCGGCTCGCGGGCGGTCCTGGCTGGGGCGCTCGGCGACCGTGAGCCGCGCGACCGACTCGACCAGACCTCCGACCGTCCGATGAGGCTCGTCACCGGACCCACTGCGCAACCCGTCGGCTTCGGCCGGGCCCTGGAACAGGGCGGCCACGACGAAACCGGCCCCGACGGCGACCGCGATCAGCACCAGCCGCCGGGCGAACCTGCGCAGCCGGCCTGCCACAAGCGGCGCGGATCGGCCCGGCGCAGACGCCGACGCGGTCTCGGTGACGGGACTTCGCACGCGGGCACGACCCCTTCCCTATGGATTGCTGACCCATAGTAGCGATGCGCTCACGTAATCGCATCCGGTGACATGCGCGCTCCTCGGCGGGGTGCGGCCGGCCACCGGACCCCGGGCGCGAGTCCACCGGCGGCCAGGACCAGGGTCACGGCCGACCCGTCAGCGTCAGGGAAACGGTCCGGATCACCCTGGCCTGCCCTGCCCGAACGTTCCGCACCCGGGAAGACCGTCTACGCGGGTGGCGGCGCGGTCGACCCCCGAACCCGCAGCGATGGGCTGATGACGACCCGGTGGGTGGGACGGTCGGGGTCGGCGAGCCGGTCGGCGACGAGACGCACGGCGGCTCGTCCGATCGAGCGTCGCGGCGGTCGGACCGCGGTCAGCGGCGGGCTGAAGAGCCCGGCGACCTCGTCGTCGTACGCCACGATGGAGAGGTCACCGGGAACGGACAGGTGCCGCTCCTCGCAGTGCTGCACCAGCGCGATCGCCTCGGCGTCGGCGTGCACCAGCAACGCCGCCGTCCCGGTCGCCTGGCACTGGTCGAGGATGCTGTTGAGCACGCTGTCTCGCTCCGGTGACCGTGCGTCGGGTACCAGAGCCACCACCGTGGCGTCCGGGTCGAGGCCGCACTCGGTCGTGGCGTCGAGCCAGCCGCGCCGTACGTGCTGGCTGGTGGGGCTGTTGGCGTCGAGCACCAACCCGACCTTGCGGTGTCCGAGCGAGGTGAGGTGCCGCACCGCCATGGCCGCACCGAGCGCGTGATCGGTGACCACCGACTCCATGACGGCATGGTGGCTGCCTACCGTGGCGGTGCGTTCCAGCAGGACGACCGGGACGCCGACCTGGTCGAGCCACTCGATGGTGCGCTCGGCGGTCGGTGCGTCCATGCTCGGCGCGATGATCAGCGCGTCGACGCCCATCCGCTCCACCAGGCGGGCCAGTTGCGGCTGGTCGTCCTCACTGTCGTAGGAGGAGCCGCGCAGAACCACGCGCATGTCGAGTTCGCGGGCGGCCCCCTCGACGCCGCGAGCCACGTCCGGCCAGTAGTAGTCCAATGAGGGTACGAGCATGCCGAGGGCGCGCCCGACCAGCGGGGCCGGGCCTGCGGCGGGTGGCTCGTCGGCTGCCGGGACGTCGTCCGGCAGGATCAGGGCGACCCCACCGTGGACCCGGCGGACCAAGCCCTCGGCGGCGAGATCCGCAATGTCGCGCCGGATGGTGACCGGCGCGGCGCCAAGCACGCGGGACAGGTCAGAGATGCGCATCGAGCCGTCGCGTTGCAGGGCTGCCAACAGTTGCTGGCGGCGGGCGACCTGAAGCGGCCCTCGGGACCCCTCCGCCGTGGCGACGGCAGGACTGTCCTTGGTCATGGGGGACCTCCGGGAAACGCTTCGTGCGGCGAGAGCTCTTGCCTGGTGCGGGCGAACTCGCCGGCCCTGTCGAACGCGGTGACGACGATCGCGAGCCGGATCGGTTGATCTCCCCATCCGTTCAAGAGCATAGGAGTCGTGCTCCGCCTGCGACGGTCATGACTCCTCGGACGGTAGAGCGGCTATGAACGATTGTGATCGTATCAGAGCATTTGATGTGTCAAGGCGGTCATGCGCGCGCTCTTGATCAGATGTGTCCACATCGGTTTGGGAACGGCATTGACTTGCTCCTTTGTGAGCGTTTTACTTCGGAAACCCTGCGGATGCCTGCGCGTCACATTCATGGGCAACGCCCCGCTCGCCACAGTCGACGGAGACGGATCGATGCGACAGGACCACGGATGATGTTCGGAACGACGGGCCAGGTGGCGGCGGACTCGGATGTGGCTACCGCCGCGACCTGGAGCCGGGATGACTGGTTGGCCCTCGCCGACCGGATGCTCGCCGCCGCCCGGCCGTTCGCGTCGCCCGGACACGCCCTCGTCACCTTTCCCGGACCGGAGGGCGGTTACGGACGGGCCGTCGACGGACTGGAGGGTTTCGCCCGCACGTTCCTGCTGGCGGGGTTCCGCATCGCGGGTGCACGAGGCGTGGGCCTGGACGAGCTCGTGGACCGGTACACGGCAGGCATCACCGCTGGCACCGACCCGAGCTCTCCCGACCGTTGGGTGCGTTTGGACGAGCACCCCCAGGCGAAGGTGGAGGCGGCCTCCATCGCGCTGGTCCTGGACATGACCCGCCCGTGGATCTGGGATCGGCTACCGTCCCCGGTGCGAGAGCGGGTAGTGGACTATCTGCGCCCGGCGGTCGGCGACGACACGTACCCACGGATCAACTGGGTCTGGTTCCGGCTGGTCGTACAGACGTTTCTGCGTTCGGTGGGCGGGCCGCACTCGCTCGACGAGATGAACGAGGACCTGACCACCCATGACGGCTTCGCCCGCGGGGACGGCTGGATGTCCGACGGGCCGCACCGCGCCTACGACCACTACGTGGGCTGGGCCCTGCACCTCTACCCGACACTGTGGGCCCGGATGGCCGGCGCCGCGGACCTGGCCGAGCAGCGCCGCGAACGGGACCTGGCCGGCCTCGACCGCTTCCTGAGCGACGCGGTCGCACTCGTGGGCGCCGACGGCTCACCGTTGATCCAGGGGCGAAGCCTGACCTACCGCTTCGCCGCGGCGGCGCCGTTCTGGGTCGGCGCCATCGCCGGCGTGCCCTCGGTCGGCCCCGGCCGGTTGCGCGGCGCGGCCACCCGCATCGTGCGTCACTTCGTCGCCAACGGCGCCCTGGACGAACGAGGCCTGCTCACCCTCGGCTGGCACGGGCCGTGGCCGCGTCTGGCCCAGTCGTACTCCGGGCCGGGCTCGCCGTACTGGGCCAGCAAGGGCCTGCTCGGCATCGCGCTACCCGCCGACCATCCGGTGTGGACGGCTTCCGAGGAGCCGCTGCCGGTGGAGGAGCGCGACGCGGTGCGGGCGATACACGCGCCAGGCTGGCTGGTCTCTGGCACCCGCGCCGACGGCATCGTCCGCGTCGTCAACCACGGCACCGACCACGCCGTCGAGGGTGCCACCGTCTCAGATTCCCCGCTCTACGCCCGACTGGGCTACTCCACCGCCACCACCCCGGTCCTCGACGACAGCGGTTGGGCCAGTCCGCTCGACCAGTCCGTCACTCTCGTCGACGACGCGGGCCGGGTCACCCACCGCACCGGCATGCGCCTGCTGACCGTTCGCGTCGACACCGACGGCGTGGGCGTGGCCGGGTCCCGTGCCCTCGCCCACTGGGTCGACCCGGATCCGGGTCAGCGCGATCACGGCGGCGGCCGCGTGGGCCGGTACCGACCGGCCGGGCACCTCACGGTGTATTCGCTGGTCCGCGGCCCCTGGGAGGTACGTCTGACCCGCGTCGACGGCCTCGCCGACGGCGTCGAGGCGGGCGCGCTGCGACTACGGATCGGCGGCTGGGCCATTGCCGGGGATGCGACGGCCACCGCCGGCGGCGGTGTGGCGGTCGTGACCGGGGCCGACCTGACCAGCCGGCTCGACAGCGTTCACGGTGGCGGAACGGCCGGTGTCACCGCCGTTCCGCACGGCGGGCCCCTGGCCGGTGGGCTGGTCGTGCCCTGGCTGGACCACCCCGTCCGGCCGCGCGCATGGGTCGCCACGTTCACCGAGTTGTCCAGGGTGCCGGTGGCCACGGCCGGGCAGGCATGCCAGGCCGTGATCGACGAGGACGGCCACGGCCTCCACCTGGCGGTCGACTGGCCCGACGGAATCAGCACGTTGATCCGTCTGGACACGGAGCAGGCCAGGCCCACCCAGGCGTCCTGGTAGCAGTGCGGGCCCGTCCGGGCCCCTTGACCCGAAGGAGAGAGGGATGAAGCGTGCGATACCGGCCGTCATCAGCGCTGCGACGGCCCTGACGCTCGTTCTCGCCGGTTGCGGCGGCGGAGACGAGCCAGTCGACCCCAATGCCCCGGTGACCATCACCCTGGCCGGCTGGACCCTGTCGTCCACGCCCGAGTTCAAGACGCTCGCCGACGGCTTCAAGGCGACCCACCCGAACGTGACGGTGCAGCTCAAGGAGTACGCCGCGGGCAACGACTACGACACCCAGATGATCACGGACCTGGCCGCCGGCACCGCCCCGGACGTCTACGTCATGAAGACCCTCAAGAACTTCTACACCTACCAGAGCGGTGGTCAGCTGCTCGACGTCTCCGACGCCGCCTCCGGTCTCGGCTCGAGCCCGGCGCTCGCGCCGTACCAGGTGGACGGCAAGGCGTACGCGGTGCCGTACCGGCAGGACTCGTGGGTGTTGTTCTACAACAAGGACCTGTTCGCGAAGGCGAAGGTGGCGCCGCCGGACGGCAGCTGGACCTGGGACGACTACACCGACGCGGCGAAGCGACTGCACACCGGGCTGAAGGGGGCCGGCTCGAACGCGACAGGCGCGTACCAGCACACCTTCCAGTCGACAGTGCAGGGGTTCGCGCTCGCCCAGACCCCCAACGCGGACCTGCTCTCCGGTGACTTCGGCTACCTGAAGCCGTACTACGAGCGGTCACTGGACCTGCAGGCGGCCGGCGCGCAGCCGACCTTCGGCACGGCGAAGACCAACAAACTCACCTACCAGGCGCAGTTCGGCAAGCAGCAGTCGGCGATGCTGCTGATGGGCACCTGGTACGTGGCCACGCTGCTCAACCAGCGACAGAGCGGTGACGCCGACAAGTTCCAGTGGGGGATCGCCCCGGCCCCACAGTTCGACAAGTCCACCACCGGCACCTCCGCCACACCTGTCACCTTCGGCGACCCGACCGGCCTGGGTATCAACCCGAAGATCAGCAAGTCCAAGGCCGCCGCAGCCAAGGCCTTCCTCCAGTACGCGGCCGGCCCGGACGCCGCCAAGGCGCTGGCCGGGATCGGCATCACTCCGGCCCAGGTCACCGACGCGGTCACCGCGACGCTGTTCGGGCTGGACGGCGTACCGCAGGACGACCTGTCGAAGTTCGCCTACGCCAAGCACACCGTCAAGCCGGAGAACCCGGTGTCGAAGCACACCGCCGGCCTGCAGAACCTCCTCAACGAGACGCACTCGGCGATCCTCTCCGACAGCAAGGGCGTCGACGCGGAGCTGAGCAAGGCGCAGACCCGCGCGAAGAACGAGGTCCTCAACCAGTGAGCTGACGGCGGGTCCGGCGCGCCTGAATCGCACGCCGGCCCCGCCGCCACGCCGAACGCTTCCGGAGACTCCCTATGGCAACATTGCCGCGCACGAGACCCAGGAACCGGCGGCTGGTGTCGCGCAACACGGTCGCCGGCTGGTCGTTCATCCTGCCCAACTTCGTCGGCTTCGCCGTGCTCACCCTGCTACCCGTCGTCGTGCTGTTCTACGTGGCTTTCACCAGCTGGAACGTCTTCGGGGTGGCCGAGTGGACGGGCACCGCCAACTTCCGGCGGATGTGGAGCGACGCGAGCTTCTGGACCGCGCTGCGCAACACCGTCTACTACGCCGTCTTCCACATCCCGCTGACCCTCGCGGCAGCACTCGGGCTGGCGCTGCTGCTCAACCGCAAACTGCGCGGCGTACGGTTCTTCCGCACCGTCGCCTTCTTCCCCTACATCACCTCGATCGTGGCGATCGCGGTCGTCTGGAACCAGCTGTTCAGCCCGGAGTACGGCCCGATCAACGCTCTCCTCGGCGCCGTCGGGGTGGACAATCCGCCGGGCTGGACCGCGTCGGCGACCTGGTCGATGCCGGCGGTCATCATCGTCGGCACCTGGCGGTACATGGGCTACTACATGTTGCTGTTCCTCGCCGGCCTGCAGACCATCCCGGCCCAGCTCTACGAGGCGGCCGAGACCGACGGCGCCTCACCGTGGCAGCGGTTCGTGCACGTGACCCTCCCGGGCCTGCGGCACACCACCTTCTTCGTCACGGTGCTGCTCACCATCGAGAGCTTCAAGGTCTTCGACCTCATCCTCGTGATGACCGGCGGCGGACCGGGCCAGTCGACACTGGTGCTCTCGCAGTACATCTACCAGAAGGGCTTCGAGGAGAACCAGTTCGGCTACGCCTCGGCGGTCTCCATCGTCCTGTTCGCCATCTGCTTCGGCATCACGGTCATCCAGTTCTGGGTCAACAAGCGGAGGAACAGCTGATGACCGCTACCGACCTCTCCCTGCCTACCCCGGCCGTCGCCGCGCCAGACAACCGCAGCGCGCCCCGCCGGCCGGTCCGGTCCCGGGGTTGGCGGCTCGTCGGGTACGCCGTTCTCGTGCTCGCGGCGGTCGGGCTGCTGCTGCCGTTCTTCTGGATGGTGGTGGCGTCGTTGAAGACCAACAACGACGTCTTCACCATCCCGATCACCTGGCTTCCCGACCCCGTGGTGTGGCGAAACTACGTCGACATCTGGCAGCGCTCGGACATGACGACGTGGCTGCGGAACACCCTGCTGCTGTCAGTGACCGTCACCTTCCTGCAGGTGTTCACCGGCAGCTTCGCGGCCTACGGCTTCGCCCGCGTCCGCTTCCCCGGCCGTAACCTGCTCTTCCTGGCGTACGTCGGGACGATCGCGGTGCCCTGGCAGTCGTACATGATCCCGCAGTTCATCCTCATGTCGAAGATGCACCTGTCGAACACGCTGTGGTCGATCGTCGCGATACAGGCGTTCGGCGCGATCGGCGTGTTCCTGATGAAGCAGTTCTACGAAACGATCCCCGAGGAGCTCAGCGAAGCGGCGCGGGTCGACGGGCTCAGCGAGTACGGCATCTACCGACGGATCATTCTGCCGTTGTCCCGGCCGGCGCTTGCCAGCCTCGCCCTGCTGATGTTCACGACCACCTGGAACGACTACCTCGGCCCGCTGATCTACCTGCGCAGTCCGGAGCTGCGCACCATCCAGTTGGGGCTGAACACCTTCATCTCCCAGTACAACGCCGAGTACGCGCTGATCATGACGGGCTCGGTGCTGTCCGTGCTGCCCGTCGCCGTCATCTTCCTGCTCGGCCAGCGCTACTTCATCGAGGGCGTCGCCTCGACCGGACTGAAGGGTTGAGGCCCATGCGTTCGCGCCACAACACGATCACCGCCGTCTTCGACGGGATCTACGTCGCGCTCGTCACCAACCTGCTGCTGGTGCTCGGTTGCCTGCCACTGGTGACGCTCGCGTTCACCACCGAGGCGGCGCGCTCCTGGCCGCTGTACGCGCTGACCGCCCCGCTCTGTGCGCCCGGGCTCTGTGCGGTCTTCGCGGTCATGTCCGCCTACTCCGTCGGCGACTCCGGCGGCGTGCTGCGCACCTACGGCCGTGCCTGGCGAGCCACCGCCCGGCCGGCGATGCTCTGGACGGCGGCAGCCATGACCACCCTGGTCGTGCTCGCCGTCGACGCCCGCGCCGCCTGGGGCCACCGGGTCGGCGCACTGGCCCTGCCGGTCCTCGCGACCCTGATCGTCCTCACCGTCGCGACCACGCTGCTCGGGTTGGTGACCATCGTCGACCGACCCGCCGCGCGGTTGCGTGACGTGGCTCGTGCCTGCGTGTATCTGGCGGTGCGCCGGTGGTACCTCAGTGCCGCGTCGCTGCTCGTGCTCGTGCTGCTCGCCCAGATCCTGGCGGCCCGCCCCGCGATCGCGCTCGGCCTCGCCGCCGCGCCACTGCTCTACGTCGTCTGGGCCAACAGCCGCTTCACCCTGCGCGCCGCCCTCGACCCACCGACGACCACACCCCAGACCACCTGAACACCAGGTTCCGGCCACCGAGCCGGGACGCCGACGACAAACCTGCCCGGCACCGGACCGGACCCACGAGGGAGAACAGCATCCATGACGGCGACCGACGTCCGTCCCAACTCCGACGCAGAGGCCATGGCGGCCGCGGTGGCCGCCGCGATACGTACCGTCGACGCGAACATCGCCACCTTCGGCGCCCGGTACCCCGCGGACACCACCGACGCGAACCGCTACCCGCTCCGGCCACCGAGTGCTGGCCAGCCCGAGGGCGCCAACGTCGGCTGGACCACCAGCTTCTGGCCCGGCATGCTCTGGCTGGCACACGACCTGACTGGCGACGAACGGCACCTGCGGGCAGCGCTCTCCCACGTGGACAGCTTCGCGGCCCGGATGACCCACGGCATCGACCTGGACACCCACGACCTCGGGTTCCTCTACACCCTCGCCTGCGTCACCCCGGCCCGTCGTACCGGCGACCCGCAGGCCCGAGACGCGGCTCTCGCCGCCGCCGACCACCTGATGACGCGGGTCCTCGAACCCGCCGGAATCATCCAGGCCTGGGGCGACCTGAACGACCCGCGCCAACGCGGGCGCACGATCATCGACAGTCTCATGAACACGCCGCTGCTCTTCTGGGCCAGCCAGACCACCGGCGACGACCGCTACGCCGCCGCGGCCCGCCGGCACACCGCTCAACTGCGCCAGCACATCCTGCGCCCGGACGGCACCACCTTCCACACCTTCTACTGGGACACGGACAGCGGCGCGCCACTGCGCGGGGAAACCGAACAGGGCCACGCCGACCACTCCTGCTGGGCGCGCGGGCAGGCCTGGGGCATCTACGGGTTCAGCCTCAACCACCGGCACATCGGTGACCCCGCGCTGCTCGCCGCCGCGAGGACCTGCGCCGACCATTTCCTCGCCCACCTGCCCGACGACCACGTCGCGTACTGGGATCTGGAGTTCGGCGACGGCAGCGGCCAGGAGCGGGACAGTTCGGCCGCGGCCATCGCCGCCTGCGGCCTGGTCGAACTCGCCGACGGCCTCACCGACACGGCCAGCGCCGACCGGTACCGGACAGCCGCCACCAAGATCCTGCGCTCGCTCATCGACCACTACTCCACCGGCGGCCATCCGGTCTCGAACGCGCTGATCCTGCACGGCGTCTACGACAAGCCCAAGAGCGTCGGTGTCGACGAGGGAACCCTGTGGGGCGACTACTTCTACCTGGAAGCCCTCACCCGCGCCACCGTCCCCGGCTGGATCAGCCCCTGGTGACCGCCGCGACCGACCCGCACCGCCCCGCATCCCGAAAGGTGACCATGGACTACCGCTATCACTGCACCATTCCCGCCGCCGACGGCCGGAACACCCTGCCCGTCAATCCCTGCCGGCTGCTGGACTTCACCCTGCTGCGGCTGTCGGCCGGCGAGTCCTGGACCGGCGAGTCCGGTGATCGGGAGATCCTGGCCGTCATCCTCGGTGGAACGGCTAGCTTCACCGTCGCCGGCCGCCACTTCCCGCAGGTCGGCCAGCGTCCGGACGTCTTCTCCGGCAAGCCGCACTCCGTCTACATCCCGGCCGGCTCCTCGGTGACCGTCGAGGCGTTCAGCGCCGTGGAGATAGCCCTACCCAGCGCACCCAGCGAACTGGCCACAGACCCCTACGTCATCGCACCGGATCAGGTCGCGAGCGGTCGTTGGGGAGCGGCCAACTTCGGCCGTACCTACCACCAGATCCTCACCGAGATCTCCCAGCCGGACCTGCCCGCCCGCCGGCTCATCGTCGGCGAGACCTACACGCCCTCGGGCAACTGGAGCACCTACCCGCCGCACCGGCACAAGGTAGACGACCTGCCCGCCGAGGCCGCACACGAGGAGATGTACTACTACCGCGTCAACCCAGCGAACGGGTTCGGCATCAGCCGGGTCTACACCGACGACGGGTACGAGGAGAACGTCACCATTCGTAACCATGTGATGCAGATGATGCCCGAGGGGTACCACACAGTGGTCAGCGCACCCGGCTACACCACCTATTTCCTGTGGTTCCTGGCCGGCACACAACGCACCCAGGGTGCTCGCGAGGACGCCGACCTCGCCTGGGTGGGCCAGACCGTACCGACCCTGGGGAGCCTGGGCCTGTAGTGACATTGGTGGGACCCATCGCAACGTCGTCGTCGACCTGGGGGTGGCCGGACGTTCCGACGTGACGTCATTCGGTAGCCAACGGACCACCCGTGGCCCTATTGTGCTAGGTAACTAGTAGAATGGGGTGATGAGGTGATCGAGTTTCACCTGGACGCACGGTCCGGGGTTGCGCCGTACATGCAGCTCATCCGACAGGTACGGCACGCGCTCCGGCTCGGGGTTCTCAACGAAGGCGACAAGCTGCCCACCGTGAAGGAGGTCGTGGCCCGGGTCGCGATCAACCCGAACACGGTGTCCAAGGCGTACCGCGAGCTGGAGTACGAGGGCCTGGTCACGGCCCGGCCAGGACTGGGCACGTTCGTCACCCGCACGCTGGGCGGCGACTCGCTGAGCAAGCACGAGCCACTGCGACGGGACCTGACGCGCTGGCTGACCGAGGCGCGGGAGGCGGGCCTGGACGACGAGAGCATCGAGGCGCTCTTCCTCAGCAGCTTTCGGGTCTTTTCGGAGGCCCGAGGATGACTAGTGCCCTGACCGCCGACGGTCTGAGCAAGCGGTACGGACGGCGTTCCGCGCTGAAGGACTGCAGTCTGGACATCCCGTCCGGCCACGTCGTGGGCCTGGTCGGGCCGAACGGCGCCGGCAAGTCCACGCTGCTGCAACTGGCCTGTGGGCTGCTCGATCCGACCTCGGGGCGGATCGAAGTGCTCGGCGAGCGACCGGTCAGCGGGTCGCCCCGGGTCGGGTTCGTCGCGCAGGACACCCCGGTCTATGCCGGCCTGACCGTCGCCGATCACCTGCGGATGGGCGCGCACCTCAACCCCTCCTGGGACGGTGCGCTCGCCGAACGGCGGATCGCCCAGGTCGGCCTGGACCCGACACAGAAGGCCGGCAAGCTCTCCGGCGGCCAGCGCGCCCAACTGGCCCTGACCGTCGCCGCGGCGAAGCGACCCAATCTGCTGCTGCTCGACGAGCCGGTGGCCGCACTCGACCCGCTCGCCCGGCGCAGTTTCCTACAGGGACTGATGGAGCTGACCGCCGAGCAGGGCATGACCATCGTGATGTCCTCGCACCTTGTCGCCGACCTGGAACGGGTCTGCGACCACCTGATCGTGCTGGTCGCCTCCCGGGTACGGGTGGCCGGCGACGTGGACGACCTGCTCGCCACCCACCACCGCCTGGTCGGGCAGCGGCGCGACACCGCGGACCTGGGCGCCGGGCGGGCCCTGGTCGAGCAGAGCCACACCGAGGTGCAGTCGACCCTGGTGGTGCGCAGCACCGCACCGATCGTCGACCCGACGTGGCAGGTCGACCGGCTGGACCTGGAGGACATCGTGCTGGCGTACATGAGCGGCGCCGCCGGCGACGGGCCGAACCGGGTTCTGGAGGGACAGCGATGATCTGGATGACCTGGCGACAGTTCCGGACCCCGGCCCTGGCCACCGGCACCCTGTTGCTGGTGCTCCTTGCCGGTCTGGCGCTGACCTGGACGGAGGTGACGGAGCTGGCCACGCAGACCGGGTACACCGGCTGCCAGGGCGACGCCTGCCGTGACGCCGGCGAGGCATTCCTCCAGGCGCTGCAACCGGGATGGGCCAGTGAGTTCCACATCGCCGCCATCGGGGCCCTGTACCTGCTGCCCGCCCTGGTGGGCATCTTCTGGGGCGCGCCGTTGGTGGCCCGGGAGTTGGAGACCGGCACGTACCGTATGGTCTTCAGCCAATCTGTCAGCCGCGGCCGCTGGCTGCTGGTCAAACTGACGGCCGGCTGCGGTGCCGCCGCACTCGGTGCCGGCCTGCTCAGCCTGGTGCTGACCGAGTGGGCGCAGCCGATCGACGGGGCCTCGGCGGACCGGATGAACCCGCTGGTGTTCGCGGCCCGGGGGATTGTGCCGATTGGCTACGCGACGCTGGCCTTCGTGGTGGGTGTCGCCACCGGGCTGCTGCTGCGGCGGACCCTCGCCGCAATGGCGGTGACCCTGCTGGTGGTGGTCAGCCTCCAGATCGCCGCGCCGTTCGTGGTGCGCCCCTGGCTGGCTCAGCCCGTCACCACGGTCAGCCCTCTGGAGTTCGACGGTGATTACGGGATCTCGATGAGCTCCGACACCGGTCGGATGACGGTCCATGCCCAGCCGGACCGCAGGGGTGACTGGATCGTGTCGAGCACCACGATCACCTCGACCGGCGCGGAATTCACTGGTCCGGCCGACATGACCCAGTGCGG
Source organism: Micromonospora sp. NPDC050784 (assembly GCF_044456765.1). NCBI lineage: Bacteria > Bacillati > Actinomycetota > Actinomycetes > Micromonosporales > Micromonosporaceae > Micromonospora > Micromonospora sp. NPDC050784. The sequence continues at coordinate 58,481 of NZ_JBITGG010000014.1, read as the reverse complement.
GCCGAGGGCGCCCGGTGGGCGCGGGGCGTGCCAGAGATGGCTGGGCGAGCAGAACCTCAGCCTGAAAGTGACCTACGTGCCCGGCTCGAAGTTCTGGAACCTGCAATGGCGGGAGTTCGGCGTGCTGGTCGCGTTGACCGTCGTGCTGTCCCTGTTCTCCCTCTGGTGGGTCCGCCGCCGACTGGTGTGACGGCACAGCCGGTGGGGGCGGGCGGAGCGCCTGCCCCCACCGGCCTGTCAACCCATGGTTTCTGCCGCGACACCTAGGCGTAGGCCAGGGGAGCGTCAGAAGCTGCTGACCAGCTTCACGAACGCTTCGTCGATCTTGGCGGGATCGGTGGCGTCGAAGGCCTTGCCCGACGATGCCTTGGCGATCTTGTCAAGGGTGGCGAAGTCCGACTCCCGGTCGAAGGCGATGCAGAACACCTTCACCGGACGCCGCGGGTCCAGGGCGACCTCGGCGAGCAACCGGGCCAGGTCGTTGTCCCGGCTGTACTCGTTCTTGCCGTCGGTCAGCACCACGATCGCGTTGATCCGCTGCGGGTCGTACCGGTCGAGCAGTTCTCGGTGTGCGGCCCGGACCGTCGCGTAGAGCGCGGTGCCGCCCTCGACGTGCAGGCCGGCGATCTTGCTGTTGATCCGTTTCTGGTCGAACCCGCCGAGCGGCACCTCCTCCCGGTAGGGGCTCTCCGGCCGCTGCTGGGTCTCCGAGGAGAACGACCAGAGCCCCACCCGGTCTTCGGCGTTGAGCAGCGCGAGGCCCTTGCCCGCCGCCGCCGAGGCGACCTGGAAGCGGGTACGGGTGCCGACCTTCGCCTGCATCGAACCGGAGGTGTCCAGGGCGATCAGGATGTTGGCCTTCTTGCGGAGCGTGCGCCAGCCGTCCAGCATCGCGCCGACCACCTCCGGATCCGGGGGCTCGAAGTAGGTCAGCCCGCCGCTGGGCTCGGCGCCAACGCTGGCGAGCAGCTCCGCAGAGGCTTGGCGCTCGTGGTCCCGGAAGCCGAGGCGGGCGAAGCTCTCCTGCTGGTCGTCCTCGGTCAGGAACTTCTGGAAGTCGGTCGCCGCCGCGCGCTGCCGCTCATCGGCGGAGGGCAGCACCACGAACGGGTGGTCCAGGTTGAACGTGCCCTCCTTGGGGTGGACGGCGACCAGCGGGACGTTCGGCCGGCGGCCCCGCTCCTGCCCGTCCTGCCGAGGGCTGAGCGCGCCGGTGTTGTAGAGGTCAACCAGCTCCTCCTGCAGGACGATGGCGCTCATGTCGTCCGTGCTGCCCGCCCCGCCGGCCAGGTCCGCCTCGGCGAGGCTGCGCAGCAGGTCCACCGAGTCGTCGCTGTAGTGCGACACGTTGGCCTCGATCCGGCGGACGAACTGGGTGACCGTCGGGTTGGCCAGGTCGGACCGGGTCAGGTCGCTGGCCCGTTGCACCGCCGCGTAGTAGGTGGCGATCGTCGCCGCCAGCCCGGAGGTGGACAGGTTCGGATTGTCCTTGCCGAAGGTGAAGCGGCCCCACTCCGGTTTGCCGAAGTCCGCCCACCCGTCCCGCCCGGAGAGGCCCAGGATCTCGCCCCAGCCCAGCGGCCCGCGCTGGCGTACCAGCTCGGCCTTGGGCTGCGGCATTGCGATCACCAGTGGACTGTTCGCGATCGACGGGTAGTGGTCCGGGGTCTGCAGCTCCCGCCCGGCGGCTTCGTCGAGCAGCCGGAGCTGGCCGGTCCACAGGCTCGACGTCGGCAGCCAGACCTGTGGTTGTGGCAGGCCGGTGTGGGTCCAGCCGGTGGCCAGCGCCTCGGTGGCCTTGCCCGAGTTCAACGCGCTGACGTGCACCTGGGCGCAGCCGCCGCCATCGATCGACCGGTCGCTGCGGTTGTAGCGCTCGGCCAGGTCGACCAGCAGCGCCGCCTTCTCCGTGGAGGAGTTGACCTGGAGGATGGTGGCACAGTCGGTGCCGGCCCCCTCGTTGCCCGCCTCGCGCTGCCGGACGAACACGAACGCCCCGGCGATGACCACCAGCCCGGCGGTGACGGCAGCGGTGTACGGCAACCACTGCCGCGTACGCCTAGCGGTTGGGGCCATCGGGACGTCCTCCTCGGCGGGGGGCTGGTGGCAGTCAACCTATCGATCCGGCGCCAGTCGGCGCCCCCGACCCCGACGCACCGCTCACTCGTCGTCGGACCGTCTCCCGATCGCCGTCGCGACCAGCAGCCGAACCAGGTAGACCACGACGAAGGCCACCGCCCCGACCGCGGCGGCCGGGCCCACCGCGCTCGACGCGACGTAGCCGGCGGCGGCGCCAACCGAACCGAGGAAGAGCGCGGTCGAGATGCCCCAGGCGTCAAGGGCCTCACCACGCAGCCGCCGCCACGCGCCACCACCCCCAGCGCGAACGCCAGGCTCTGTCACCGGCAGGTGTGCCGGCTGCATCATGACCGGCAGGTGTGCCGGCTGGGTCGGCCGGGCCTGGGTCGGCACCGTCGGCCTGGTCGGCGTCTGCGTCGGACGCGGCTGCGGTGCCGTCGGCGTGACCTCGGGCAGCGGGTGGTCCGGTGTCGGCGCGCCCGCGGTCTCGTTGCCGACCTCGAGCAGGCTCTCCCGACGTAGCGGCTCGGTGACCCTGCCGTCCTGCCGGAGCAGCCGCACCAGCACGCGCTCGGCGGCCGGCCGGTCCGCCGGATCCTTGGCCAGGCACTCCCGGATCAGCTCATCCAGGACGGGAGGCAACGCTGGCAGGTCGGGGGCGTCGTGCAGCACCCGGTGCATCACGGCGAAGAGCGAATCATTGCCGAACGGCGGCCGACCACCGGCGGCGAAGGCGATCGTGGCGGCCCAGGCGAAGACGTCGCAGGGCGGACCGATCGTGTCGTTGCGGAACCGCTCCGGCGCCATGTACGCGGTGGTCCCCATGACCCGGCTGGACGCGGTCTCGGTGTTGCCCAACGCCCGCGCGATGCCGAAGTCGATCACCCGGGGACCGTCCTCGCCCAGCACCACGTTGTCCGGCTTCAGGTCGCAGTGCACCACCCCGGCACTGTGGATCGCGGCGAGCGCGGTGACGGTGCCGACGGCGAGCCGGTGCAGGGCGTTGCCGGTCACCGGGCCGCGCTCGCGGACGTGCCGGTGCAGGGTCAGGCCCTCGATGAACTCACTGACCACGTAGGGCCGCTCGCCGTCCACCTCGGCGAAGAGCACCTGCGCGGTGCAGAACGGAGCCACCCGGCGGGCGGCGGCGATCTCCTTCACGAACTGCGACCGCGCCCGTGGGTCACTCAGGTCGACGTTGACCATCTTGATCGCGACCCGGTCACCGGCGTCGTCCTCACCGAGGTAGACGACCCCCTGCCCACCCGCGCCCAGCCGGCCGACCAGCCGATACGGGCCGGCGGTGACCGGATCGTGCGTCCACAGTTTCGCCAACCCTGGCACCGGCGGGCCGGCCAGTTCCGACATCCCGACTCCATCAGCGTCGTGCCCGGCCACCGGCGGCGCAGGACACGGCCATCGTGCCATGCCGACTGCCAGCGACCGAGGATGCTCGACCATGGGTCGAGGTCGACGGTGACGTGACGCCTGCGGCGACCTCGTTCGGCGGGCTGGAGGTCAGCCGTCGCCCGTGTACGCAGACGTGTTGATGGGACGGTGCGTTGTCGATCTCGATGGTCGAACCGGGCGCCCGTCGTCAGAACCGTGCGCGGTTCAAGGCTTTCTGGAGTGCGGCGATGGTCGCGTAACCCCAGATCCCATCGACTGACAGTCCCGCAGCGATCATGGTGTTGAGGTGTCGCTGCAGAGCCTTGATCGTGCCCGGTCCCATCCCACCGTCCACGGCGAGTCCGGCATTGCTCCAGTTGTTCAGATGGCTTTGCAGGGCGCGGATCGAGGCAGGCCCCCACTGTCCGTCGACAGTGGTGCCGAGGGCGCGCTGGGTGGCCCGAATGGTTCCCGGTCCGAAATCCCCATCGACGGCCAGGAGTGCGCCCTCGTCGTAGTAGGCCTGGTAGGCGGCCTCGGTGCCGGGACCCCAGAGGCCGTCAGCGGTGACACCGAGTCGGCCCTGTAGCCAGCGGACACCGGTGTCCGTGCTCGGACCCCAGAAGCCATCGACCACCAGGGCCGGGGAATAGCCCATGTTGTTGACAGCTCGCTGTTGGGAGGCCGTGGACCGCACGGACGACATGCCGCCGCCGGGAGCGCTGCCGTTGATCTGAGCCTGGTACGCGACCTCCGTATTCGGGCCCCACAGTCCGTCGGCCGTGACGCCGAGTCGACCCTGTAGCCAGCGCACACCGGCGTCTGTCTTGGGCCCCCAGAACCCGTCCACGACCAGGGCCGGCGAGTAGCCCGCGTCGTTGACCGCCTTCTGCTGGGCAGCAACCGTGCGTACCGACGTCATGCCGCCGCCCATGCCACCGCTGCTCGGCGGAGAGTCGGTCATCCCGGGAACGTCGTCCGAAACCATGCCGCCCTGAACCCAGGTCCGGAGTTGGGAGCCGGGGCATGCGGTCGAGTTGCCCGAGAGCCCACCATGCCAGGTCTTGGCGAGGGTCTTGCCGCTCAGCGCGTTGGCGCGATCGTAGATAGACCGGATCGAGCGGAGCACGGCCGGTGTGACGTCACCGTCGGAGCCGATGAAGCACACTCCGAGGTGCGTCACGTTGTGCCCGCTCGCGTGAGCGCCCTCGACCTCCCAACCGCGGCCCTCGTAGACCCGGCCGGCCACATCGACCAGAAAGTTGTACCCGATGTCCGACCAGCCGTTGCTGTCCATGTGGTAGTTCTGAATCTGCCGCGGTGTCGTCGCGCTCGTTCCCGCCGAATAGTGGACCGTGAATCCCGTACGTGTCGTGATGGGGACCCGCGTGACCGCGGCGGGAGGCCGCGCTCCCCATTGAGCGCGCAGGATGGTGTTCAGAGGCGCCGGAGGGCTCGGCGGGATCGGCGGCGGCTCCAGCGAGCCGTTCGTAACGTACTGGTAGAGCGCTATTCCGGGGCATTCGGTCGTGGCCAGATCTCGGTGTCCCCTGATTCGTGGTCCCGCCTTGCCGACCAGCCGCAGGTGGCCGATGAGGTTTCGGATGGCGGCCAGCATCGCGGCGCTCGGCTGGTCGTCGGAGCCCCAGGGCAACCGCGTCGAGCCGATGAGGCTCATGATGGCGTAGTAGTCCTGGTTCGCCCCCTTGGTTTCTGTGTCGTTGGCCGCCGAGCGGATTCCCATACCGCGACCTTCGAAAATAACGCCGTGTTGGCAGACGACGAAGTTGTACGCGATATCGGTCCCCTCGCCCTCCATGCCCGTGTCCTGGATCTCGCGCATCTGCCCGAAGCAGTCGTTGTGATTGGCGGCTGGATCCCACCCGTCGGTGTTGCCCTTGTAATGGATGGCGACGCCTCCCTGCCAGGGCATCCAGGTATACGTCTGATCCGGCTCCGGTGGCTTCGCTCCCCACTGGGCGCGAGAGACTATCTGGATGTCGGCGGCCGCCATTGTGGCGGCTCCACGTGTCGGTGGGGCCGACCGTGCGCTCGCCGGTGACGTAGGCAGAAAGGCAGAGACTGCGGCGGCGGTGCCGCCGATGAGTGCGGTACGGCGACTAATCGGCACGATCGACGTCGGAGAAGCCGTCGACGATTCGTGATCGGTGGGAGCGGGTAGCGCCATCTCGTCGCGCTCCGCGGAACGACCATCAGCCATAATTGGGCCCCCTTAGAGTGGAACCTGAGCGGAAAGCGTGGTGGCCCGTGTCATCGCAACACGGGCCACCATCAGGTGCAGGTCAAGTGCCCACGCTGACCCATTCGGAGCAGCTCGCAGAGGAGATGCTGTTGCTCGGGTAGTTACCCGAGCAGGCGCGGAACACCACGGACTTGAGGGTGACGCCCGGCTGGCTCTCGGGGAACGACTTGTTCATGTAGCGGTGGCCGCCGTAATAGCCGGCGGTGTGCCAGATTCGTCCCTGTCGTACGATCGCCCCGTTTGGGCTCACCTCGTCGTCGAAGAACCGCCAGTCGATGACGACGGGATAGCCGTCCTCCCAGGTGTCCTCGATACGGAACCACTCCCCGTGTGGGGCGAAGCACGCATAGGCGTTGGCGCTGCTGTTCGTGCAGACCCAGTCCACGAGCGGGCCGGGGCCGATCTCGTCGGTGGCGAGCTGCTTCCCATCGGCGGCGGCAGCCGGAGTTGCGGTAGCGACGACGGCGACGGCTGTGGTGAGCAACGTGGCCACAACGCTTCGTAGCTTTCGGCCCATTGTTGTTCCTCCCGTAGTGTGTCGGCACCCGATCGATCCATCCGAATGTCGGCCTGAGTGCCGATAGGTCGACGGGAATGATTCGAGCACGGTGGGAGGGATCGTCAGTGGTCGCTGGGTGTACGGATCTGTACGAACCTGTACGGTCGGCGGGCGTCCGCTGTTCGTACACGTTCGTATGCGCTGGCCGTGCCGCCGATACCTGCGCGGCCGGCGTCGCGGCTGCCTGGTCCGCTGGCGGGGAAGCTCACCAACTCGCGATGGCGGGCGGACCTGGGACGGGGCCGGTGTCCTCGGGGATTGTCCGCGTAACCGTTGCCTCGTCCCGAATCCGGTTGGCAAGCACGATGTCTCCAGCCATACGGTGTGCTTCGGCCAGGGTGTCGAGGCCGGCAGCCAGCCAGGTCGGGGAGCCGACCTGCCGCCAAAGTTTGACGGCGGACTCGGCTCGGCGTCGGGCCAGGGTCGGCCGGCCGGCCGCGAGTTGTGCGGCCGCGAGCGCGTTCAGCACCGCAGCCTCACCCCACAGGTTGCCGAACTCGCGGTAGGTCCAGAGGCTTCGCGCTAGTAATCGGCGTCCTTCCGCGTGTGCACCCTGTCGTACCAACAGGTCTCCGAGCCAACAGGTCGCGTGTGTGGCGGTGAGCCTGTCCCCGAGGTCTTCGCTGATCGAGACGGCCTGCCGGAAACAGGTGGCGGCGACCGGATAGTCACCGAGCAATCGGTGAGCCTGTCCCAGGGCCCGCAAGGCCTGCGCTTCGCCGGGGCGGTAGTTGGCGGTTCGGCTCAACCGTAGGCATTCCTCGAACCGGGTCCTGGCGGCCTCGATTCGGCCCTGCTCGAGGTCGATGACGCCGATGCCGTTGGTCGCGTAGACGAGGCAGTTGATGTTGCCTGTCGCGCGGGCGAGTGCGGCGGCTTGCTCGAAGTGCCGCACCGCTGTCGCATACTGGCCGAGCAGCCGGTGGACGTACGCCAGCCCGGCCGTCGCGCTGGCCCGGTAGGCGGGGCCCAGGCCGTCGGCGAGCAGGAGGGCCTGCTCGAAGTGATACAGCGCCTCCGGGTAGCGATCGAGGATGGTGGTGAGTTCGCCCAGGCAGCGGTGAAGTTTGGCCGCGCTGCGACGATCACCCGAGTGCAGGGCCGCTTTGAGTGCCCGGCCCTGGAGTCGTTCCCAGTCACCGAAATGGGTGCCGACCTGGAAGAACGTCGTCAACGAAGTGGCCAGCCCGGCGGCGGGCGCGACCTCGGTGGCGTCCAGCGCCTGCTGAATCACCGCGATGAGGAACCTGCGTTCGTCGTTGAACCAGACCACTGGGTCGACGAGAAGCTGATCGGCGTCCGAGGCTGGCAGCCGCCAGGACATCAGTTCTTTCTGCGTGATGCCGTGGAAGTCGGCGCTGAGGATGTTGGCGGCAAGGTCGGCGAGGTACACGCTGGCACCGACAAGCCGGCCGAGCGCCGCCGCCCGGATCTCCCGCGAGATCTCCCGTTCCGCCCTCTCCCGACCGAGCAGCCGCACCAGGTCGTGCAGCCCGTAGCGGATACCGGTGGCGCCGATGGGACCGACCTCGGCCAGATGTACCTCGACCAGGTCATCGAGAATGGCCTCCGCGTGGGGCAGGCTGGTGTCCAGCAGCGCGGCCAGGGCCCATCCGGCGAAGTCCGGTCCGGGCAGCAGACTGAGCAGTTGCAGGGACTGCTGTGCCGGTGCGGACATTCCTCGGTAGGTCAGTTCGAGGCTGGCCCGTACGGCAACGTCGCCGACGGCCAACTCGTCGAGTCTGCGCTGCTCGTCGGCGAGCGCTCGGGCGACCTTGGCCAGCGGCCAGTGGGGTCGGGAGGCGAGGCGGGCTCCGGCCACCCACACCGCGAGGGGCAGGCCGCCGCAGGTCTCCACGATGAACCGGGCCGCCTCGGACTCGGCGGTGGTGCGGCCCCGACCCAACATTTCGCGCAGCAACGCGAGCCCTGCCGTGGAGTCGAGGATGTTCAGCGGTAGGCGCCGGCTGCTCAGATCCGCGAGCGTGCTCCGGCTGGTGACGATGGCGGCGCACCGTCTGCCGCTCGGCAGCAGATTGCTGACCTGCCGTGTCGTCAACGCGTTGTCCAGGATGATGAGCATCTCGCGCTGCGCCAGCAAGGTGCGGTAGAGGTGGATCCTGCTGGTCAGGTCAGGGGGCATCGCGCTGCTGCGTACGCCGACCGCACGGAGGAAAGCTTCCAGGACCGTGAAGGGATCGGCTGGATCATCGCCGAAGCCCTGTAGATCGATGTAGAGCTGGCCATCCGGGAACCGGGGGGCGAGCAGGTGCCCGAGACGTACCGCGAGTGCCGTCTTACCGACCCCAGCCGGTCCCGTCACCAGCAGGGTCACCGGGGCCGGGGCATTCGGGTCGAGCAGCCGGAGGGCCTCGGCCACCTCGTCGTCCCGTCCCACAAACGGCGACACCACCGGTGGTAGCAGGAAGGGGGCGCTCTGCCGTCCGGCTGAGCCGTCGAGGCGGTGCCTGACGTATTCCTCGGAACCCGGCGGTGCACCCGACGGGTCCGGAGCCGGTCCGGGTACGACCCCTGCCGCCGCCGAATGATCCCACTGGACCAGCGCACGGCGTGCCTCGATCCATTCCTGCACTACCGCTGGGTCGCTACCGCACGCCCGCACCAGGGCGGCCACAATTTCCTCGGACGGCAGCGAGAGCCGGTTGAGCGCGCTCGCGATGGTGCTGGCCGGCAACTGATCGCCGGCACGCCGGGCCTTCCGTTCCAGCGTCCGGTACGAGAGCCCAGACGCGGACTTCAGTGCGCGCAGCCGGGCGACGAACTCAGCTGCGGTCCGCACCGCACCAGGAGGTTGCGGTGTCGACACAGACCGCACCTTACCAATGCACGTCGCTACGGTTCGATGTTCGGCACGCCCGAGCCCGTCCGGCCGGTCCGGGACCGCGGGGTGGGCAGCGCCGCTGACACACGCGGTTCGAGAGTCCATCGTGGAGCGAATACGGGGTGTACCGTCGCCGCATGACGGTGCTGCAGGAGTTTGTCGCCGCTCTTTCCAGCGGCCGGATCCAGGTTGTCGACCTCACCGCTCCGCTCTCGGACCAGACTCCGATCCTGGGTCTGCCCGAGCAGTTCGGCCAGACCTGGCCGTTCCGGCTCAGCGAGATCAGCCGGTACGACGACCGCGGGCCGGCCTGGTACTGGAACAACTTCTCCACCGGCGAGCACACCGGCACCCACTTCGACGCCCCGGTGCACTGGGTCACCGGACAGCAGGGCGCGGACGTGTCGCAGGTCCCGGTGGACCAGTTGATCGCCCCGGCGGTGGTGATCGACCACGCCGCCGACGCCGCCGACAACCCGGACTTCCTGCTCGAGGTCGAGCACATCAAGGCGTGGGAGGCGGAACATGGCGCCCTGCCCGCTGGTGGCTGGCTGCTCTACCGCGCCGGCTGGGACGCGTACGGCGACGACCCGGAGCGGTACGCCAACGCCGGGCGTACTCCGGGCATCTCCGTCGAGTGCGCCCGCTGGCTGGCCGAGGAGTCGCCGATCCAGGGCGTCGGGGTGGAGACGGTCGGGACCGACGCGGGCGCCGCGCACTCGTTCGACCCGCCGTTCCCGTGCCACTCGTTCCTGCTCGGCCAGGACAAGTACGGCCTGACGCAGCTCCGTAACCTGGCGCAGTTGCCGGCGACCGGCGCGGTGGTGATCGCCGGGCCGCTGCCGATCGTCTCCGGTTCCGGTAGCCCGTGCCGGGTCCTCGCGCTTGTCGAACGGTAGGACCGGGCCACCGATGCGGGTAGCCGAGGTGGTCGGGCGGGTTCTGTACGGACACGGCTCGCGGCACGTCTTCGGGGTGGTCGGCAGCGGCAACTTCCATGTCACCAACGCGCTTGTCGCCGCTGGCGCCCGGTTCGTGGCGGCGGCCCACGAGGGTGGCGCGGCGAGCATGGCGGACGGGTACGCCCGCACCGCCGGGACGGTGGGACTGCTCTCGGTGCACCAGGGTCCGGGCGTCACCAACGCGCTGACCGGCCTCACCGAGGCCGCGAAGAGCCGTACCCCGATGGTGGTCCTGGCCCCGGAGGTGACCGCGCCGCGGTCGAACTTCTTTCTCGACCTGCCGGCGCTCGCCGCCGCGGTCGGGGCCGACTTCCATCGGGTACGCGCGACGCACGCGGCCGAGGACGCGGGCGCGGCGTACCGGGCCGCGGCCCGGGGCGCGACTGTGGTGCTGGGTCTTCCGTTGGAGGTGCAGCAGGCCGGGACCGAAGCGTGGTCCGGCCCGGTCCCCGCGGTCGCGCCGACCCCGGCCACCGCCCCGCAGGTCGAGCCGTTGCTGGCCGCGCTCCAGGCCGCACGTCGACCGGTCTTCATCGCGGGTCGCGGTGCCCGGGCGGCCCGGGAACCACTGACCCGGCTCGCCGACGCGTGCGGCGCGCTGCTCGCGGTCTCGGCCGCGGCGAAAGGACTGTTCGCCGGGAACCCGTGGAACCTCGACGTGGCTGGCGGCTTCGCCACCCCGCTCGCCGCCGAGTTGATCGGCACGGCGGACCTGGTCGTCGCGTGGGGTAGCACGCTGAACATGTGGACCACCCGGCACGGCGAACTGATCCCGCCCGCCGCCGTCGTCGTCCAGGTGGACCACGACCCGGCCGCGTTCGGGGTGAACCGCTCGATCGACCTGGCGGTGGCCGGCGAGGTGGCGACGGTCGCCGAGGCGGTGCTCGGTCGGCTGGGCATCGGCGCCACCGGGCCCGTGGACGCTGGGACCGGGGAGTGGCGTACGCCGGATCTGGCGCAACGGATTCGCGACCACGGCCGGTGGCGGACCGTCCCGTATGCAGACGAGAGTACGTCGGCGCGGGCCGGCGCCCCGGCGGCGATCGACCCGAGGACGCTCTCGGCCGCCCTGGACGACCTGCTGCCGCCGAACCGGACGGTGGTGGTCGACTCGGGTAACTTCATGGGCTACCCGTCGATGTGGCTCGATGTGCCGGACGTGGCCGGGTTCTGTTTCACACAGGCGTTCCAGTCGGTCGGGCTCGGCCTGGCCAGTGCACTCGGCGCGGCGGTCGCCCGGCCGGACCGGCTCACCGTCGCGGCGGTTGGCGACGGCGGCTTCGTCATGTCCGCGACCGAACTGGTCACCGCCGTCCGGCTGGCGCTACCCCTGGTCGTGGTGATCTACGACGACGCGGCGTACGGCGCCGAGGTGCACCACTTCGGCCCGGACGGGCACCCGTTGGAGACGGTCACCTTCCCCGAGACCGACCTGGCCGCGATCGCCCGCGGTTACGGCTGCGACGGGTTGACCGTCCGGACCGTCGACGATCTCGCACCGCTACGCCACTGGCTCGCCGGTCCCCGTACCCGGCCGATGGTGATCGACGCCAAGGTCAGCGCCGCGCGCGGCTCATGGTGGTTGGAGGAGGCGTTCCGTGGCCACTGAGCCACCACCGCCGCGCCCAGGGCCAGGGCACCAACGCCGCCGGTTTTCAGCCGGGCAACGCCCGGGTCGGGTCGGTGACAGGGTGTCATAGCTGACGTACGTTGGCGCGGTGGCCACTCTCTGGACCTTGGGATGCGATGCCGACGATCCCCAGCGGATCGCTGCCTTCTGGGCGGTGGCCCTCGGCTATGTCAAGGAACCCGGCTTTGACGAGCCCGACAACGCGTCCATCGTCGACCCGGACGGCCGGGGCCCTGCCATCGCCTTCCTCAAGGTTCCCGAGGGAAAGTCCGCCAAGAACCGCATGCACATCGACATTCGGGTGGCCGGTCCGGGCTCCGGGGACATGGCCGAGCGCGCCCGGTTGATTCGGCAGAAGGTGCCCGACCTGGTTGCCGCCGGCGCGACGGTGGTCCGCGAGGAGTGGTACGGCGACGTCCTCGGCCATGTTGTCATGCTTGATCCCGAGGGCAACGAGTTCTGCGTCGCGTGATGCCCTGATCACTGCCCGCTTCGGCCGCCGTTCATTCTGCGAAAGCCGTTTGCTGGTGCAGCCGGTGGGTAGCTGGGAATTCATGACTACGCCTGAGCAGAGTCAGCAGGAGAGAGCCCTCGAGACGGGCGCGGTGTATCAGGACGCCGAAGGGCGTCGAACGACGGATCCAGGCTCCGGTGCTGCGCATGCCGACAGTGAGGCTGACCGCAACGCGGAGCACCTGAGGCGGGGCGAGGTCGGGCCACGCGTCCCGGAGGAGTAGCCGTCCGCCCCCGCGGCCGGACGCGGGCGGCCTGGCCGCAGGACCACCGGGTCTTGGTTGCCGTGCCGGTTCAGCGCGCAGATGTTCCGGCTGCCCGGTCCACCAGGGCCTGCGCCACATCGCGGAGCTTGCGGTTGGCGTCCTGCGACACCTTCGCCAGGATGCTGAAGGCTTCGTTCGAGGTGCACCGGCGTTCAACCATGATGATGCCCTTCGCCTGCTCGATCACCGCGCGGCTGGCCATGGCGTCCCGCATCTGGCGGGCGAGGTTCGCGGTGCTCTCGTAGAGCTGGGCGTTGGCCAGGGCGACGGCGGCGTACGCGGCGAAGGTCTCCAGCACGGCGATCGTGTCATCGTCGAAGGCGTGCGGGGTCCGGGCATAGACGTTGAGCCCGCCGACGACCGCCTCCTGGATCGGCATGCCGATCGACACGGAACTGCCGACTCCCGCCTTGCGGCCACGCTCCGCCCAGTCGGGCCAACGATCCTCGGCGGCAAGATCAGGTACGGCGAGGATGCCGCCGCTGGCGGCGGCGGCCAGACACGGACCGCTTCCCTGGGCGTACTGGCGCTCGTCCAAGTCGAGAGCCAGCTCGTCGGTGAACGCCGCGGTGTGCCCGGTCCCGCCGCGAACCAGCGTGACCGACACCTCGACCGGCACGGGCAGCACCCGTTTGGCCAGTTCCGCGACGCGCTGCAGAACGTCGTCGAGGCCGGTCTCACCGAGCTTTATCCGGCCGAGTTCGGCGAAGGCGTCGGCGGGGTCCGTCGGCGAGTAAGTCACGGCACCAGGTCCTCACAGCCGGCGCGCCCGTCGAGGAACCAGAGGTCGGAATGGTGGGCACGCGGATGGCAGCCCGCGTGTCGCGGACCGCTGCACGGACCCCAACTGGGCGGTGCCGGGACCAACGCCGGTTGCTCGACGCCGATTCGCCACATCCGGTACGCGGACGTGAACTACAGGCCCGCCAGGGTACTCGGGCTGTCAGTCGGCGACGAGGAGCGCCTGGGGCGCGGCGGCCTTCATCCGGGTACGCAGCCACTTGAGCTGGATCGCCGTTTCACCCTTGCAACGCCGCACGACCGCGAGCAGCTCCTCGTCGCGGACACCGTAGGCGGCCTGGCCGACGACGGTCCAGGTGATGTCGCACTCGGCGGCCATCAGGTAGAGGTCCTGGAGGTCCCGCAGGAGGCCGATGCCTCCGGTGCGGGTGCCGGTGAACAGTTGCGAGTACAACCGGTCGGGTTCGTCGGGGGCGTCCTCGGAGTAGCGGGCCACGAACGGGTGCAGCTGTTCGGCGTGGGCGTCGCAGCGCCGCGCCTGCTGCTGGCAGAGGTGCTCGATGTCGGGTTCCTCGGCGTGCGCGTCGGCGACCTGCCGGAACGCGTCGGCCAGGTTGACCTGCGCCCGGTGCAGGAGACCGAGGTAGTGGGCGAGGTGCACGGCTCACTCCTTCCCGCTGGTGGCCTCGGCCGCCGGCCCACCAACGGTGGGCGGCACATTGGCGTCCGCCGGTGGTGCGCTGCCGCCGACCGTCGGCGCCGGCGAGGGTACGCCCCGCCCGTCGGCGAGTTTCGTCACCGTGACGGCCGCGACCTTGAAGAGGGGCTGTTTGGAGACCGGGTCCCAGGCGGTGATGGTCAGCTCGTTCGCCGCCCGTGGGGTGCGGTCGGCGGGATCCTGGTCGAAGTAGCCGTAGTGGAAGGGCAGGAAGACGACGCCGGGGCGGATGCCGCAGAGCCGGGCACGGGCCTGGACGGCGCCGCGCGCCGAGGAGACGCCGACCAGGTCGCCCTCGACGATGCCGACCCGGGCCGCGTCGGCGGGGTTGAGCTCCACCCACACGTCCGGCGCCGCCTGGTTGAGTTGGGGGGCGCGGCCGGTCTTGGTGCGGGTGTGGAACTGGTAGACGGTACGACCGGTGGTGAGGAGCAGCGGATGCTCCTCGTCGGGCACCTCCGGGGACGGCTGGTAGTCGACGCTGTGCAGGAACGCCCGCCCGCCCGGTTCCTTGGCCCGGTATTCCGCCTCGGTGAACTCCGCACCGGTGGCCAGGTCCTGGCCGTACGTCTCGCAGTAGTCGGGGTCGGTGTGGAAGTGTCCGTCGGTGTAGAGACGCTCGGTGCCGTCGGGTTGCTCGTCGGTGCAGGGCCACTGGATGCCCGAGCCGCCGCGCAGCTTGTCGTAGGTGATGCCGGTGTAGTCGCACGGCCGGCCCCGCGAACACTCCTTCCACGCCTCGAACACCTCCTCCGGTCCGCTCCAGTCGATCAGCGGCTGTCCGTCGCGGTCACGGAAGTCCATCCGGCGGGCGTAGTCGAGGAAGATGTCCAGGTCCGGGCGGGCCTCCCCGGGCGGGTCGACAGCCTTGTCGGAGATGTGCACGGTCCGGTCGACACTTGTGAACGTGCCGGTCTTCTCGCCCCAGGTGGCGGCGGGCAGCACGACATCGGCCAGCTCGGCGGTCTCGGTGAGGAAGAGATCCTGGACCACCACGAACAGCTCCGGCCTGCTCAGGATCTGCCGGATCCGGTGCAGCTCGGGCAGCGAGACGGCCGGGTTGGTGGCGGAGATCCACAGCAGTTTGATCGAGCCCTGCTCGGCGTACCGGAAGATCTGCATGGCGTGCGTCGGCGGCGCCCAGTGCGGGATGGTGTCCACGTCCACGTTCCACAGCCGGGCCAACTCCTCGATGTGGGCGGTGTTCGCCCAGTTGCGCAGGCCGGGCAGGTCACCGTCGGCGCCGGTCTCCCGGGTGTTCTGCGCGGTGGGCTGGCCGTTCATCTGGTAGATCCCGGCGCCGGGCCGGCCGATCATGCCGCGAACCAGGTGCAGGTTGTTGACGGCACAGGCGGCGGCGGTGGCCTGGTTCGACTGGTAGAAGCCCTGCAACACGGTCGACAGCAACCGCTGCGAGGTGCCGAGCAGCTCGGCGGCGCGCTCTACATCGGCGGCCGGTACGTCGCAGATGTCGGCGACCCGCCGCGGCGGGTAGCCGTCGACGATCCGGCACAGCTCGTCGAAACCGAGGGTGTGTGCGTCGACGTAGGCGTGGTCGTACCAGCCGCGCCGGATGATCTCCCGGAGCAGGCCGTTCATCAGGGCCACGTTGGTGCCGTTACGCACCGCCAGGTGCAGATCGGCCTCCCGGGCGACCGGGGTGGCGCGCGGGTCCACCGCCAGCATCGCCGGCGGGTTGGGGCCACGGCGTCGGTCCAGCATTCGCATCCACAGCACCGTCTGCGTCTCCGCGACGTTGTGACCCCACAGCGCGATCGCGTCGCAGTGGTCCACGTCGGTGTACGAGCCGGGTTGCCCGTCGGTGCCGAAACTCGCCTTCATCGCCGCCGCAGCGGTGGCCGTGCACAGCCTGGTGTTGCCGTCCATGTGCGGCGTGCCCAGACCGGCCTTACCGATCACACCCAGCGTGTAGTACTCCTCCAGGAACAGCTGCCCGGTGGTGTAGAAGCCGAAGTGTCCCCACCCACCCGGCCCGTCGAGGAGTTCCTTCGACCGGGCCACGATCCGGCCCATCGCGGTGTCCCAGTCCGACTCGACCAGGCGACCGCCGTCGCGAACCAGCGGTCGGGTCAGCCGGTCCGAGCTGTGGTTGGCCTGCCAGCCGTACAGGTCCTTCGGGTCGACCCGACCCCGGTTGATCCGGTCCACGGCCCGACCACGCACCCCGACGATCCGCCCGTCGGCGACGCCGATGTCCAGCGCGTCGCCGTTGGAGTGCAGCACCGACGCCGACTGCACCCACCGCTCCACGTCGGCATCGGACCGGCCGTCGGCCAGGTACCGGTCCACCCGCACCGGCCACTGCTGCCCAGGCCCGTACGGGGTCCGCTCACCCCACGGGTCCGCGATCCGGTCCACCACGATGTCCTCCTTCCGGTGCCGGCGCGGTGCCGCCCACAGCGGCATCGCCGGATCGACACCCGTCCGTACAACCCGGTGCGGTCACCGCCCCGATCCTCGCGCGCACTCACCCCCTCTTCTCCCGAATCCCGTTCGTCATGCCTGCCCGAGGTCACTGCGGATCGTCGAAGCCTTCGGTAGCCCGTTCGCGGCGCAGGTGCGCCAGCGCCCGCCGGCCCAGGTCGGTGTTCTCCCGACCGAGCGCCTCGTACATCGTGGCGACCTTCTCGTACGGCTGCGCGGGCGGAAGCAGCGGGATCGCCGGGTCCACGATCGCCTCGATCAGCGTCGGCCGGTCCGCCGACAGGGCCTCGTCCCACGCGGTGTCGACCTCGGCCGGACTGGTGACCCGGACGCCGCGCAAACCCAGCAGCTCGGCCCACCGGGCGTACGGTGCGTCGGGCAGGCGCTGGGAGTCGACGAAGCGGGGATCGCCCTCCATCTCCCGCTGTTCCCAGCTCACCTCGGCCAGGTCGCGGTTGTGCAGCACCAGCACCACGAACCGGGGGTCCGCCCAGTCCCGCCAGCGGTGCGCGACGGTGAGCAACTCGGCGAGCCCGTTCATCTGCATCGCCCCGTCCCCGGCCAGTGCCACCACCGGTCGGTGCGGGGCGGCGAGTTTCGCGGCCAGCCCGTACGGCAGCGCCGAACCCATCGAGGCCAGGGTGCTGGACAGGTGCGCGTCCACACCGACGGGCAGCCGCAGGTGCCGGGCGTACCAGTAGGTCACCGACCCGACGTCCACCGCCACCTGCGCGTCATCGGGTAGCCGCTCGGAGAGGGTGTGCAGGACGTACTGCGGGTTCACCGGCTCGGCGGCAGCCGTCGCCCGCTGTCGGGCGATGTCCCGCCAGCGGGTCACCTCGCCCTCGACGCGCTGACGCCAGCTCCGGTCGGACCGCGCGGTGAGCAGCGGCAGCAGCGCCCGGATGGTCTCGGCGGCGTCGCCCAGCAGCGGCACCTCAACGGGGTAGCGCATGCCCAGGCGTCGGCCGTCGATGTCGATCTGCACCGCCCGGGCCTGCCCCGGTGCCGGGTAGAACTCCGACCAGGGATCGTTGCTGCCGACAATCACCAGGGTGTCGCACTCGTTCATCAACATGCTGCTGGCGGTGCTGCCCAGGTGGCCCATCACGCCGGTGTGAAAGGGCAGCGCCTCGTCCAGCACCGGCTTGCCCAGCAGCGACGCGGTCACGCCGGCGCCGAGCGCCTCGGCCAGCTCGACCACCTCGCCAGCGGCGGCTCGGGCACCCTGCCCCACCAGGATCGCCACCCGCTCCCCGGCGTCGAGCAGGTCCGCGGCTGCCCGCAGATCACCGGCGCGGGGCCGCATTTCCGGCACCGGCAACCCGGGGTTGGTCACCATGATTCCGTGCTCATGCGCGCCGAGGTCCGGGGCCGGGGCGGTCTGCACGTCGTGCGGCAGGATCACACAGGTCGGGCTCCGGGTCGCCAGGGCGGTGCGGATCGCCCGGTCGAGCAGCATCGGCAGCTGTTCCGGGGTGTACGCGGTCTGCACGAACTGTGCGCACACATCGCCGTAGAGGCGGACCAGGTCGATCTCCTGCTGGTAGCCGCTACCCAGCACGGACGTCACCTGCTGACCGACCAGGGCGAGCACCGGCTGGGAGTCCAGCCGGGCGTCATAGAGGCCGTTGAGCAGATGTACCGCACCCGGTCCCTGGGTCGACAGGCACACGCCCAGCCCGCCGGTGTACTTCGCGTGACCGCACGCCATGAACGCCGCGGTCTCCTCGTGCCGGGCCTGCACGAACTCCGGCCGACCGGCCCGACGCAGGGCCCCCATCACCCCATCGATACCGTCCCCGGAGTAGCCGAAGACCCGGTCCACGCCCCAGTCGGCCAACCGGGCCACCACCAGGTCCGACACCGTCGCGTCCGCCACCGTCGCCTCCTCGCCTCCGACCGCCCTTCCAGCATGTGGCCCTACCCCCAGGTTGGCGGACCGAACCGGACGGCGGCACTCTTCGGGGATCCGCACGATCGGGGCCGGGTCGGGAGCCGCCACCGCCCGAATGGTGTCAACGACAAAAATGCTGGGTAGGGTGGTTCGCGGGTCAAGACATGCGCCCAGGTCCGCCGCCCGCGTCTTCAGTGCGCGGGAGGGTCCGACTCACCGATGTACCAAATCGGGAGGCGTCATGTCCATCCTCGAACAGCCCACCCGGCACCGTGCGCAACCTCCTCGGCACCGCCCCCAACCCAATTGGCACGACGCTCAACCCGCTCGGCACGATGCTCAGCCCGCCAGACCGATCATGACGCTGGACCTGAACAATGATCGGCATACGGCGCTGATCACCGTTTCCGGCGAGGTGGACATGAGCACCGCTCATCTCATCAGCGAGCTGGCCGAACACGTGATCACCCGGCGACCCGCACGCTTGGCGCTCGATCTCTCCGGGGTGACCTTCTTCAGCGCCCACGGCATCAGCGCCCTGCTGCGAACACAGCGCGCGGCCGAGTCCGCCGGGGTCACGTTGGCCCTGCAGGCCGCCGCTCCGTGCGTCACCTACCTGCTGGCAGTGACCAGCACCGGGATAGAGCTGGGCATGCCGGTGGCCACCGCGAGTCGGTGAGCCGACACCACCCGCCGCGGTAGTCGGCGAGGTGTGCCTGCCCGTCGCCTGGCGGATCGTCACCGCGCATGTCTCGGTCTTGGCCGCTCCGACGGCCTGACGGCCGCGCGCCGCCCGGAACAGGTCCCGGGCGGCGCGTCTCCGACATGAGGGCGGGTACTAGGTGCGCGTGCTCCACTGCTGGTTGGCGCCGCCGTGGCAGGCCCAGAGGTGCAGTTGCGTCCCGTTGGCCGTGCCGGAGCCGACGGCATCGAGGCACAGCCCCGATTGGGCGCTGGTGATGGTGCCGTTGGAGTTGAGGTTCCACTGTTGGTTGGCTTGGCCGTTGCAGTCCCAGATGAGGACCGCGGTGCCGTTGCTGCTGCCCGCCCCGCTGGCGTCCAGGCACTTGTTGCCGTAGACGGTCAGGGTGCGGTTGGCGGTGTAGGTCCAGCGTTGGTTGGTGCCGCCGTGACAGTCCCACAGCTGCGGGCGGGCGCCGTTGCTGGTGCTGGAGTTGGGGATGTCGACGCACCGGCCGGACTGGCTACCCGCGATCAGCACGTTCTGCTGGCCGGGCG
This sequence comes from Micromonospora sp. NPDC050784, assembly GCF_044456765.1. NCBI lineage: Bacteria > Bacillati > Actinomycetota > Actinomycetes > Micromonosporales > Micromonosporaceae > Micromonospora > Micromonospora sp. NPDC050784. The sequence continues at coordinate 38,938 of NZ_JBITGG010000014.1, read as the reverse complement.
GCGGGGTCGTCGGCGGGGGAGTGGTGGGCGGCACGTCGGAACCGAACTGGGTGAAGAACCGCCACACCTCCTGCTTGACCCAGCTCCGCGCGCCGCTCTCACAGCCGGCGCACCCGTCCACCGGACCCTGCTGGTGGCCGCCGTCGAAGGCGGCCCAGACCACCGGGTAGCCGGGCTGGCAGGAGTACGCGGTGGTGATGTGGGTCAGGCTGCCAGCCCTCGGCTCGGGCGGGTTCTGCGCGGCGCAACCGTTGTTGCGGACGAACCTGTCGCGCAGCGACCGTCCGCTGGGGATGTTGTCGTTGATGCCGTGAATCCCCAGGTACGCCACGGGCTGGGTGCCGCCGCTGCATCCGCTGATCGCCCCCGGTGCCGCGATTGCCGCGACCGCCCGGAACACCGTCGGTCGGGAACACGCCAACGAGTAGCTCATCGCGCCGCCGTAGCTGAACCCGACCGAGAACCGTTGTGTGGTGTCGACGCAGAGAGCGTTGTCGATCATGCGGATCATGTCGTCGGTGAAGGTGACGTCCTCACCGTTGGAGTTGCCCCAGCCGTTGTTGAGGCCCTGCGGGGCGACGAAGATCGTGGTGTTGTTCGACTGGGAGAGCATGCCGTAATAGGCCCACGGGGCTCCGTCGGTGCCGCCCGAAGCGACCTGACTGGCGGTGCCGCCCAACCAGTGGAACCCGAAGGCCAGCCGGTGGGCGTAGGTGTTGTTGTAGTTGTCCGGCAACCGAAGGATGAAGCTGCGGCTCTTTCCGCTGCTCTGGATGGTGTGCGTGCCGCTGTTCAGCCCGGGCGCCTTGCCGCAGCCGGCAGTGGTGGCCGCGGCCGCCGGTGCGACGGTCGTGACGACGTACATTGCGACGGCGATCAGGACCATGGCCGCCATGACTGCCCCCAGCCAGGGGGCGGAGAGTTTGCGATGTGGCACGGTTGAGCCTCCTTGTGACTGGTTGAACGTCCGTTGGGCCGGTCCCCATCCGGGGGGCCTCGCCGGGCTCAGCTTCGGCTCCATCGTTGGTTGGCCGCGCCGGTGCAGTCCGAGATCTGGATGCGCGTGCCGTTGGCCGTGCCGTTGCCGACCATGTCCAGGCAGCGGTTCGAACCAACCCCGGTGATCGAGCCGTCGGTGTTGAGCCGCCACTTCTGGTTGGACTGGCCGTTGCAGTCCCAGATGATCACCGAGCTGCCGTTCGCGGTGCCGGCGCCGTTGACGTCGAGGCACTTGCCGCCGAAGACCCGCAGCTCCTGGGCGGCGGTCGAGGTCCAGCTCTGGTTGCTCTGGCCGTGGCAGTCCCAGATGATCGCCGCCGTGCCATTGGCCTGCGAGGCGCCGTTGACGTCCAGGCAGCGTCCGGAGGACGTGCTGCGTAGGGGCGAGGTGCCGCTCGGCGGCGGGGTGGTCGGTGGCGGCGTCGTGGGGTCGGTGCTACCGAACTGGGTGAAGAATCTCCACACCTCGCCCTTGGTCCAGGTCCGGGCTCCGCTGTCCCCGCCGCCGTCCACCGGACCGGGGGTGTGCCCGCCGTCGAAGGCGGCCCAGACCACCGGATAGCCGGACCGGCAGCCCGAGTAGGTGGTGGTGATGTGGGTCAGGCTGCCCGCCCTCGGCTCGGGCGGGCTCTGTGCGGTGCACCCGTTGTTCCGCACGAACGTGTCACGCAGGGAGCGTCCGGCGGAGACGTTGAGCACCGGATCCCCGATGCCGTGAATCCCCATGTACGCGACCGGCTGGCTGCCGCCGCTGCACCCGCTGAGCTGCCCGCCGGAGTAGACCGCGACAGCGCGGAAGACACTTGGCCGGGAACAGGCCAGCGAATAGCTCATGCCGCCGCCGTAGCTGAAGCCGAGCGCGAAGCGTTGCGTCGTGTCGACACAGAGGTCTGCCTCGATCACCCTGATCATGTCGTCGACGAAGGTGACGTCCTGGCCGCCGGGGTTGGCCCAGCCGTTGCCGTTGCCCTGCGGGGCGACGAAAATGGTGGTGTTGTTCGCCTGCTGCCGCAGCCCGTAGTAGGACCAGGCCGCCCCGTCGGCCCCACCGCCGTCGACGTCGTTGGCGGTGCCGCCGTTCCAGTGGAAACCGAAGATCAAACGGTAGGCGTGGTTCCGGTCGTAGTTGTCAGGCATCCTCAGGATGAAACTGCGGTTCTGACCGCTGCTCTGGATGGACCGTTGGCCGCTGGTCAACGTGGGCGCCTTGCCGCACCCGGCGGTCGCCGCGGCCGCTGCGACGTTCGCGGCCGATGCGGTGGTGCTCAAGCCACCCGCCAGTGCCGCCGCGCTCACGGTCACGACGACGGCCGCCGCCGTCGCGAGCAATCCAAGGATGGGTCTACGTCTTGTCATGAAGGGGCTCCCGCCACTCGGCACGAACTGGTGACAACGGCGCCCGGCCGGCTCATCGACACGGGTTCCCGTCACTGGTCTCGCCGCCCACGCGGGACCAGTCGGTCGTCGAATCGATGGTGGTCACACGTGCGCCCGAACACCACGCGACCGCCGGACGGTGCCGGGGCACCCGGCTCGACGTCGAATCGATTCGCCCCGACGCTAGATCGCATAGTGACAGATGTCAATGCTGTGTCCGGCAGGTTGCGGGACGGCCCGGTCAGGCGCTCGTGAGATCCGCCGCGCCGAAGGAGACCGCGAATCGCTTGCACCAGATGGAGACGCTCCGGAAGTCGCGTGGGTCCACCGATGCCGGGAGCTCGTACACCTGGTTGCCCTTGTTGCCCTTGAGCCTGGCCAGCTCGACCCATTCGCCATCGTCGAACACCCGCCAGCCGGCGGTGCCTCGGATGACCGGTTGGTCGGTCAGCCACACCCGCAGGTCCGGACCGTTCGACGTGTTCAGGTCTCGGATGACGAGCTGGTGGCGCCCGTCGGCGAGCCGGTGGAGCTCGGCGGTGCCGGTCGTCCGGTGCTCATGGGTGACGAACTCGCCGGCCGTCAGGATCTCGTTGCCGGCCGGGGTGGCTGCCGAGGCCGAGGGGGCCGGCGATGTGGGCGCCGGGGTGGCCGGTGTCGTCTCTACGCGGGGGACCGCATCGTCGACGTAGGTGTCGGTGAACAGCTTCCACGGTTGGAACCAGTAGAGGGCCAGCACCGCCACGACGACAGCGGCGGCGAGGCCGGCCCGGGCCACCGGGAACCGGAAGATCCGTTTTCCCACCCCCGCAGCGTACGGCCGCGGTCGCCGTCGAACCGGTCGCGAATCCTTTCGGATTACTTACGACGGTGTACCGGCGAGAGCCTGTCCGCACGGGCACGCTCCCTGGTCCGCCGGCAGCGTCTTCACCGCGTCGCCGAGCAGGAGCCGCAGGCGGTCGATGTTGCGGGCGAAGACCGTGAACACCTCCTGCTGGGTCACGCCCTGACCAACCTCGACGCCCGAGTCGAGGTCGGTCACCAGGGACAGCGCGGTGTAACACAGTGCCAGCTCGCGGGCCAGCACCGCCTCGGGATGACCGGTCATGCCGACGACCGACCAGCCCTCCCGGGCGTACCACTGTGATTCGGCCCGGGTGGAGAACCGCGGCCCCTCGATGACGACCATGGTTCCGCCGTCGACCGGCTGCCAACCGGCGTTGCGGGCGGCGTCGAGGACGGTGGATCGTCCGACCGGACAGTAGGGGTCGGCGAAGGGCACATGGACGACCTGGGGGAGTTGCCCGTCCGCGCCTGGCTGTCCGTCGTAGTAGGTCTGCTCCCGGCCGCTGGTCCGGTCGACGAGTTGGTCCGGTACGACGAGGGTCCCGGGGCCCAGATCCGGTCGCAGGCCGCCCACGGCGCCCGGTGCGAGTACCTGGCGGACGCCGAGTGCTCGCAGCGCCCACAGGTTGGCCCGGTAGTTGATGCGGTGTGGGGCAAGGGTGTGCCGGCGTCCGTGGCGGGGCAGGAACACCACCGGCCGCCCGGCGAGACTGCCGATGGACAGCGTGTCGCTCGGCGGTCCGTACGGGGTGCCGACGGTGTGCTCGGTGACGTCGTCAAGGAATTCGTAGAAACCGGATCCGCCGATCACGCCGATCGGTGGGCGGTCACTCGTGCTGGTGCCTGCTGCTGACATGGGTGCCTCTCCCGGGTGACGTGTGCAGAGCTCGTGGGGCCCACTCAGGGACGGGTGGTTCGTCGGTCCGTGACGTGCCGAATGACGGTGGTGGCGACGACCAGGACGAGCACGATCGCGGCCCAGAGAACAGCCAGCCCGACAGCGAGCCCCAGCGGGTAGTTGCGGTCCGGCAGGCCCGGGTTCGGCGGCGCCGAGGGCGGTCGCCAGAGCAGGGGCACCGCGATCAGCAGCAACGTCGCGCTGGCCATCAGGCCCGCAGCGATCCAGGCCAGGCGTAACCGGTTCGTCACCAGTCGACCCAGAGCCAGCCCGACCAGTCCCACCAGCGGTGCCACCAGGACGTCGTGCAGCACCGGGCCGCCGATCAGCCACGGCAGGGTGGTGCCGAGCTGGGGAACAAGTAGCCAACCGCCGTACGCGGTGGCGGCGGCACCGAGCACGAGGAGGAGCAGCCGGACGGCCCTCACCGCAGCACCTCCAACCGCGCCACCCACTTGGTCTGGAGGACGCCCGGCCGACTCGGAGCGATGAGTCGGCAGGGGTACCCGTGGTCCGGCGACAGCTGCTCGCCATTGATCCGCAGGGCGAGCAGGGTCAGCGGGTCGCGGGCATGGGCCGCCGGCAGTGTGCTGGCCGCGTACAGGCCGTCGGGTTCCAGCGAGGTGACCCGAACCGGCCGGCCGGTTGGTGCGCCGGCCCAGCGGAGCAGGTCGACGACGGGTACGCCGGTCCAGTGGGCCGAGGCGCTCCAGCCCTCGACGCAGGCGATCGGTAGCTCTGCCGTGCGTTGCGGCAGGCCAGCCAGTTCGGCCAGGGACAGGGTGCTCCGCCCGCCCGGCCAAACGATCTCCAGCCGCCAGTTCGGTGGAACGGCGATGCGCGCGGCAGCCGCCGTACGGTTGATCGGTACGCCCTGCGGCCCGGAGGCGGAACGCCACGCCAGCGGCGACACCCGACGTAACCACGGCACGGTGACCCCGCCGGTGGCCAGCACGGCGATGCCGGCGACGCCCACCGCGGTACGCAGGAACGCGCGCCGCTGCGCCGAGTCCCGATCGTGAGGCCCCGGTGCCCCGGCCCGCACCGCTCTCCCGCCGCGCAGTGGCGTGCCCAGTGCCGTGCGGGCGACCGGGAGCTTCACCGCGACGTGCAGCAGTACCGCGCCCGCTACCAGCCAGGCCACCGCGTAGTGCGCCGTCGGGAAGAAGAAGCCCCACGGGTAGGACTGGGCGACGTTGAACAGGCCCGTGACCAGTTCGAAGAAAGCGGCGCAGACCAGCACCAGGACGGAGATCCGTTCGAGGGCGTGGACGGACAACCGGATCGGCCGGCGCAGGGGCGGCCGGACAAACAGCCGGGGGTAGACGCTCCACAGTTTGGCCAGCAGCAACGGAACGGCCGCGACACCGGAGAGCACGTGGACGCCCTGGGTGACCCGGTACAGGCTGACCGGTCGGGTCGGCCAGGTGAACCAGCCCGGCGGGTGCTGGAGGTAGTGGCTGAGCAGTCCGGTGCAGAAACACAGCCCGAAGGCCACCCCGAGCCAGAGGCCGAGTCGGGCGGCGACCAGCGGTGAGTGTGAGGGCGCCGTGAAGTCCCCGGGGACCGGGAGGCGTGGCCGGCGGATCATGGGCGCGCCAACTCGGCGAACCAGCGTGCACCGAACCGGAAACGGTCGGCGACCCGCAGGCCGGCAGCGGCGGCGGTACGGGCCACCGCCTCCGCCCCGACCCGCGCCCACCGAAACGCCGGTCCCCGCAGTTCCCGGTCGCCGGACGATCCGGACAGGACGTACGCCTGCCCCTGCCACAGCCCGGCCCCCGGGGGTTGCGCCTCGACCACAAGCGTTCCGTCGGCCGCGATCAGGGCGCCGCACCGGCGTAGCAGTCGGACCGGGTCGCCACCGATGCCGATGTTGCCGTCGATGAGCAGGGCGTGTGCCCACCTCCCCTCGCCGGGGAGTGGTTCGAAGACGTCGCGTCGCAGGGCGACCACACCCCGACCCTGGGTCAGACGTACCGCCTCGGCGGAGATGTCCACCCCCAGTGCGACGAGGCCGCGCTGGGCCAGTGCCCTGGTCAGCCGGCCGGGGCCGCAACCGAGATCGATGGTGGGTCCGGCGCAGCGTGCGGCGACGGACTCGACTGCCGGTTCCGGCGGGCCGTGCCAGCGCCGCACCGGCAACAGGTCACGTCGCCCGTCGGTGTGCACCAGCCAGTGGTCGGGCTGGGCCGCGGGCACCCCGGCGACCGGTGTGCCGTACCCGTCATGGTCGGCGGGCCACCCGCCGCCCAGCGCCACACCGAAACCGCCGAGGCTGATCGTCGACGTCACCGGGGGCGTCCGCTCACCAGCTGACCGCCCACCGACGCGACCGCCTCCGCGAACCGGGTGCCGGGTAGGTCGGCCGCGACCGCCAGCGCCGACGACCAGTCGTCGACATCCCGCAGAACGGGCAGGATCGCCGGGTCCATGCCGTGCCCGCGCAGGGCGGCGAGGGTACGGCGACCGGTGTCGTCGGTCGACATGGGAACATCGCGTAACGCGCTCGCGTACGACGGATCGCGTAACCCGAGCGCCCACCAGCCGCCGTCGAGCGCCGGCCCGAGCACCGCCTCGTGCTCGGCGAGTCGCTGTAGCGCGGTGGTGAGCAGGGCCGGCCGGATCTGCGGCGTGTCCATGCCGATCTGCAGCACCGGTCGGCCGGGAAACGCCGCAGCGGTGTCGGCGTGGGCGTTCGCCAGCCGTTCGGCGAACGTGCCGCCGCGCTGCGCGAGCAGATGCCAACCCGCCAACGCGGTGGTCAACTCCGCGCCGTACTCGGCATCGGCGAACCGACCGGTGTGGGCCAACACGGGAATGGTCGAGGCGGTGTCGCGCACCGCCGCGAGGGTGTCCAACAGCGCCGCCGCCGCGACCCGGGCCGCCTGGGTGGGATCAGCGGGCGGGCAGAGGCGCGTCTTGGCCAGCCCGGGGACCGGTGCCTTCGCGACCAGGAGCAGGACGTTCACCGGCCACCACCGACGTCGGCGCGCAGTACTCCGGCGAAGTCGCGGCTCGCCCGCCACGTGCCCCGGACCGACCCGGAGACCTTCGAGCTGGTGCCGGCGGCCCGAGGCGCGTACGCGACATCCAGCTCGAGGATCCGCCAGCCCGCCTCGGCCGCCCGGAGCAGCAGTTCCAGGGGGTAGCCGAACGCTCGGTCGTTGACACCGAGGCCCAGCAGCGCCGCCGGACGGGCCACCCGGATCGGGCTGATGTCGTACACCGGCACCCCGCGATGCCGCAGCAACGCGGCGACCAGCGCGTTCCCGGTGCGGGCATGCCACGGCCAGGCACCCGCCGACACCGGCCGACGCCGCCCGACGGCGAGATCCGCCCGACCGTCGAGCACCGCCGCGACGAGCCTGGGCAATTCCGCTGGATCGAACGAGCCGTCCGCGTCGAGTACGCAGACCAGATCCGCCTCCGCCGCCAGCAGGCCGGCGTGCACGGCCGCGCCGTACCCGCGGCGCGGCTCGTGGACGACCCGGGCCCCGTACGCGGCCGCGACGACCGGCGAACCGTCGGTGGAGCCGTTGTCGACCACGATGGCGCGGTAGCCGGGCGGCAGACCGCTCAGTACGGCAGGCAGTGCGGCCGCCTCGTCCAGACAGGGCAGCACCACGTCGATCGTTGTGTGCATACCGGCGACGCTAGGCCCGCCCCGGGCTGTCCGGACCGCCGTTCGTCCTTACGAATCGCTTACACGGCAACGGATCTTACGACTCCCTGACGTCTCACCGTCTGGCTGTCGGATCCCTGGTCAGAGGTCGTATCGTCGGCCGTCACCATGACCATGATGACCCGGCCGGGACGACCCCGGTTCGCCGACCTGATCGTCCTCGGCGCCGAGGTGGTCCTGCTCGCCGCCGCCGTCGCCGTCGGCGCGCTGCTCAACCAGCAGGGCGTACGGCTGCACGCCGACGCGGCGCCGCTCTACGCCGCCTGGCAGCCTCATCTGGGGCCTGGTACTCCCGCCGCGCTTCTCGTCGCGGCGCTGTTCGTCTGGCGGGGCACGCGTTGGGGAACCGACGCGCCGTGGCGGCGGCTGCTACTCGTCGGCTATCTCGCCTCGGTGCTCTGGACGCTGTCGCTGGCCCTGGTGGACGGCTGGTCCGCGGGGTTGACCGAGCGGCTCACCGTGCAGGCCGAGTACCTGCACGAGGTGCCCGGGGTTACGGACGTCGGCATCATGCTGTCCGGCTTCGCCGACCGGATCCTCGACTTCCAACCCGATTCGTGGTCCACCCACACCGCCGCCCATCCGCCGGGGGCGTTGCTGCTCTTCGTCTGGCTCGATCGGATTGGCCTGGGCGGCGGGACCGCCGCCGGGCTGGCCTGTGTGCTGCTCGGCGCCACCGTCTCGGTGTCGGTTCCGGTGACGTTGCGGGCGCTCGGCGTCGAGGACGCGGCCCGGGCGGTGTGGCCGTTTGTGGTGCTCTTTCCGGGAGCGGTCTGGGTGGGCGCGTCCGCGGACGGGATCTTCGCCGCGGTGGTCGCCGCCGGGCTGGCGCTGCTGGCGGTCGGCGGCCGACCCGGGGCCGCACTGGGCGGGTTGCTCCTCGGCTTCGCGCTCTACCTGTCGTACGGGTTCGTCCTGGTCGGGGTCCTCGCGTTGACCGTGGCGTTGCTCCGGGCGCGGGATCGCCTCGGCGTGCTCCTGTTCGCGGCGACGGCGGCCGGGGCCGTCGTCGCCGTGTTCACCCTCGCCGGGTTCTGGTGGCTGGACGGCTACCACCTGGTGGCGCGTCGTTACTACCAGGGGTGGGCGGCGGAACGTCCGTACGGTTACTGGGTCTGGGCGAATCTCGCCGCTCTGCTCCTCTCGGCCGGCCCGGTGGTCGGGCCGGCACTGCGACGGGCGGTAGCCGCCGTGCCGATCCGAGCACCGCGCCCACCGCTCGCGGCGGCCCTCCGACAGCGGATCGCCAGCACCGGACCCACGGTGTGGTTGCCCGTCGCGGCGGCGGTGGCCGTGCTCGCGGCGGACTTGTCCGGGCTCAGCAAGGCCGAGGCGGAGCGGATCTGGCTACCGTTCGCCGTCTGGCTGCTGGTCGCTACCGCGCACCTGCCGCAGGGTCACCGTCGGTGGTGGTTGGCGGCCCAGGCCGCCACGGCGCTCGCCGTCAACCACCTGCTGTGGACGGTGTCGTGACCGATGCCGGATCCCGCATCACCGCGGTGGTGAAGTCGGCGATACCGGCGGCGAAGCCGATTCGGGCGGTGAAACCGAGCAGCCGGGCGGCGCGGGCCGGATCGGCCACCACGTGCCGTACGTCTGCCGCCCGCCCGCCCCCGACCGTGACGGGCGCCGGCCCGCCCATCGCCGACGCCAGCTCGTGGGCCAACTCGCCGACGGTGTGCGGTTCACCCGAGCAGACGTTGACCGGGGTCAGGGGATCCGGTGCCGGGGTCGTGAGGGCCAACAGGTTGGCCGTGGCCACGTCGGCCACGTGCACGAAGTCGCGTCGTTGCCGGCCGTCCTCCAGCACCCGGGGCGGTCGTCCGGCGGCCAGGGCGGAACGAAAGATCGATGCGACCCCCGAATACGGGGTGTCACGAGGCATTCGCGGGCCGTAGACGTTGTGGTACCGCAGGGCCCACACCGATCCGCCGGTCTGCCGGGCCCAGGCGCCGGCGAGGTGTTCCTGGGCCAGCTTGGTGGCAGCGTACGTGCTGCGCGGCTCCAGCGGCGCGTCCTCGGGCACGAGACCGGGGGAGAGCGCCTGGTCGCAGCGAGGGCAGGTTGGCTCGTACCAGCCCTCGGCCAGGTCGACGGCCCGACGGCCTGCGGGCCGGACGATTCCGTGGGCGGGGCAGTGGTAGCGGCCCTCGCCGTAGACCACCATCGAGCTGGCCAGCACCAGTCGGCGTACCCCGGTGGCGTGCATCGCCGCGAGCAGGGTGGCCGTGCCGAGGTCGTTGTGTGCGGCGTACCGGGGGGCGTCGGCCGGGTCGATGCCGTGGCCGACCATTGCCGCCTGGTGGCAGACCGCGTCGACCCCGGCCAGCAGCCGGGTCAGCAGCTCGCTGTCGCGTACGTCGCCGACCACGAGGTCGTGCCGCTCGGCCCAGGGCGGCGCTGTCGCACCGTGCGCCTCGGGCAGGAGCGCGTCCACGGCCACCACCTCGTGCCCGTCTTCGGTGAGCAGGTCGGCGACGTGTGAGCCGATGAATCCGGCCGCACCGGTGACAAGGATCCGCATTCCGGTCACCGTATGACCTCGTGTGCGCCGGGGCGGGTCTCCGCACGCAGCCGTAAGGACCTCGCAAGATTTGCCGGGGCGGGAGGACCCCGGCGCGTGGCTACGCTGGGCCGATGGACAGCTGGGGGAGACGTTGACGGGTCGGAACGGGGAAGGTTCGTGACACAGCGTGTGCTGGTGGTCGACGACGATCAGACCGTGAGCGACGTCATTCGTCGCTACCTCGAGAACGACGGCTTCCAGGTGAGCCTCGCGGCCGACGGTGCGGCGGCGCTGGCGGCGGTGGAGCGGCAGGCACCACACCTGGTCGTGCTCGACCTGATGCTGCCCCTGGTCAACGGCCTGGAGGTGTGCCGGGCGCTGCGGGTACGGCCGGACGGCGTACCGATCGTCATGCTGACCGCGCGCGGTGACGAGTCCGACCGGATCCTCGGGCTGCAGCTCGGCGCGGACGACTACCTGACCAAGCCCTTCTCCCCCCGGGAACTGGTGCTGCGGGTCCGTTCGGTGCTCCGTCGCGCCGGCGGTGGGACGCCACCCGAGCGGCCGGAGGCGCTCACCGACGGCAACCTGGTGGTGTACACGACCTCCCGAACCGCCCGTCTCGCCGGTGCCGACCTGGCCCTGACGCTGCGCGAATTCGACCTGCTCGTCCACCTCATGCGGCACCCGTCCCGGGTCTTCGGCCGGGCCGAACTCCTTGAGCAGGTCTGGGGCTGGAACTTCGGGGACCACTCGACAGTGACCGTGCACGTACGTCGGCTGCGGGAGAAGATCGAGGCCAACCCGGCCGATCCGCAGCGGATCGTGACCGTCTGGGGTGTCGGCTACCGCTACGAGCCGGCCCATGCGTGACGTACTCCTGATCTTCGCGATCGCCCTCGGCGCGGCACTGGGCATCGGGCTCGCCGGCGCGGTGCTGCTCCGCGCCCTTCGACGCAGCTCGATCACCGTGCACCTCAGCGTGCTGCTCACCACCACGGTGGTCGCCGTCGCGGTCGGGGTGATGGCGGTCGCGGAAGCGATGTTCCTCTCCGCGCACGACCTTGAGGTGGTCCTGATCACCGTCGCGGCGGCGGCGGTGGTCAGCCTCGCCGTCGGCGGGCACTTCGGCCGGCGACTGGCCCGCGCCGCGGTCTGGCGCGACCAGGCCCGGGAGCGGGAACGGCAACTGGAGAAGGGCCGACGCGACCTGGTCGCCTGGGTCTCCCACGACCTGCGTACGCCGCTCGCCGGGCTGAGGGCCATGGCGGAGGCCCTGGAGGACCGGGTGGTTCGTGATCCGGACACGGTCGACGAGTACCACCGACGGATCCGGCTGGAGACCGACCGGATGACCCGACTCGTCGACGACCTGTTCGAGCTGTCCCGGATCAACGCGGGAGCGCTGAGGTTGTCGTTGACGGCGGTGCCGCTCGGAGAGGTGGTCTCGGACGCGCTGGCCAGCACCACCCCGCTGGCGAACGCTCGCCGGATCAAGCTGGTTGCCAGCGAGTCGGGATGGCCCACGGTCGCCGCGAGCGAACCGGAGCTGGCTCGGGTCGTGGCCAACCTGCTGCTCAACGCGGTCCGCTACACCCCGGAGGACGGCACCGTACGTATCGAAGCCGGCCGAGAGGAGGACCACGCCTGGCTGTCGGTTGCCGACACCTGTGGCGGCATCCCCCCGGCCGACCTTCCCCGGCTGTTCGACATCGCATTTCGTGGCGAACCGGCCCGCACGCCCGGACCCGGCGACGGTGGGGCGTCCGGAGGGCTCGGGCTGGCCATCGTTCACGGCCTGGTGGAGGCACACGGAGGCCGGGTGGAGGTGTGCAACACCCCCGACGGCTGCCAGTTCATGGTCCGGCTGGCCACCGCCTGACGGAACGTTCGGGGTAGCGGGATGAGACCGTCGACGGTGCTCGATGGATAGCCTGCCTCGCGGGTCCACACTGTTTGCCGGATCTGACTACGCTTTCCTTGTCTCGGGACGCGATCGATGGAGGGCGCATGTCGGTGACTGAGCCGGTGAGCGGGGAGTTCGCTCGCATGCTGGACGCGACTGTTGGCGCGTTGCGCGCCACCAACGCTGCGCCGGGGGACGAGGAGGCCGCGCGCCTGCGCCGGGTCGGTGAGTCCGCCGAGGGGCAGGTCCGTGCCGAGTTCGGCGCCGATGGCCGGCTGGAGTCGCTGACGCTGGACCCGCGGATGATGCGGCTCGGCGCGGCCGAGGTCTGTGACCACGTGATGGAGGCCGTGAACGCGGCGATCGACTCGATGCGCGGCGGTGGCCCGACCCTGGCCTCCGGTGACCTCTCGCAGCTCACCGAGCAGCTGGAGCAGGTTCGTGACACGGCGGTGCCGCGGCTCGGCACGTTCCTGCAGGCGCTCACGGACGCGCAGGAGCGGATGGCTCGGGGAGGTTCCCGATGAGCGGCTTCGAGGTCGATCCCGCGTTGCTGCGTTCCGGCGGCGATGAGGTCATCGGCGCCGCCGAACGCTTCATCGGGCAGCTGGAGAGCTTCGAGGCACAGATGCAGGGGTACGGCGAGCCGTGGGGCGCCGACGACATCGGCTCGCTGATCGGCATCGCGTACACGGAGGCGTCCACCTGGGTTCTGGACTGCATCGGCGTGGCCGCCGAGGAGATCGGCTCGGCCGGCAGCGACCTGACGCAGATGGCCGACAACTTCGAGTTGGTCGAGGAAGCCGCCGCGGGAGCGCTGCGGGACATCCAGGGAATGCTGGGGTGACGGCGTGGGACTCCAACTGCCGGGTGAGCTGATCACGGCACTCGGCTGGATCGGCTACACCTGGCCCGAGGCCGACGAGGAAAAGCTGTTCGAGATGGGCCAGGCCTGGCTGGACTTCTCCGGCACGGTCGCCGACGCCTCCGGCGAGGCCGGCTCGGCTGCGGCAGCCATCTGGTCGCAGCATCAGGGCGAGTCGGTGCAGGCGTTCCAGAAGTGGTGGTCCAACCCGGAGAGTGGCCCCGGAACGCTGTCGGACTACTCCCAGGCCGCGATGTTGATCGGCACCGGGCTGATCATCGCCGCCGCGATCGTCCTCGCGCTGAAGATCCAAGTGATCGTGCAGTTGGCGATCCTCGCCTTCGAGGTGGCGCAGGCGATCGCCACCGCCGTCGTCACGTTCGGCGCGTCGCTGGCCGAGATCCCGATCTTCCAGATCATCACCCGAGAGATCGTCGGTCTGCTGATCGACCAGGTGATCCAGGAGCTCCTCGATGCCTAGCAGGGCGCCGAAGAGCTCGAAGAAGCGCGGCGGTGCTGGCAAGCCGAGGGTTGGCAAGGGCGTCCGGGCGGCGGTGAAGAAAGCCGCCGCCAAGCCGGTGGTACGTAACAACGACCTGCCCGAGGTCACGATCAAGGTGCAGCGCAGGCCGTTCCACGCCCGCGGCCAGTTTGACCGGAAGATGAACGCGCTGAAGAAGCTCAGCGACGAGGGCAAGCTGTTCAAGCAGGCGAACCCGGTCGGCCGGGACAAGAAGATCACCGCGGACTACAAGAAGCGCATCCGGCAGAAGATCTTCGACAAGTACTGGCCCCACGACAAGAAGATGGCGAACGCCCTCGCTGCCCGACTTCGCAAGCAGCAGCCCGACCATGTGTGGGAGCTGCAACTCGGCGGCGCCGACGACGTTAGTAATCTGAAGCTTCTGCACGGCAGAACAAACTGGGATGTCGGCGGGCAGATTTGGCATCAGATCAAGAACCTGCCCGATGGCACACCGATCCGAATAGAGGTAGTGGATTGAATCCCGAGCTGCGGGAGCTCATCGCGGAGCTGCGTACCGACCTGGAGGCGGACCAGCCGGCGACGCTGGCGTGGGCACAGATCAACGAGGGCGCTCCGGCCGACCAGATTCCCGCCGAGCTACCGCAGCCGGTCCGGGAGCTGCTGGAGACCGCCAACGGCATCCTGGCCGGTGCGTTCGACCTGCCCGCACTCACGGACCTCGACGACATCCAGTACTACCTCGAGCAGATGCCCGAGTTCACCGGCGTCGCCGACGAACCCGCCGAGTGGCTGGTCATCGGCACGCTGAACGACGAGCCGCTGCTGCTCCGACGCGACACCGGCGCGGTCTGGTACTTCCCGGCGGAGACCACCGACGAGTGGTTCATGCGCGAGCTGTTCCTCGACGTCGCGCCGGACCTCGACTCGTTCCTCGCCTACTACGTCTTCGGCGCCGGATACGGCGAGGTTGGCTTCGACGACGACGAGTGGTGGGAGTTCCTCGACGAGCACGGTCTGACCACGCCCGACGACGAGGACGAGGAGACGGACGATTGACCGCGACACATGAGGAGCTCACGGCGCTCTGGGGCGCGGACGGGATGATCTACTTTCCGCTCGACCGGTTCGACGACGTCCTCGGCCCGCTGACGCCAGAGGTCTTCCCGCCGTTCGGGGCCATCCCGGTCGACGTGCCGATCCTGTTCACGATCGACGTCGACGTCTCCGGCCTGGAGCTGTTCTCCAAGCTGAAGATCGAGATCGGCGACGCCAGCCCTCGCATCCACATCGTCCTCGGCAGCTCGCCCGAGGACCCGCAGCTGCTCTTCTGCCTCGACGCGCTGACCGGCGCCGTCGTGATGCTGGACCTGGAGACCCCCAACTTCGAGACGGTCAACGCCACCTTCGCCGCGTTCGTCGAATTCCTCTACCGGCTCGGGCAGCTCATCGCGACAGACCCGGGCGGCCGGGCCCGCGCCGCCCGCGCCGCCGCCATCGGCGAGGAGCTGATGGACGTCGACTCGTCCGCGTTCGCCGACCCGAAGTCCTGGTGGAGCCTGGCCTTCGAACAGCTGGAATCCACCAGCGGCTAGCCTCGTCGCGGCCGGCCCGGCCGGGATAGCGCAAGCGCCGTCGACGATGCGCTGGTGGTTCACCGCGCCCGCGGCTCTGGTATGGACGCGATCGGCTGCTCCGACGGTGTTGCCTCTCGATGCCAGTTTTCGGCGAGGAGGGCGTAGGTGTAGCCGTCTACCCAGCCCAGTTCGGCGTGCCAGGAATCGCCGACGCCGTGCTGTTCACGACGCATGCCGACCTTCTCGAGGATTCGCACCGAGGCGAGGTTGTCCGCGAAGCAGCCGGCGGTGATTCTCCGAATGTCCAGCCGGTCGAATGCGTGCGCCACCACCGCGGTCACCGCCTCGGTCGCGTACCCATTTCCGCCGTAGGCTGGATCGAAGATGTAGCCGAGCTGGGCTTCGGTCCGTGGTGGCATGCCGGGTTGACCCATGCCGTCGACGACGTCGAGCGAGACGGTTCCGATCACCACGCCGTCGAGCGTGGCCGCCATGCTGTGGTCGTCGGGGTCTGCGGCCGCGCGTCGCCATGCCGCGCGGAAGGACGCAGGGTCGACCTGCGTGCGGAGTAGCCAGCGCGTGACCTGCGGCAGATTGCGGTACTCCAGGATCCGGTCGATGTCCTCGTCCCGCACCGGGCGGAGCTCGAGGCGTTCAGTGCGTACGGTGGTGTTCTCCATGAGGCGGGACGCTAGTGGACGCACCCCGGCGAAACGCCCGATTATTGGTCCGCCCGACCCGACACATGGCGCACGCTCATGCCGCTCGCGGCGGACTGGGTGAACTTCAGGGCATGACGTCCACCAGTACCTTGCCGACCGCGCCGGCTTCTACCGTTCGGTGAGCGTCGGCGGTGCGCCGCAGTGGAAAGCGGAGCAGTGGCAGGCCGTGTGCCTCGCCGACCGGTAGGGCGCCGTCACGGATCGCGGCGGTGACGTCCTCGACGGCTGTGGCGCGCGCCTGCGGCCCAGCCGTGTAGAGCACCAGGAACTGCAAGCGCGTGTTGAGCACCATGTGCTGACCCACGTTCAACTCGACCGGATGTCCGCCCTCGTTGGCGTACGTCGCGATCGTGCCGCGGGTTCGCAGCACGGCCAGGTCCAGAGCCAGGTTCGCGCCCAACGCCACCTCGGCGACGATGTCGACGCCGTCAGGGGCGATCGCACGGATGGCGGCGGCTTGGTCGCCCTCGCGATAGTTGATGGTGTGGTGGGCTCCGGCTGCGGTGGCCAGCGCCGCCTTCTCCGGGCCGCTGACCGTGGCGATCACGGTGGCGCCGGCCCATCGGGCGAGCTGGATCACTACGTGCCCGACCGCGCCGGCCCCGCCGGCGGCGAGCACCACCTTGCCGTCGAGCACCCCGGGGCGTAGGCGGCGTGGCCCGTCCTCGGCGACGGTGAGTGCGCGGTGTGCGGTGAGCGCGGGGACGCCGAGCGACGCGCCGACGTCGAAGCCGGCCTCGTCTGGCAGCGGCACGGCCTGATCGGCCGGTACGACGGTGAACTCGGCGGCGGTGCCGGTCGGCCGTCCGGCGGCGGCCATGAACAGCCACACACGCTGACCGACCCGGCCGGGGTCAACCCCTTCACCGACGGCGTCGACCACACCGGCGCCGTCGAGGTGCGGGGTGATTTCGGGGAAGACCTTGCGGTGGGCAACGCCGGTGCGGGCCTGCCAGTCGGTCGGGTTGACCCCGGACACGGCAACCCTGACGCGCACCTCGCCGGGTTCGGGCGTGGGCCGGTCACGCTCGACGAACTGGAGAACGTCGGGCCCGCCGTGATCGCGGTAGATAATTGCTTTCATGATCCGTCCAATGTTCGATCTGCGTCGCACCGTTCGAGCTGCATCGAACAGTACGACGAGAGTCGGACTTTCCGCAAGATCTGGCTAAGCTTCATCCCGTGACCGAGGTGATCGAACCCGCCATCGAGACCGTGACGATCGACGTCGTGCTCAGCGCGCTCGCCGACCCGGTGCGGCTCACGCTCGTGCGTGCCCTCGACGAGGCTGGGGACTGGACGTGCGGCAGTGACGTCCTCAAGGAGGCCGGCGTCACCATCGGCAAGTCAACGGTGTCGCACCACATCAAGGTGCTGCGCGATGCAGGCCTGATCCGCACGCGAGTCGACGGCATCCGGCGGCTGGTCACCCTCCGCTACGACGACGTGGAACAACGCTTTCCCGGGCTGCTGACCATGCTCCGCGAGGCTGCCCCTGCCCGCGCCGCCGCGCAGGCACGCACCTCATCCGCATGAGGCAAGCGGGCGCGAGTGTCACGACGCGTCTTCTCGGGTCGCCGTAGACTTCGATCATGAGGCGAAACCTCACGGAGGTCGCGGCCGAACTGCAGGCACTCGATGTGCTGGACTTCGACGTGATGCAGCTCGACGCCAGTGGCAGCGACCAGCTCTGCGCGATCTGTAGGGAGTTGGCCGAGCGGGATGACCCCCAGCAGTGGGCGCCACTGCTCTACGCCTTCATGGAACGCCTCGACGCGGCGGATCTGGGTAGTCCTCTCGTACACACCCTGGAAACCTGGCGTGGCTACCGGCCCTTGCTGGCTCAATGACTTTGCCACTCGCCCTCGGCGAGTTTCTTCAGGTTGAGCAGCTGTCGCCGAGCCATGATCAGGTCGCCGACGGACAGCCCGGGTGCCGCCCAGCGGGTCGTCCGCATGACGACCTTGAGCAGCAAGCGCGTCGTGTCGTGCTCCTGAGGCACGAGGACGTAGGACATGAAGGCGCCCATGATGGTGCTCGTCAGTTCTCTGCCGGGGTCGACCGAGACGATCCTGCCCAACTTTCGTCCTCCGGCGGTGGTGAGTGCCTCTCCGACCTGGGGCTCGGGCAGGTCCTTCAGTTGTCGAGGCGAGCGGTGGCCGAGGTTGTCGATCCAGTCGTACGAGTACGGGGCAAGCCTCACCTGGGCTATCCACGGCCACACCGCTGCGGCGGGCGCCTCGATCCCCACTCCCCGCCACGCCTGGAGAGTGGGCGAGACGACGAAGTCGTCGCAGGGATAGGCACGCAAGGTCTCGCTGGTGGTCACGCCCCACCGGTCACCGATCACGCATCCATCGTCCGTCATGCAGCTCCAGCGGCAGCCGATGAGCGGCTCAGTCGACTCGCTGGGCCAGCACCTGCCCCGGCCAGGATCCGACAAGGAAGGTCTCGGTGGGCGCGAACCCCTGGCGCTCGTAGTACGCCACCAACTCGCCACCACCGCCGGCCCAGCAGTCGACCCGTAGCAACCGCACGCCAGCTCGCCGGGTTTCCTCCACGGCGTGTGCCAACAGGACCGACCCGAGGCTCCGGCCGGCGAACCGTCGGTGGGAGACCAGGAGGCGGACGTACCGCTCGGGTTCTTCCACAGGCGCGATCGGTACCCGCGGGTCGGGCCCGGAGTCCAACACCAGTGCCGCTGCCGGGGCCCCGTCCACTTCCGCGATGTACGGAAGGTTTTCGGT
Organism: Micromonospora sp. NPDC050784; assembly: GCF_044456765.1. Taxonomy (NCBI): domain Bacteria; kingdom Bacillati; phylum Actinomycetota; class Actinomycetes; order Micromonosporales; family Micromonosporaceae; genus Micromonospora; species Micromonospora sp. NPDC050784. Next base: position 20,326 of record NZ_JBITGG010000014.1, on the reverse strand, counting down.
CAGATACCGGTCGACCTGTTCGGCCCGTTCGGGTTTTTCCGAGAACGGGGTCGTGCCCCACTGCTCGGTGTTGCCGCGCTCGTTCATCCAGACCACCGCGGAGTCGAGCATGTCCAGTACGGCAGGTGCGTCGGCCGGGCCGCCGCGTCTGATGCGTACGCCGCGGGTGGTGTCGTCCATGGCGGAATGGTAGTCCGGGCCATGGCCGATCACGACCGAGGCCGTTCTCCGGCCGGACCTCCGTCCTTAGGTCCGAAAGCGCCGGAGCCCAGGGTCCGGTTCATCGCCGCCAGTAGGCGCTCAAGCGTTCTGCGGTCGCTGTCGCTGAGGCCGCGAAGGATGGCCGCCTCGTTCGCCAGGTGTTCCTCGATGAGCCGGTCGGTCAACGCCACGCCGGCCGGAGTCAGCCCGACCACTCGGCCGCGCGCGTCGGCCGCGGAGACCGAGCGCGACACGAGGCCGCGGGCGATCAGCCGGTCCACCCGTTTGGTCACCGCTCCGGTGGTCACGAGCATCCGCTGGCTCAACTGGCCCGCCGTGAGCGTGTATGGCTCGCCCTCGCGGCGCAGCGCCGCGAGCACGTCGAAGTCACCGTTGCCGAGGTCCGCGGCGGCGAACGGCGGCCGCAGGGCCGCGTCGAGTACGGCCGCCAGTTGCTGGATCCGGCCAATGATCAGCAGCGGAGTGGGGTCGAGGTCCGGTCGTTCACGGCCCCACTGACCAACGATGTCGGCGATCCGGTCGTCATCCACGGTTGCATCTTACCTTCCGGGGAAGATAAGTTGTCTTCCATGGAAGACAATTCGACGCGAACGTCAGCTCCGGTGGTCACGGCGTACGTGGATCCGTCCTGCCCGTTCGCCTGGATCACCTCCCGCTGGCTCATGGAGGTGGCGCAGATGCGGCCCCTCACCCTGCGGTTCGAGGTGATGAGCCTCGCGGTGGTCAACGAGCATCGCGACCTGGAGCCCTGGTACCGCGACTTCAACGACCGGGCGTGGGGGCCGGCCAGGGTGTGCGTGGCGGCAGCCGCGCAACACGGCTCCGCCGCCCTCGCCCGGTTGTACCCGGCGCTCGGCCGCCGGATCCACGACGCCGGCGACAAGGACTTCGACACCGTCGTCCCGCTGGCCCTGGCCGAGGCCGGCCTCCCCGCCGACCTGGCCGACGTCGCCCATCGCAGCGACGTCGACCCGCAGATGCGGGCGAGCACCGCCCGCGCCCAGCAACTGGTGGGCGAGGACCTCGGCACCCCGACGGTCGTCGTCGACGACGTGGCCTTCTTCGGTCCCGTGTTGACCTCGATCCCTCGTGGAGAGGAAGCCGTCCGTGTCTTCGACGGCGCCCGCCTGCTCGCCGGCTGCCAAGCCTTCTCCGAGCTCAAGCGCGCCCGATCCGATGGCCTCACCTTCGCGTAGCTCCACAACGACTGGCACCCCGCAGGGTTCGACCCGGGTCTTTCGATCCTTGGTTACCGGGCGTTCCTCTTGGCGTCGGCTCGAATCGATAGGGTGCGTTGGCCGCCATCGACGGCGGTTTGTGCGAAGGGACATCGATGCGCAGGACAACGCACTGGTCGGCCCGCGCCCTAGGCGCTCTCGCGGGCGCGGTCGCGCTGGTGGCGGCCCTGTTGCCGGCGGCCCCGGCGGCTGCCGCGACCGTGGGCTTCAAGGCGGCGACGCTGAACATCTACTACGGGCTGAGCCAGGCCGACTTCGTGCACGACCTGAACCTGATCGCGTCCAACGCGGACCTCGTCGGTCTCAACGAGGTCGGCGCCCGCAAGGCGTACCTGGAGAGCTGGGCCGCCGACAACGGCTGGTGGTTGTACGCGCCGGGCGGGACCAACCAGGCCGGCGAAGCATTGATCGCGAAGAAGAGCATGTTCGACGTACTCGACAAGGGGTCGATTTTCGTCTGTGACACCAACGGTCCGGGCGAGGTGCCGCCCGCGCGCTACAACAACTGGGTCAAGTACCGGCACAAGGCCAGTGGCCGCAACGTGACCCACATCAACGCCCACGCGGTGGCCAGCATCGAAACCGCCGGCCGGCCGGAGGACCTACCGCGCACCAGGTGTGCCGAGGCGCAGTTCCAGGCTCTCAAGGATCTGGCGGTCGACAAGCAGGCCGAGGGCCAGGTCATCGTGAGCGGTGACCTGAACGTCGACTTCAGCGCCGACCGGAGCTACGGGTACGCGAAGTTCCCGTGGCAGGTCTTCGAGGCCAACGAGCTGCCGAACCTGCGCTCCAACTACAACCTCTACGGCGAGAAGGGCACCGGAACGCACGGCAACCGGCACATCGACTACGTCTACTTCTGGAAGCGGCTGCCCGAGTACCAGCTGATGTGGATGACCGATTACGACATCGTCGGTGCCACCAGGTCCGACCACAACGGTGTCGTCGCCACGTTCTCCATCCAGAGCTGACCCCTCGCCCTCCGCCGGCTACGAACCTCGGCGCTCGGGATGTCCCCGGTGCGCCGCCCACTCGGGCGCGAGGATCGACATCACCATGGCGTCGACCCAGTCGTCGCCGTCGCGCAGGACCTGCCGCAGCACACCCTCGACGACGAAGCCGACCTTCTCGTACACCCGCCTGGCCCGGGGGTTGAAGGCGAACACCTCCAGCGAGATGCGGTGCAGGCCGAGCCTCTCGAAACCGTGGCCGACGACCAGACGTACCGCCTCGGTGCCCAGGCCTCGGTCGCGGCCGGCCGCGGTGAGCAGCGTACGGAAGTTGCAGTTCCGGTTCACGGGGTCCCAGTCGTTGAGGACGACCTCGCCGACGCAGGCCTTGGTGGCGCGGTCCACGACCGCCAGGTCGAGTCGGTCGGTCTGCGCGTTGCGGCTGCCGTACCAGGAACGCAACCGCTCCTCGTCGGGAGCGTCGTCGGCCGGGCTGCCGGTCAGCCGGGCCACCTCGGGGTCGGCCACCGCCGCCCGGAAGGTGTCCAGGTCGTCGTCGACGAAGGGCCGCAGGATCACCCGCTCACCGGTGAGGGTGGGCTTGGTCGAGAAGTCGGGGGTCGCCTGGTCACTGGGCATCGACTGATCTTCGGCGCGACCCCGGCGACGGGCAACCAGTTTCCGGGGGCAGGATACGGAGGTGATCCTGATCGTTCCCGCCAACCCGTTGCGTCCACGCCATCCGGACGAGCACTTCACGGCCGAGGCTGAGGCGGCCCGTGCCGCCGGATTCCAGGTGGCGGTGGTCGACCACGACGCCGTGGCGCGGGGCGATGACGTACGTCGGGCGGTCGCCTCGGTCCCGGGCAGCGGTCCCGCGGTCTATCGCGGCTGGATGCTGCGCAGTCAGCGGTACGCGGCGTTCGCCGAGGCGCTCGCCGAGCGCGGCGTGGTGTTGAGAACCAGTGGTGAGCAGTATCGCCGGGCACATGAGCTGCCCGGCTGGTACGCGGCGCTGGCGGCGGTCACTCCCGCGTCGGTGTGGACCCGCGGCTCGGATCAGACCGATCTTGACCATGCGCGGGTCGCGTTCGGGGCGGGGCCGGCGGTACTGCGTGACTACACCAAGTCGATGAAGCACTATTGGGACGACGCGGCCTTCATCCCCGAGATCGACGACGCGGTGGCCGTCTGGAGAGTGGCGAGCCGGTTCCTGGAGTTGCGCGAGGACGACTTCGTGGGTGGGTTCGTGCTACGCCGCTTCGAACGGTTCACCTCCGCCGAGGTACGCACCTGGTGGGTCAACGGCGACTGCGTCCTGATCGGCCCCCATCCGGACACCCCGAACGACTTCCCTTCGGTCGAGGTCGACCTGGAGCCGGTCGCCCCGATGATCGCCGGGCTCGGGTTGCCCTTCGTCACCGTGGACCTCGCGCTACGCGACGACGGCGTGTGGCGGGTAATCGAACTCGGCGATGGGCAGGTCAGCGATCGGCCGGCCACCATCGAGCCCGAAGCGATGATCGCCGCCCTACTCGGCCCGCCACGCTCCTAGCGTGCGCAGCGCGGTCGACGACACCGCGGCCAGTTCGGGCTGAGCCGGCAGAAACACCGTGGGTACACCCAGCGACTGGTTCATCGCTGCGAGCTGGTACTCAGCCCGGAGGTCGGTGGTGTTACGCACGCCGCGGACAATCACTCCTACGTCCCGGAGACGACAGTAGGTGGCGGTCAAACCGCTCCACGCCGCAACGCTGACCGAGGTCCACTCGACCGGCAGCACGGCCCGGACGGCGGCCGCCCGCTCCTCTTCGTCGCTGCCCGGATGCTTGATGCTGTTGACCGCGACGAGCACGACCACCTCGTCGAAGAGAGCACGCGCCCGGCTGACCACATTTACATGCCCCGGAGTGAAGGGATCGAAGCTGCCGGGGTAGACCGCTCGCACCCGTACGCGCCCGGAGGGCCGTGCTGTCGGATGCGACGATTCGGGTGTCACGGCCGCAGGACCCGCTCCGCATCGCGGATGACCTGCTCCGAGGCGATCGGGGTCCACGAGGCGAACAGCTCCCGGAAGTAGGCCCCGTGCCGGTCCGCCACCGCAGGATCGTGCTCGATGACGTCCAGCTCGTTGACGATGCTCAGGTCCACGAGCGACCGAAGTTGAGTCCCACCGGGCGTCCGCACCTGACGTGCGAAGCGGTCGAACACCTCGCCGGTCCTTGCCAGCTCCTGCCAACTGCGTCCACGGTCGCAGGCCCCGTACAGATAGACGAGCTCCTCGGCGCCGGCGCCAACGAGATCTCTCAGCACGGCACGATCGGCCCGATCAACCAGGGCGACGTCGAATCCGTCGGTCCCGTAGACGGCGTGGGTGAGGCCCGCTGCTTGCACGTCACGGGCGCAGCCGAGCACGGCGAGTCGTTCGCTGACTCGACGGAGGTGGGCGTACAGGTTGCCGCCGGGATGAGCGATCTGCTCAGCGCCCTGCCGGCGGAGCCAGACCTGCACGTCATCGGTGCTCATGGTTCGACTGTAGGTATCGGCCGTCGGAATCGGTGGCCGCCGGACGTGGGCAACATGTCACAGCGGCGAGGGCATGCCTGGCGACGCGGAGGCCGCCGCGAAGGTGCTGGGGGGACGCGTCGCGGGCTTCGATCAGCAGACGTGGAGCGAACACCGCTTCGCGATCGTGGTGCCGGCAATCTTGCGAGATTCGATCAGCATCCCGCGTTACGGGCGTTTCTGCTGGCTACCGGGCAGCGAGTCCTGGTGGAGGCCAGCCCGGTCGACCGGATCTGGGGCATCGGCCTGAACCGTGACGATCCGGCTTCTGCCGACCCCGGGTGTTGGCGAGGGCTCTCAACCTGCTGGGCCGCGCGCTCATGCAGGTGCGTGAGGCGCTCGAGGATCAAGGTCGTCAGGGAGGGTCACGGCAGGGTTTGACCGGGGCTGTGGATGACGGGTGGCGTGACCGGGTCGCGGGGGGAGCGGCCATGGTCGATCCCTTGACACTCGTAGATGCGATCGCTAACACTTGTCCGCAACACGAGCTTAACGAACCGAACACATTGTGTTTCTGATCGTTTGACGCGTCAGAGGCACGCATGCGAACACTCCACCCATGGCCGGGGTCGCTCAAGCCTGAGCCCGAATACCGCCTGCTCTTGTTAACGCTAACATAGATGATCTTGCGAGAGGGGTTGGGACGGTGATTCTGTCTGGAGCATCGGCCATGCGTCTACGTGCCCTCCTCGTGCTCTCCGCCGTGGCCGCCGCGGCTGTCGTGGTCGTGGCTGACGGGCCGGCGCATGCCGCCACGCTGCCGACCGGCGCCGTCTCGCTGGAGGCGGTCAACCAGGCCGGACGGTACATAAGGCACATCGACTATCTCGGTCAGCTCGACCCGGTGACCTCCAGCAGCGCCAACCAGACCAAGCTGGATGCAACCTTCACCGTGGTCAACGGTCTGGCGTCGCCGACCTGCTACTCGTTCCAGACCAAGACCGGCATGTTCCTGCGGCACCGCGACTACCGGCTCCGGGTCGACCCGAACACCGGCGACGCGGCGTTCCGGGCCGACGCCACCTTCTGCGCCGTGGACGGCTCGGTCAGCGGATCGGTGGCGCTCGCCTCGTACAACTACCCGAACCGACGGATCCGGCACCGCGACTTCGCGCTCTGGCTCGACGCCTACCAGGACACGGCCGCCTTCCGGGCGGACAGCGCCTTCCGCCTCGTCGCGCCCTGGGCGCCCAGGACCACCAAGGGACCGGTGATCCCGGGCCTCTTCGCCGACCCGCACCTCGCCGTCCTCAACGGTCGGTACTACCTGTACCCGACCACCGACGGCTACGCGAGCTGGGGCGGCACCTACTACAAGGCGTTCTCCTCCACCGACCTGGTCAACTGGACCGACCACGGCGTGATCCTCGACCACGGTCCGGACGTGTCCTGGGCGGACAACTCGGCCTGGGCACCCGCGGTGGCCACCGCCAACGGCCGCTACTACCTGTACTTCAGTGGTGGTGCGGCCAGCGGCAACACGGCCAAACAACTGGGCGTCGCGGTGGCCGACAGCCCCACCGGACCGTTCCGTGACGCGCTGGGCCGACCGCTCGTCCGCGGCGACCAGTTCTCCGGCGGGCAGGCGATCGACCCGATGGTGTTCACCGACGACGACGGGCAGTCGTACCTGTACTGGGGCCAGGGCGTCGCCAGGGCGGTGCGGTTGAACTCCGACATGGTCTCGTTCGACACGGCGCAGGCGCGGGTCATCACGCCATCCGGCTACAACGAGGCGCCGTTCGTGTTCAAGCGAAACGGTCTCTACTACTTCATGTGGTCGGAGAACGACACGCGCAGCGAGGACTACCGGGTCGCCTACGCCACCGGCTCCTCACCCCTCGGGCCGTGGACCAGGCGCGGCGTGGTGCTGCAGAAGCGGCTCGACGTCGGCATCAAGGGCACCGGCCACCACTCCGTGGTCCGGGCACCCGGCGGCGACACCTGGTACATCGCCTACCACCGGTTCGCGGTGCCCGCCGGCAACGGCACCAACCGCGAGACCGTCATCGACCGGATGGAGTTCAACACCGACGGCACCATCCGCCCCGTCGTACCGACCCTCTAGCTGACTCGTACGCCCACGCGCGAAGGAGAGAGACACATGTCGAGAGTCCTCGCCCGGCTCGGTGCGGTTGCGGTCGCCGCGTGCCTGCTGTTCACCACCTGGTCGGCGGCGACACCGAAGGAGGCGGCCGCGCTCGACCCGACCGTCGGCTACCTGATGGCGCACTTCACCGGCGAGTCCTCGACCGACCAGCAAATCTACCTCGCCCACAGCACCGATGGCCTACGCTGGGCCGACCTCAACAACGGTGGGCTCGTACTGCGGTCCACCGTGGGTACCCGCGGCGTCCGCGACCCCGCCCTGGTCCGCTCACCCGGCGGCGACCGGTACTGGATCATCGCCACGGACCTGTGCATCGGCTGCGGCCAGGACTGGTCGACCGCGATCAACAACGGCAGCCGCAACCTTGTCGTGTGGGAGTCCACCGACCTGGTCAACTGGTCGGCGCCGTGGCTGCTCAATGTCGCCGGCGCGATCCCGGACGGACGCAACGCCTGGGCTCCGGAGGCGATCTGGAACCCGGCCACCGGTGACTACGTCCTCTACTGGGCGACGAATGTCCCGCTCAACGGGGTGACCAAGCACCGCATCTACTACGCGCGTACAGCGAACTTCCGCAGCGTCACCACGCCGCAGGTTTACGTGAACCGTCCGGGAAACCAGGAGATCATCGACACCCAGATCGTCGAGGTGCCGGCCGGCGTCGGCGCCTACCGCTACGTCCGGGCCTCCCGGGACGGGCAGATCGCCATCGAGGGCAGCAACTCCATCCTCGGCACCTGGACCAGCCTCGGGAACCTTTCCGGCATCGGGCTGACCGGCTCCCAGGTCGAAGGCCCGATGTGGATGAAGATGAACACCGGCAACGAGTGGGTCCTCTACCTCGACCAGTACTCCAGCGGACGCGGCTACCTGCCGGTCCTGACCACCAACCCGTCGAGCCCGGGCAGCTACCGACTCCCGGCCTCCGGCTCGTACGCCATGGGTGGCACCAAGAAACGGCACGGTTCGATCCTCAACCTGACCGCTGCCGAACAGAACCGGGTGCTCGCCCGCTGGCCGGCCACCGCCGTCAACCGGATCCAGTCGTACAACTTCCAGGACCGGTACGTACGGCACTACGACTACGACGTCCGCATCGACCCGAACGTCAGCCCCGCCCAGGACGGCCAGTGGCGGGTGGTGCCCGGCCTGGTGGGCTCCGGCACGGTCTCCATCCAGTCGGTCAACTACCCGGGCTACTACCTGCGCCACTACGGGTTCGACTTCCGGCTGGAAGCCAACGACGGCACCGCCACCTTCGCCGCCGACGCCACCTTCCGGCAGATCGCCGGCCTCGCCAACTCCTCGTGGACGTCGTTCCAGTCCTACAGCCATCCGGACCGCTACCTCCGGCACTACGCCTACCTGCTCCGGCTCGACCCGGTGTCCGACGCGCAGAGCCGTGCCGACGCCACCTTCCGCGTGACCAGCTGAACCTGGTCCCTCTTCAAGGAGTTCCGACTGTGGCACTACATCGACGGGTGCTCTCCGCCCTGGTGGCCGCGCTGACGGCGCTGGTTGGCATCGTCGCCGTCGCGTCGTCGCCGGCCACCGCCGCCACCAACCAGTTCCGAGGCATGAACTGGGCCGTGTTGGGTGACAACTTCAAGACCGGCCCACTCGTCGTGCAGGGTCTGAGTTCGTCCGACAGCAACGCGACGGTCCGGGCCAAGGCCAACGCCCTCTACGACGACATGGCGTCCACCATGGGGGTCAACACGGTCCGACTGCCCATCAACACCCACACGGTGGGGACGGCCTGGTGGGAGGCCTACCGCGGCGCCATCGACGCGGCCACCGCCCGCGGCTTCAAGGTCATCCTCGCCTACTGGGAGGATGGCGCCGCCTCCGGCGGCAGGATCACGAACCTCGCCGCCTGGAACGCGATGTGGTCCACGGTGACCAACACGTACGGCTCGAACACCAACGTGTACTTCGAGCCGATGAACGAGCCGCACGGCTACAGCTCGACGGAGTGGCGCAACGTCGCGGCGAACTGGCTCAGCTACCACTACTCGGCGGTGCCCAGCCGGGTGCTGATCGGCGGCACCGGCTTCAGCCAGGACCTGCGCGACATCTGCAACGACAGCCGGTTCAACGCGACGCTGCTGTCCTTCCACTACTACGCCTTCTTCTACGGCGCGATGACCTACGACGCCTTCCGTAGCCACATCCAGACCCGCCTCGGCACCTGCGCCTCACGCGCGGTCGCCACCGAGTTCGGTGCGCCCATGAACGACGGCCGCAACTACGCCGACGCGGGCAGCACCGACAACTTCGTGCGCTACATCCGCGCCATGGCCCAGGTCATGCGCGACAACCAGATGGGTGGCACCTACTGGCCCGCCCTCGGCGGCAAGACCGGCAGCATCGGCTACGACTGGTACTCGATGTTCGCCCTGAGCGGCAGCGGCACCGACCTCAACCTGACCGTCCGCAACACCTCCGGCGCGGACCGGATCCGATACGCGTGGGGCGACACCGTCGACGGTGGCCCGACCACGCCGCCGCCCTCAACGGGAACGTTCTACCGGATCGATGTGCGGCACAGCGGCAAGGCCATGGACGTCCAGCAACCGAACACCGACAACGGTGCGCGCGTCGGCCAGTACACGTACGGCGGCAGTGCGTGGCAGCAGTGGCAGTTCCAGGACGCCGGCAGCGGCTACTGGCGCATCGTCAGCCGGCACAGCGGAAAGTGCCTCGACGTGGTGAGCGCGTCGACCGCCGACGGCGCCGAGCTCGTTCAGTACACCTGCGGCACCGGCACCAACCAGCAGTTCCAGATGGTCGCCAACGGCGGCTACTTCCAGCTCCGGGCACGGCACAGCAACAAGTGTGTGGACGTACCGGCCGCGTCGACCGCGGACGGGGTGGTCCTCAAGCAGTATTCGTGCAACACCGGCACCAACCAGCAGTGGTCGCGCACCACCGTCTGACGGTCGCTCCGACCTGACGGCCGATCCACGGTGGCCTTCCCGAGCCGGACAACGACGGGTTGCATGTCGGCAATCCGTCGTTGTCCGAGCGGCGGGCGGCGGTCCCGGCTACCCCGGAAGGACCACCATCGAGGTACGGGGGCATCGATGCGGTCGCGGCCTGGGGCTCGGGCTGCGCTGGGAGGAAGTCGGTGACGCTGTCTCATCGGAGCGGGGGGACACTCAGGTGGGCCTGGCGTTGCGCTACCGTCAAGGTGCGCACCCCGGCGTCGATCAGTCGGCGTCCGCCGGCCGTCGACGGCCCGTAGGACCCCACCAATCCAAGGAGAACCCGATGCCGGAGCCTGAGCCCGCCCAGGAAGCCCCCCCGGTGGCTGCCGACACCTCAGAGACGGCCGAGACCGACCCGCCTGCCGTTCCCGCGAATCGGGCTGCCCGACGCGCGAAGGGCAAGGTCGCCTCGCCTCAACCGCATGGAAAGGGTCAGCACCTCGGCGGCCGGGGCTCGGTCCAGAGCCCTCGCCAGTGGGGTAACCGCCGCAGCGGTTGATCCGTTGATGGGCGCTCTGTCGGACCGTGGGAGGGAGCGAGGGTGACGCAGCCGAGAGCACTGGTGGTTCGGGGCGGTTGGGAGGGGCACCAGCCGGTCAAGGCGACCGAGTTGTTCCTGCCCTTCCTCGAACGTAGCGGCTATGCCGTACGGGTCGAGGAGTCGACAGAGATCTACGGCGACGCCGCCGAGATGGCCGAGACCGACCTCGTCGTGCAGTGCATGACGATGTCGCAGATCACTGCGGACCAGGTGGCGGGCCTCAGCGCGGCGGTCATCGCCGGTACGGGCTTCACCGGCTGGCACGGCGGCATCGTGGACTCGTTCCGCGCGTCCTCCGAATACCTGCATCTTGTGGGCGGCCAGTTCGCGACCCACCCGGGCCGGGAGCCGTGTGAGCGTCACGGTGGTCCGGAGGACAACTTCCTGCCGCACACGGTGCGCGTCACCGACCTCGGCCGGGAACACCCGATCACCGCGGGAATCGAGGACTTCGACCTGGTCACCGAGCAGTACTGGGTGCTGCACGACGACCTGATCGACGTACTGGCCGTGACCACCCACCCGACCCAGGCGTGGCATCCGTGGCACCGGCCGGTCACCTCGCCGACGATCTGGACCCGGCGGTGGGGTGCCGGGCGCATCGTCGTGACGACGCCGGGGCACAGCCTGGACGTGCTGGAGCACGCGAGCGTCCGTACCGTCATCGAGAGGGGGATGGTGTGGGCGACCCGCACCGCGTCGGCGTCGTAGGTCTCGGGGTCATCTCCCGCGCCTACCTGGACACACTCGCGGACCACCCCGAGGTGAGCATCGCCGCGGTGGCCGACCTCGACGCCTCCCGGTCGGCCGCGGTCGCGGCCACGATTCCCGGCGCCGAGGCGATGAGCGTCGAGCGCCTGCTCGCCCGCCCGGACGTGCAGACGGTACTCAACCTCACCATCCCCGCGGCGCACGCGGACGTCTCGCTGGGCGCGATCGACGCGGGCAAGAACGTGTACGTCGAGAAGCCGCTCGCCGTGACGTTCCCGGACGGCCGCTCGACCATCGAACGGGCCGCGTCGGCCGGCGTCCGCGTCGGATGCGCACCGGACACCGTCCTGGGCACGGGTACGCAGACGGCGCGCGCGGCAATCGACGGTGGGCTCATCGGACGCCCGATGTCCGCATCGGCCGTCATGGTCACGCCTGGGCACGAGCGCTGGCATCCCAACCCCGACTTCTACTACGCCCCGGGCGGCGGCCCGATGCTGGACATGGGGCCGTACTACATCTCGGCCCTCATCCACCTGCTCGGGCCGGTCCGGGCGGTGACCGGAGCCGCCAGCCGCCTACGCGCCGAGCGCGTCATCGGCTCGGGCCCACGCACCGGCGAGCGGATCCCGGTGGGGGTGGACACCCACCTCACCGGCGTACTCGAGCACGCCAACGGTGCTCTCTCCACCATCACGACGAGCTTCGACGGCGTCCGGACGACGGCCGCGCCGATCGAAGTCCACGGGGAGGCCGGCACTCTCGCCGTACCCGATCCGAACTACTTCGACGGTGAGGTCCGCCTCTTCGCGCTCGGCGGCACCGAATGGCGCGCTCTCGAACCGCGGGCCGGTTACGCCAAGGGTTCCCGGGGCATCGGCCTGATCGACCTCGTCAGAGCCGACGATCAGCGTCCGCCGCGCGCTGACGGCGACGTCGCACTGCACGTACTCGAAACGATGACCAGCCTGCTCCGCTCGGCGACGGAAGGCCAGCGGATCGAGCTGACGACGGTGGTGGAGCGGCCCGCGCCGGTTCCGCTCACTCCGGTCGAGGACTGGAAGGCGTACGACCCAAACGGCCGCTGAAGTGGCGCCCTCGGTCAGTTGTGCGGCGACGGGCGGACGGCGGACAGGATGTGGCGGATGACCTGCTCATCGTCGTAGAGGCTGGAGTGCGCGAGGCCACGCCTGGTGGCGCTGGCGCGAGGCTCAAGCTGCAGCAGCGTCGCCGTGCCGGGCGGGGCTGCCTCGGCCGAGCAGGACGCGACCAGACCGGCGAACGGGCCGTCGATGCCGAACACCACCGCCGAGCCGGCCATCGCCGTCACCACGGCAACCACCACGAGGCCGGGTGCGGTGAACCCGTAGATCAGCAGGTTGAACGCCATCCGCCCGCCGTGCCCCACGAGAGTGGCCACCACAACCGCGAGCTGCGGCAGCCCGATGAGGATGGTCCAGAACCACAGGTTGGTCAGCAGTCGGGTCGCTGCCGCGCTCAGCCAGCCGACGAACTGGCCGGCCGCGAGCAACCCGGATGCCTCATCGCCGGCGGCCCGGATGACAACGATCTCGTCGGGCCGAGCCGTGGGTGCGTGAACCGCGCCGATGAGCCGGCTCCGCCAGCCCGGCCCCAGGGATCGCCGGTGCAGGACCGCGCCGACGGCGCACAGGGCCAGGATGGCCGCGAACACACCGCCGCCGAGGACCAGCGCCGCGTCGGCGAGCGAGCGCGGATCGGTCACTGCTGTCGCCGAAGCCGACCAGAGCAGCAGCACGCTGAACAGCACGATGACGAACAGCGGCCAACCGGTGATGCTGCGAGAGCGCGCGTGCAGGAACGGCGTCGCCAGGGTCACTGTGGTGACCGGCGCGCGGCCCTGCGCGGTACGCACCTGGTCGGCGGCGTGCAGCGCGACATTCCCGCCGTGGCTGTGCGCGATCACCCAGTGTCGGGCGCGAGGATGCTCGGTGAGCTGCTGCCGCAGGTGCTCGGCCAGGCCGTGCGCGGCGGCGATTCGCGCCCGATGAGAGTTGCGACCCGACCACGCGAACCGGGTGACGTGGCAGCCGGCCTGCCGCAGCGACGTGCTCAAGGCGCTGTCCGGCCTGGTCCACGGGGCGTCGCGTGCGAACGTGCCGTGGACCAACGTGATCACAGAGGCACGGTCACCGATCATGGATCGGGTCGAGCGCTTGCCCATCGACGTACCTTACTGGCCGCGCCCCATTGCCGGCCACGGACACCCAAGGGTGAGTGCATCCGCTGAGCGCGCTGACAATGGTGGGTGGTTTTCGTGGTCATCGTGGAAGGCCGAAGTGGTGGGTGAGTGAGGCGCGCAGCGTAGCGGCGTCCCCGGCGGACCAGGCGATGAAGCAGTCGGGGCGTACGAGCATCGCGGTCGCCGTGGTGCCCTGCAGTGAGCCGGTGACCACGTCGACCCGGTCTAGCCATGGTGCCGCGATCCCGGCGTAGGCACCCGTGGAGTCCAGCAGCAGCGGCCGGGCGGTGCGGGTCAGCTCGGCCAGGCGTGTCGCGCCGTGGTCGGTGTGTACGACCACGTCTGGGGCGCAGCGGCCGGCCAACGGGTCGGTGGGGTCGGCGGGGTAGCGGATGTCCGAACCGGACATCAGCGCCGCGATGTGCCCGGTCACCTCCGGCTTGCGCAGCAGTTCGGCGAAGAGTTCCCGCAAGCCGGTGATCTCGTCGCCGGGGCCGATGAGCGCCGACTGCGCCTGGGTGGACATGACGACCCGTTCGGCGACGGGGCGACGCTCGCTTTCGTACGTGTCGAGCAGGCCCTGCGGTGCCCAGCCGCGCACCGTGGCGGCGAGCTTCCAACCCAGGTTGACCGCGTCCTGCAGGCCCAGGTTCAGGCCGGGGCCGCCCATCGCGGGGTGCACGTGCGCGGCGTCGCCAACGAGCAGCACCCGGCCGGCGCGGTAGCGGGCGGCGATGCGGGTGTTGCGGCCGGTCAGCCGCCGCAGCAGGCCGGCGCCGTCAGGCGCGCCGAGGGGGATGTCGGCGCCGAGCACCCGGGCGACGCTGGCACGGAACTCCGCCAGGTTCATCGGGGTCTCGTCGTTCGTTGGCGTGTCGGGCCACTCCGTCGTGCTCAGGATCGCCGGGCGGCCGGGGAACGGGGCCCAGGCGATCAGCCCACGCGCGGTGCGCGTGTGCTGGAACGGCGGGACGACGCCGTGGCCGGGGACGCGCAGGCCGCCTGTCTCGGGGTCGAGGGATGACGAAGGCACGGTCACCGTGGCGGTGCGGGAGATCGACCGGTCGTTGGTGACACCGGGAAAGTCGATGCCGGCGAGGCGGCGCACCGCGCTGCGGCCGCCGTCGGCTCCGACGACGAAACGACTGGTGAGCTGCGTACCGTCGGCGAGATGGACCTCGACCACGTCGGGACGCTGGCGGAGGTCGACGACCTCGTGTCCGCGGCGCAGGTCGACTCCGAGCTCGGCGGCTCGGACGGCGAGACCGGCCTCGAGCTGGGCTTGCGGCACGCCGAGCACGTAGTGCGGGTTCTCCGCGAGCACCGTGAGATCCAGCGGGAACGCGCCGAAGGTGAAGGCCGGTTGGGGAATCGGCGGGGTGCTCTCACCGCTGAGCCGCGCGTAGAGGCCGCGCCGGTCGAGCAGGCGGACGACCTGGCCCACGAGGCCGTTGGCGCGAGACTCGCCGGTGGGTGCGGCGTGGCGTTCGAGGACGACGGGGTGCACGCCGGCGAGGGCCAGTTCGCAGGCGAGCATGAGGCCGTTGGGGCCGGCTCCGACGATGACGACATTGATCATGGTCATGGTCCCTTCGGGGTGTGTGCGTCATCGCCACGGCAGGCGCGGCACGTGGCCGGCCCGCCGCGGGAGTCTGACGCGGCTGGAGACGTGGGTGAGGTGGTGTCTTGCGCGAGGGCGGAGCTTCAGCGGGGTGGGGCCGGGAGGCCGGCGGCCACCTGGGTGAAGGCGTCGGTGATGAGGCGTTCGATCGGGGCGGGTGGGTCGGCGCTGTCGAGATAGTGCTGCATGGCGACGGCGACGGCGGCGCTGGCGGCGGCCGCGACGAGCCTCGGATACATGTCGGTGGCGAGGTCGGTGCCGGTGCGCTCGGCGACTGCGGCGGCAAGCTCGGCCTCGGCGAGGGCGGTGGCGCGTAGGCGTTCGCCCTGTAGCGCGGGTTCGGCGAGCATGGTGCGTACGCCGGCAACCCACCGGGCGTGGGTGGGGGAGGGCATCGCCTCGACCTCGGGGCCGCGCGTGAACTGCTCCAGCGAGGCCTGGGTGAGCGCCACCCAGAGCGGCTCGTCGGCGGGCCGTTCGCGCAGCGCGGCGGCGGTGCGCAGGCTGCGGTCGAGGTGGCGGGAGGCGATTGCCTCGGCCTTGCTGGAGAAGTAGTTGTTGAAGGTGCGCGGGGAGACACCGGCCGCCTCGGCGATGTCCTCGACGCGGACGTTGTCGTAGCCGCGCTCCGCGGTGAGGTGGATCGCAGCCCAACCGAGCGCCGCCCGCGTCTCGGCCTTCTTGCGCTCCCGCAGCCCCGTCATACCACTACGTTAGCACTAATTGCGTGGCGCGCAAATATGCGTGCCATGCAAAAATCCCGTCGCTTCGTCAGGCAGTCGCGTTGCCGGGCGGAAGGGCCGGCAGACGCAGACAATGGGAAGGGTGGCACCCGCCTTCGTCCTGCACGACCACCGCAAACCACGGCCGCATTTCGATCTGCGGCTCGAGGAGGACGGTGTACTGCGCTCGTGGGCGGTGCCTCGCGGTCTGCCGGACAGCCCCAGCGACAACCGGCTCGCGATCGCCGTACCCGACCACGACCTCGACCACCTCACCTACGAGGACGTCGACAAGTCGATCGCCGACATCGGCACCTGGGAGGAGCACGATCGCACCGACCGCCGGATGCTGTTCACGTTGCACGGCCGCACCGGCCGCCGGCGATACGCGCTCATCCGCACCGGCGAGGGATGGCTTCTCCACCTGACGAAGGAGCAGCCTCCGGACGAGCGCGGGACGGTAGAGCAGGCAGGCGGCCAGGGCGGTTAGCGAGACGTCGAGGCACGCCCTAGCATCGCCGCATGGCGACACGGCTTGTTCAGATCAACATGAAGGCTCGGGACGACTCCGCGCTGGGTGCCTTCTGGGCGCAGGCGCTCGGCTGGGACGTCTCCAGTGAGGGACCTGGCGTGACCAACCTCGAACCCGAGGGCTTCGTCTACCCCGATCCCGTCGCTGTCTGCGTCGACCTCATCGTCTCCCCGGAACCCAAGACGGTGAAGAACCGCGTGCACGTGGACCTCGCCACCACCTCGGCGGCCCACCAGGCGCAGGTGGTCGCGCGCCTGAAGGATCTCGGCGCAACGACTGCCGACGTGGGCCAGGGCGACGTGCCGTGGACGGTCATGGCCGACCCGGAGGGCAACGAGTTCTGCGTGCTGGACCCCCGGCCGCTCTACCGGGACACCGGACCGATCGCCGCCGTGGTGGTGGACTGCGCGGATCCGCGCGCCATGGCCCGGTTCTGGAGCGAGGCCACGGACTGGACCCTGCACGAGGTGACCGACCAGGGGGCGAGACTGCGCTCCGCCAAGGGCGTCGGCCCCTACCTGGAGTTCGTCCGTACACCCGACGTGAAGAGCGGGTGGAACCGCGTCCATCTCGACGTCCGCCCGTACCCCGGTGACGACCCGGAGGCCGAGGCGGCCAGGCTGCGCAGTCTCGGCGCGACCGCCATCGACCTGGGCGTCCCGTGGCGGGTGCTCACCGACCCGGAAGGCAACGAGTTCTGCCTCCTCGCCCCGGGCTGACTCGACCCGTCACCACCGCCCGCGGCCGGACCCACCACCGGGCCGAAGGAGGAGGCGCGTCGTTCAGGCCGAGGAGCGCGACCGTGACGCGGGGGCCTCGACAGTCTCACGGGCGCCGTGGACGGCGACCCCGGTCAGCCGGATGTTCCCCAGCGCCTCGGGGACATGCGGATCGGTGGCGAGGACCCCGTCGTCGACGTCGAGCCCGAGCATCGTCCGCAGGAACAGCAGGGGTGCCCCGCTGGCCCAGGCCTGGGGATTGCAGGCGGTGGGGTACGGCACGGGTCGCCGGCCGAGCGAGCGGTCGTACCCGGAGATGGCTTCGGGCAGGCGGTATTCGAAGTGGGCGGCAGCCTCCAGCATCGCCATCGCGATGCGGTTCGCCGCGTCGCGGTGGCCGTACCGGGCGAGTCCGGCGGCGATGATCGAGTTGTCGTGTGGCCACACCGTCCCGAGGTGGTAACCGATGGGGTTGTACCCCACGTCGTCGGTGGACAGGGTCCGGACACCCCAGCCGGAGAACATCGCGTCGGACATCAACTGGCGGGCCACCGTGGCGGCGCGGTCCGGCGGGACGATACCGCTCCACAGCAGGTGACCCATGTTCGAGGTCATCGAGTCGATGGGGCGCTTGTCGGCGTCGAGGCCGATCGCGTAGTAGCCGCCGCGCTCGGGCAGCCAGTAGTCGCGGTTGAACCGCTCGCGCAGCTCGGCGGCTTCGGTACGCAGACGTCGCGCCAGTGCGCGGTCGGTCCAGGGCCCGTCGGCGAGTTGCGCGGCGCGGAGCTTCGCGTCATAGGTGTAGCCCTGGATCTCACAGGTGGCGATCGGCAGGGTGGGGAGCCTGCTGTCGGCGAACTGGACCCCGTCCGGTGAGTCGCGCCAGCAGTGGTTGCGCATACGTTCGGGGGAGCGGGTGGCGTACTCGACGTAACCGTCGCCGTCGCGGTCTCCGAAGTTGTCGATCCACCGCAGAGCCGCGTCGGCGTTCGGACGCAACCGCTGGACCAAGGCGTCGTCGCCCGTCCACCGCCAGTACTCGTTCAGCAGAATGAGCCACAGCTGGGTGGTGTCGGCCGCGCCGAAGCACGGGCCGTACGGCATGATGCCGAGCTGCGTCAGCTCACCGGAGCGGAACTCGTGCAGGATCTTTCCCGGTTCCTCGTCGCTGAAGTCGTCGACGGTGCTGCCCTGGTGCGCGGCGAGAGTGACCAGCGCACCCCGGGCGACGTCGGGTCCGCAGCTGACACTCTGGTAGGCGGTGATCAGGGTGTCCCGCCCGAAGACCGCCAGGAACCAGGGCATGCCGGCGGCCAGCAGAACGACCTGCTCGCCCCGGATCTCCTTGGCGATCCGCATCGACACCAGATCGGTGGCCGACTTGTGGTAGACGCTGCGCAACAGGTCTGATTCGGCGTTCAGGTGCGGCTTGTTCTCCCTCCACCGCCAGGCGGCGTCGTCGGCGCCGGGGTCATGCTCCTCGCCGAAGGTGCGGTTGGTCGGCTGGTAGTCCTTCCCCCGACAGTTCAGCAGCACCCGCAGCTCACAACCCCAGGTCTGGCCTCGTCCCAGGTGTACGTCCCAGACCAGTGCGTCGCCCTCGACCCGATCGGCACGCGGCTCGGCCTCGACCGTCGTGACGGCCGACCAGTGCGAATTCTGGTAAGAGAAACACAGCGTGGAGCCGTCTGACCGGTGGGTCCGCCGAATGTCGCCCAGCCTGCTCCGCCCCGCCCCCTTGATCTCGAAGAGATCAGCGAAGTCCGCGCCGACCTCCAACCGCAGACGCACGGAGACCGGCTCGACGCCAAAATATTGCACCGCGAACCGCTCGTACATGCCGTCGCCGACGAATCGTTCCCGTCGCACGCCGACCCGGTTCGCCGCCAGGCCGTCGACCTCAGGGTTCGCGAGGAAAAACGCCGCCGAGTACGGATCGACAGGGTTCGCGCTGAGGACGAGTGGAGCATTCCCGTCGAGGGTCAGCTCCCATCGGCTGATGTAACGGGTGTCGTCGTGTACGAGACCAGCGATGGAATCCGCCGGTACGTTTCCGGCGGGATTGGACAACATGAAGGTCCGGCCTTCAAATATGCCGACAGCATCCGTACCCAATTCCGGTGGCATGTCGCGGTTGGCGCCACCGGAAGTTTTGTCGGGCTGTTGCGTTGTCGACGGAGACCCGGACGGCGTCGACCGAGATTGCATGGCATTCTCTCCCCCCGGTTGGCAGGGTAAAGACCCCGCCACGGACCGCAGTCTAGGACGCGAAAAGATGACCTCGCTGCGATATCGAAGGGTGCCCACCGGGTTCGGGCAACGGCCCTATTGCGGCGAAAAGCGGCAGTTCGTGGCCGGAATGAGGTCCCACCGCGGACGTTGGATTTAGCGCAACACCGCTCTATGGTGGGGGCATGCCGCCGGTGACCTTCCGCTCGCCCGCCGCCACCCAGGTGGCGGTGGACGGTGCTGTCCAGGTGCCGACGGTGACACGCGTCGAGGCCGACCTGCGGGTGCCGGTTGTCCGCGCGCCGCACCCGGCGCCCACGCACACAATGTCGAGCCCGATGCAAACCGGCCGAGGCCCACCTGCGGAGTCGTTCCACACCCCGAACGACCCCCAGGGCGAAGCTATCCAAGCTTCGGCCCTTTTTGTTTTTCACGCCCATTCCCCTTGAAAGGCAGACCATGAGCGTCGATCATCGTCGTACTCCCGACCAGAGTTGGCTGGCCGATGTGCGAGCGTCCCTGGCGGACGACTTCGCCACCCAGACGGCTCGGCTGCGGGAACTGACCGAGCTCAACGCGGACACCGGCGACCCCGGCGAGGCCCACAACCAGGCCGCGCTGTTGGTGGCCACCCGCCAGAACATCGAGCAGATCACCGGTGCGCTGAGCCGGATCAGCGACGGCACCTACGGTGCCTGCCAGAAGTGCGGCCAGAGCATCCCGGCGGAGCGGCTCGACATCCTTCCGCACGCCCGCTTCTGCGTGCCGTGCCAGGAGAAGCAGAACAGGTGATGCCCGGGGGTGGGGGGGGGGGGGCCCGCCCCCCCCCCCCCCCCCCCCCCCCCCCCCCCCCCCGCCGGCCCCCCCCCCCCCCGGCCCCCCCCGGGGGGGGGCCCCCCCCACGACGCCGGACCAACTCGGTCAGCGAGCCGGTCAGGTAGGTGGTCGACGCACC